>CAYZST010000004.1:24526-32702 GCA_964480765.1 uncultured Arcobacter sp. | reverse complement strand
ATTAGATTCAATTAGAAAAAAGTATTCAAAGTATCCACTTTTAATATTATTAGATGATGAAAAGGATATAGAAGGTATTAAAGAAAGAGCTAATGAGGAGTTTATTACTTTACCTTTTTATCCTTCCAAATTAAATGACTCTTTACAAAAATTATTAAGAAAGACTAAGAAAAATAGATTTACCGAAAAAACTGTACAAACAGAAAATAGTGATATTAATAATGCAAAAGTTTTAGTTGCAGAGGATAATCCTGCAAATCAGGAACTAATTAAATATATGCTCGATGCATTAGATGTTGATTATGTTATTAAAGGAAATGGTGAAGAAGCCCTTGCTAGTTTCAAAGAAGAGAAGTTTGATATTTTGTTAACAGATATTAATATGCCTATAATGAATGGTATAGAGATTTTTAAGCAAATAAGGTTGTATGAAAAGGTTAATAATTTGGAAACTCTTCCTATAGTTGCAGTTACAGCAAATGCAATTAAAGGGGATAAGGAAAAACTCCTTAAGTTAGGAATGAATGGATATCTAAGCAAACCTATAAATATTTATGAGTTAAAATCTATATTAGAAAGTTTACTAAAGAATAAAACTTTTAAGAAGTCAAAAGATATAAAAGTTGAAAAAAGTGAGAAGTTACTTGATATAGATAAGATTGTAAAAAAACTTGGGGTAAATGAGAAAATTGCAAATTTGATTATTAAAAAGTTTAAAGATGAGATTTTTAAAGATTTAGAAGAGTTAGAATTTTTTATAAGTAAAGCAGATAGTAGTAGTATAAAACAGAAGGCTCATTATATTAAAAGTTCATGTTTAAATGTTGCATTAGATGATGCAGCAGATATTTTAAACGAATTAGAAGATGAAAGCTTGCAAAATGAAGAAAAAGTTGAAAAATTTGAAGCCTTATCAAAAATTTTAAAAGAGTTTAAGTAAATGTTCCATTTTATAATCTTATTGCAAGATGAAATGTAATATGTTAAAATTAAACTATGTTTATTCACCTTGATATTGACTGTTTTTTTGTTTCAGCACATAGAACCTTAGATGAGAGTTTAAAAGGTATTCCTGTTGCAGTTGGAGGAAGAAGTAACTTAGATATCTTTTCTACTAAAAAAGAGATTAGAAAGATTAATGAAAATGGTGGCTCTTTTATAAGTACTATATTAACCAAGGAAGGTCAAAAGACATTTAAAAACTATTTTGTAGATGAGAATGGTAAAATAAGGGGAATAATAACAACTGCATCATATGAAGCAAGAACTTATGGAGTTAAAACTGCAATGAGTGTTAATGAGGCTTTAAGGCTTTGTCCTTCATTAAAGATGATTCCCCCAGACTTCCCTTTATATCGTGATTTATCACAAAAACTAAAAGTGATACTTCAAAAAGAGATTCCTCTTGTTGAACAGTTTTCTATTGATGAGTTTTTTGGAGATGTTACTGGATACATTGATGAAAATGAGATAATTGATTTTGCATATAAACTAAAAAAGCAGATTTATGATGAATTAGGACTACCTATTTCAATAGGTATTGCAAGTACTAAATATCTTTCAAAACTTATTACTGAGTATGCGAAACCAGATGGAATAAAATATGTAAGTGTTGAGCATATTCCAAATTTTATTGAAAATATTTCAATTGAGAAGTTTCCTGGAATAGGAAAAGGGTTTCAAAAAAAATTAAGGGGATATGGGATTCAGACTTTAGGAGATGTAAGAAGAAAAAAAGAACTCTTTTATTCTTGGAAAAAATCTGGAATTGATTTATATAATAGAATATGTGGAATAAGAGATAATAAACTTACCTTACAAAAAGAGAAAAAATCTATTGGAATAGGAAGAACTTTTGATACTATTTATGATAGAGATGAGTTAATTAGGCGAGTTCTTATATTAAGTAGATGTTTATGTTTTCTAGTTAAAAAAGCGAATGTAAATCCTCTTAACTATGCAATGAAAATAAGCTATGAATCAAAAGAAAAATCAAAAAATTCAGTAAGTGTAAATAGGATATTTAATGAAAATGATTTTAAAGAGACAATGAAGAGGCTTTTTATACAAAGTGACAATCATAAAAATCATGGGGTTGTCCAACTAAATATAACTGTATCAAATTTTGCAAGAGCAAATGATTATACCTATAATATTTTTGAGTATGAAGAAGATATAAAAAAAAGAACACTTACAAATCAAATTCAAAAATTAAGATTAAAATTTGGTATTGATATAATAAAAAGTGCAAGTGAACTTCAGGATAAAAATCATTAAGTAAAGCATGATATAATAAATAAAAAATTTGGGAATAAAATGAGATTAAAAGATAAACTAAAAAATAGTTCCTCAAAATTAATTAATATTGCCTCAGAAAATATAACAAAAGCTTTTGATTATCCAGCAATAAAAGGTAGAGAATTAAAAGAAGCAGTAACTTTAAAGATTAGAGAAAAAGCGATATTAAGTGCAAAAGCAAGGCTTGCAGAGAATCATAAGAGTTTTGATGATTATAGTGATGAAGAGTTAGAGATAATTATTTTGGATGAGGAGAATAAAATTAAAGATGATTTAAAGACTAAATCACTTGTTGGAGCTTTAGCAATCCTTGGACTTGATTTTTTAGTATAAGAGTTTTAAATGTTTAAACAAGTTAAATCAGCACTATTTTGGTACTATTTATATAAGTTTAGAAAACGTGTGTTAGTAATTAGCTCTCTTCTTATTATAGCTTTATTTGCTAATTTTATCTATTCAGATGTAGTTGAATATTTAAGTTTAAAAAATAAGTTAGAATATCTAGAGCTTGCTTTGGTTTCTAAATGGCTTATTATTCTTTTTAATATTCTTTTTTCAATTTATTTGATTTTAACACTTTTTAAAAAAGAGAAACAAAAAGATGAGATTAAGGATACAAATAACAATAAGGAAGAACCTATAATAAAAAATAATGATAAGTTTACAAAAAGAGAGAAAGAGTTTTTATATAAAAAATTAAATAGTAAAGCAGATAGATTAGTAAATAAATAGATAAGTAAAGATATTAATAGACATAAAAACTTACTTGATTGAGCTTTATTACTATTTTATAGTGTACGAATTCTATTTTTTTACAAATAGAGTTCGTGTTGGATAGGCAAATTCACAATTATTTTTTATAACTAAGTTATTTACTTTTACTATAACATCTTCTTTTACACTTAACCAATCTTCCCATACTGGACTTTTTGAAAAACAGTAAATAAGAATATTTATTGAGCTTGAATCATACTCATTTATATATACAAGCAGTGTTCTTTTAACCCCTTGTAAATCTTCTCTTTTTATTGCTTCAAACTTTTTACTTTTTCTATATACAGAGTCCTCTTCTATTGCTATATCTGGATGATTTTCAAGCATCTTTTGAATATCATTTTTTAAATTAACAATATCATTTATATTACTCTCATAAGTAATGGAAATACTCATTTTTATTCTTCTACCAATTCTTCTTTTTGAATAGTTTTTAATTGGTGTATTTGCAAGTTCAGAGTTTGGAATAGTAATCATCGCATTATCAAAAGTTCTAATTCTTGTAGTTCTCATTCTAATATCTACAATTGTTCCTTCAACATTATTTGCGACTATCCAATCTCCTTGTGAAAAGGAGTTATCAGCCATGATACTTAAAGAACCAAAGAAATTAGTAAGTGTATCTTTTGAAGCTAAAGCAATGGCAATACCTCCAACCCCAAGTGATGCTGCAATTGCTTTTATATCAATTCCAAGCTGAGTAAATAGAAAAAGAATAACTAAAAGTATTAGAACTATTTTTATAATTCTTAATATAAAAACAATCATCTCTTTTCTTACATTTGGGTATTTATCAACTAAGTGTTGGGCAAAGTTTGAAATACTATTTGATAATAATGAATAAACTGCCCAAGTTAAAATACCTATATAAAAAGTATTTATCCAAGGAGTAATCTCATTTAATAGTTTATTATCTTTTATTAGTATATATATGGAGATATGTATAGATAATAAATAAAGAGCAAAAATGAGAGGTCTTCCTATTGATTTTTTAATATAGAGTTTTAAATCTTCATCAACAATAACTGCTTCTTCACTTTTTCCATTTAAATAGTTTTCTATAAAGATTTTATTTATAAAAGAGATTAGAAAAATTATAATTCTTGTGTTTATAAGTCTGAAAAACAGAATTATAAGTATTACAAGAAAAATTTCACCCATTGAAAAGTTTAAGTAGTATGATGTAAATTTTGAAATAGTCGATAAAAGTGGTTGAGAATCAATAGTTTCTATAATATTTTGTAGATTAAATTCGTCAATAAAGAAGTTTCTTGTTCTAAATTCCTCTATATTTTCAAGCATATATCTTAAAGTAAATAGTTGCTGATTACTTTGATTAATTAGTTCAAGATAGTTAGCAGTAAGCTCATTGGAGATTTTATTATCAATATCTTTCTCTTTTTCAAAGAACTTCTTAAACTCTTTATATGAATTATTAGAGAGCAAATCAATATTATTATTGATTACATTTATATAGTACTCTTTATCTTTAAATGTTTTTTTTGCTTCAACAATTTCTCTTAAAGTATTAAGAAAAAATCTCTCCTCTTGAAGAGATAAAACTTTTATTTTGTCTCTTATAACGGCAATACTATTACGTTCTTGTTCATTTATATTTACTTTACTAATTAGATAATTTATTCTTTTGTCAAATCCAAATTTTTTTATATATTCAGTTGTATACATCTCTTCATTTATTTTTTTAATTATAGTTTCTGTTGTTTCTAATTGTTTTAAAAGTGTTTTTTCGACAATTGTATTTTGTTTATCTTCATCACTTTGTTTTTCACTTTGCACTTCTTGTGCAAGGATGAGTATAGGTATAATTATAATTAATAGTTTAATTAGTAATAGTTTCTTCATAGTCTCTCCATTTAAATTGACTCGTATTATATAACAAAGAGACTTACTTTAAGTTATATGATAATAGTTATCAAAATCAGCCAATTTTAAGTTTAGAATTGTTAGTATACTGATATTGATTATCAATTAAGGAGAAAGTATGTCAGTTTTAATTATCGGTGGTGATAAGATTGATACTATTGTAAGTATTTTAAGTGAATTTGGTGATTTTACAATTACACATTGGGATACAAGGAAAAAATCAAGTTCATGTAAGAAAGATATCCCTCACAATACTGATTATATATTAATGCTTACTGATTTTTTAAATCATAATGCAATGTATAAATATAGAAAAGAGGCAAAGAAGAAAAATATACCTCTAATTTGTACAAAAAGAAGTGCAAGTGCAATCTATTGTGAGGTATGTAAATTCTTAAAAATGAATAAATGTGAGGATTAAAATATGAGTGAAATCATAATAAATAAATTAAATGGGTTTAGAAATTACAAATATGAAGCAAGTACCAATAGAGTTGTAAATCTAAAAGAAGTATCAAATGCAGACTTAGAAGAGTTTCTGGAGATTGCACATTTTCTTGATTCAAACTTTATAAAGTATAAGTTTACAACGAATATTGATATTAGAATTTTAGGTAGGAAGTAATCTTTTGAATAAGGAGAAGGAATGTCAGAGTTAACCATAAAAACAGAGATAAGAAGGTTTATTAGAACTTCGGGGTTAGAAGCTAATCCTAAAATGGTTTGTTCCATTGTTAAACTATTTAAAATGAAGTATGGTTCTGTTGATAGAAATTATATTGCACAAATTGCAACAAAATTGATAAATGAATATTAATATGAAAAAAATAGGTTTTGATTTAGAAAATGAGTTTATTCCCTCTTTTGATAAATTTCATTCTGATGTTAATAAAAGAATAATGTTTCTTAAACTTTTTAATCAAGAGTTTTCATCATCTTTGGAATTTTCAAAAGAAGAGATAGCTTTGTGTAAAGAACTTACTCTTTTTGATATATTTGTAGATAAAATTATAAAAAATCTACAATTTGATGCTTATATTAGAACACCAATAAAAATAATTGATGTAAAAAGAACAAATAAAATCAATAACTTTTTAAAAAAACTTCATAAAAACTCTTTAAGTTTTTCAATGAAAAATAGTTTTTTTAAATCTAATATAAAGAAAGCAGAAGCTTTAATTGATATATTAGAAGAATCGAATTTTTCATTTTATTTAGATGCACAAAAAATATTTAAAAACTTTGTCTCTAATAAGATTTTAAAATCTAATGAAAATAAAGAGATAAAAGTAGATTCTGACTCTATTGAAATCAAATCTGATATACATATGTTTAATACAAAAATTTTTACTTTTTGGGAGTTTTTAGATTCAAATGATTTAAAGATTGATACTCATATAAAAAAAGCAATAGAGTGCATTAAAACAACAGAGTTCAAACAAGTATATTTAGTTTATCCTAAAAATGAAAACTTTAATAGACATATAAAAATTAATTGTGATAATCAAATAAAAACAAAAGAGTATGAGATTAAACTTATTCCATACTCATTAAGATCAACATTAAGATAAGGATAAAAATGAAAGCAATTTTTTATGCAAGTAGCACTGGAAATACCGAAGAAGTAGCAAATAAAATCCATAATAAGTTAGAGGGTTTTGAAATCATCGATATCTCAAGTGAGGGTATCGATAAAATTCGAGAGTGCAAAAGTTTAATTATTGGTAGTCCCACTTGGGGAGAGGGTGAACTTCAAGATGATTGGGAAGATTGTTTTGATGAGTTTAAACAGATTGATTTTAGTGGTAAGAAAGTAGCTCTTTTTGGTTTAGGAGATCAAGATAACTATGGAGATGAATTTGCAGATGCTTTAGGAATCTTATATGAAGTAGTTTCTAATAATGGAGCAAATATTATTGGATATACTTCAATAGAAGGATATGATTTTGATAAGTCAAAGGCAGCTATTAACGATAAGTTTGTAGGTCTTGTAATAGATGAAGATAATCAGTCTGAACTTACAGATGAAAGAATTGAAAATTGGTGTAATGATATAAAAAATATTATCTAGTAATAATAACCATTATTAATATTATAATAATTTAAGTTTTTATTTTGTACTATTTCCTTTATAAGTATAATTTATATACTTTATAAAAGAAAGGAAAACAAATGAAAAAAACAAGTATTGTTATATCATCGTTACTACTAAGTAGTAGCCTTCTTGCACAAAATAGCTTTGATGAAGCTGTTAAGAGTGGTACACTTAGTGGTGATGTAACACTTTATGGTGAAAGGCATAATAATAGTGGTGATGACCTGGATTCAGGTTATACTATGGGGTCTATTGGTTTAGGATATGAAACAGGAGATTTTTATGGATTTAAAGCAGAAGTAGGCTTTAGAGGAAACCATAATTTTTCTGAAGTAGAGGAGAATGATTATGCAGATGGAACTGAACCAAGAGCTCTATTACATACAGCAAATCTCTCTTATACAAATGAATATTTTGGATTAAAAATTGGTAGACAAGAGATTGATTTAGAGTGGATGAGTGATTTTCATGAATCAGCTGTTTTATCAATCACTGCAATTCCTGATACAACAATTATTTTAGGTGGAACAAGAAGAGGTGCAACAGCTGATAATGATGGAGCTTTAGAAAGTTTTTCAAGATTTTATACAAATGAAAATGGCTATGTTCTAGATGCAAAATATGAAGGTATTAAAGGATTAGTTATCAATCCATACTACTATGATGCGGATAAATTGGCAAAGTGGTATGGTTTAAAAGTTGATTATGATACAGAGTTTTTTGGAGTTACAGCACATACAGCAGAAAGTGAACTTGCTAACAGTCCAGAAGATGGAGAGATTTTTCATTTAGAAGGTAGATTAAATTTTGAAGGATTAGGAATTGGCCTTGGTTATATAACAACTGATGATGATCAAGGAGTAGGTCGCATGAATACATTTGGTGATAATATCAATCCTTTTGAAGAGGGTAATAGTGTTTTTGAAGCTGGTGCTAATACCTCTTATTTAAACTTAAATTATGAAATTGCAGGTGTTAAACTTGGTGCAATTTATGGAGAAACAAAGTATAACTCTAATAAGGATAAAGAGTTTAATTTTACTCTTGATTACTCAATTACGAAAAATTTATCTCTTGGACTATTATTTGCTGATATTAATGTAGAAAATAAAGTTGAAGACTCTG
>CAYZST010000004.1:4590-24426 GCA_964480765.1 uncultured Arcobacter sp. | reverse complement strand
ATAATTTAAAAATAATTTTAGGAAACCCATGAAATCAATATTCTTGTTAATTTTTATTATTTTTTTATTATTTTTTTCTGCTTGTGCAAATAAGGTTAATAATCTAGGTCAGCTTGAAACAAATGAATCATTATTTTCATATGAGAATGATGATGAAAAAAAAGAAGAGAGGTACTATTTAACAAAAAATGAAAAAGAGTTTTTAAATATTTTAGATAATGACAACTACTCTTCTTTATGTTCAAGTTATGAAAAATATTTAAAAATAAAAAAAATGCCAAATAATAAAGAGAAATCAAAAATTCTAAAAGAGCTTTTTTATGAGTACACAAATAATTTAGCAAACTCTTGTATGGATCAAGAAACATTTAAAAAAACTCTTAATCTTGCAAAATATAAAAAAAGAAAACAGCATTATGAGTTTTATACACAAAAAATTGATAAGAATGAGTTAATCAAAGAGTTTGAATCAAGTAGTAGTGTTGAAAGTATATTAAGTAGATATACACCTTTCCATCCTAAATTTTTCCAATTAATAGAAAAATTGGATATTAATACTCTTTCAAAAAAGGAGTACAATAGATTAAAACTTAATATCGAAAGGTTAAAATTACTTAAAGATTATAATGAAAAAAATTTTATTCAATTAAATATTCCTTCTTACAACTTTACTCTTTATGAGGATGGTGAAATTGAAAGGGTATTTGGTACTATTATAGGTAAAAAGGTTAGGCAAACACCAGTTTTATCTAGTTATCTTTCACACTTTATCATAAATCCTGCTTGGAATATTCCTACTTCCATTACAAAAGAAACAATTATTCCTAAAGCTTTAAAGGATAAAAACTACCTAAAAAGAAAAAATATAGTAATAAGAAAAAACTATTATAACTTAGAATTAAAAGCAGTAAATTTCAAGGATGTAAATTGGCAAAAATATCTAAAAAAGAATCGTAAATATATTCCATATAGATTTATTCAAATACCTTCAAGAAGCAATGGAATGGGGAGAGTTAAATTTATGTTTCCAAATAATTATGCCGTTTATATGCATGATACAATAGGAAGATGGAGATTTAAAATAGATGAAGAGGATAAAAGATTAGTAAGTTATGGCTGTATAAGATTAGAACATCCCATCTCTTTTATGAAACATATTACAAAAAAATATACTCCAAAAACATATGAAAGTATTAGGCAAACTTATTTAGGAAGTAAAATGAGAACAGTAAATTTAACAAAAAAACTTCCTGTTCATATTACATATTTAACTTCATATATTAAAAATGGAAAATTAAAGTTTTATAATGATGTATATGAGTATGACAAAATTCAAAAACTAAACTATATTCCTTATGAAAGTGCAGTAAGTTTAGCTCAATTTAAAAAATAAAGTTTTTAAAATAAGAGAAGAAAATTTCTCTTATTTATTATCTAAAAGATGTTCATATCTTTTATCTGTTAATAGCTTCATAAATGCAACAAGTGCGTCAATCTTTCTATCATTTTGTTTTTTTGCTTTTAGCTCTTTATGTGAAATAGTATCTTTTACTTCTGGATCTGCCCAAGGTTTACCAGTTTCTTGATTAATTAATCTCTCCTTATTATTATATTTATCATAAAATTCAACAACAGTTCTTAAATCTTTAAATACACCATTATGCATATATGGAGCAGTTACTGCAACATTTCTAAGTGTAGGAACTTTAAATTTACCAAGCTCTTTTTTATCACTTACAGTAGGGTTATTTAACAAGCCTTTATCAATATCTTTTACACCATTTTTAGCTCTTAAAATTTTATTTATTGGGATACCAATATTATGATACTCATAATTAGTAAAGGTTTCACCTTTTTTATCTTCACCTTTAAGTACATGACAAGTTGCACACGAGCTATTATTGTTTGAAAAGAAGATAGATTTTCCTAAATCTTCAAGGGGTGTTAAATCATACTCTCCTTTTAAATATCTATCATACTTAGAATCAAAAGGTGCGAACTCTTCTGTCATTTCGAATTTTTCTATTGCATCAGTCATTGCTAAATATGCTTTTTTATCTGAATTAAAAATATCTTTGCCATAAATAGATTTAAATGTTTCTATGTAGTAAATATTCTCTTTTATTCTCTCCACAACACTTTTTTTATTTGGCATTCCCATTTCAATTGGATTTGTTGGAGGACCTCCTGCTTGTTCAGCTAAAGTATTTTCTCTACCATCCCAAAACTGTCCTCCTAGATATTTTTTCTTCTTTTCATTATAATGAAATTTGGGACTAAACATAGCATATGCGGCAGTTGGTGCTTGTCTATCTCCTAATGAGTGTCCATCATCCCCAAGGGATGCCATAGCATCAACTCCATTATCTCTATTATCAACAAATCCTGAGTCAGGGTTATGACAAGTTGCACAAGATTGGGTTCTATTTTTTGAAAGGTTTTTATCAAAGTACAAAGCTTTACCTAGTTGCTCTTTCATTTTTAATTTTTTTGTTTGTTCTTCTTTACTTATTAAAGCTGTTGTACATGCAGTAAAGAATAGGGCACTTACAAAAAGAGTGCCTACAAATTTTAAATATTTCATATTTTTCTCCTTCTTAAAATACTTATAAATGGGAAAATCAAAATTTTTATTAATGAATCATAATCTTTCATTTGTTCCTTTTTTATTCCAAACTTTAATACTTTTACTTCAGAAGATAGTTTTAATGTTCCAAAAACTCTATCCCAAATAGCCAAATATCCACCATAATTTTTATCAAAGTGTTTTCTACTGTGATGAATTTGATGTTGTTTTGGAGAAATTATCCACTTTTCCAAAAAAGTAAAATAGGCTAAAGGAATATGAGAGTGTCTTAAGTTTGCACCTAAACTTGAAAAAACAAAAACAAAAATATTTGCTCCTAGAACTTCAATTATTCCAATTTTTGAACCAAAAAAGTAGATAAAAATACCAGTAACAAATCCAACACTTAAAGAGTACCTAAATCCAAATAGAATATTTTCAATAGGATGAACTCTATAAAAACTTAAAGGATTTAATACCTTAGCACTATGATGTACCTTATGAAAGTCCCATAAAAATGGAATAGTATGTAAAAGTCTGTGGAGCCAATATCTAGTGAAATCACTAAGAATAAATAGTGTAATAGTATATAAAACAACTATTGTTTCATATGAAATATTTTCAATTTGATTAAATCCATACACTAAATAAAGATATTTGTTAATATTAAAAGCAACGGTTTTTGCACTAATTACTATTGGAAAAATCATAATAACTTTAATAAAATAGGAGAGAATAAAGTAATAATAATCAAGCTTTGCACTTGGGTGAAGCCAAAGCTTTGAGGATAGATTTACTTTTAGAGCTTTTTTATTAAAGAAAAGATAAATAAGCCCAATACCAACTGATGTGAGTATATAAATCCAATAAGTTCTTTTATCTGGATTTATTAAATACTCAAAAAATAGAAATTCATTCAAGTTTAGTCACCATCAGCATCTAAAATTTTAGCATTAATTGATAACTCTTCAACCATCTCAACAAATAAAATCACATGAATCTTATTTATTTCCTCAAAAAGTTCTTTTGCATTTGAAAAATCATCGTTTTTAATCTCTTTAACAAGTTTAAGACTATTTTTTAACGAACTTCTTAGTTTACTAATTTGTTTACCATCAGTAAAGTTAACTATATAATCTCCAAACTCTTTATATTCTGGATTATCTAAAATATTTTTATATGTATGTAGTATAGCTTCAATTGCAAACGCTGAGTTTTTACTTAAGTAGTACTCTGCTCTTCTATTATCAAAACTTCCTTCATATTTTTTTGATAAACCAATTACATCACCAATTCTCCACTCTTTTAATTTATATGAGCTTTGAATAAGTGTATTAATAACAAGTGCATTTGCTTTTTTAATATTTTTTATAAATTCAGTTTTTTGCAAAAGATACTCTTGTTTAATATCTTCAATATGCTTATAGATTCTATTTGTAATTGCTAATGCAATATCATTTATTTTTTTTTGTTTAATATCTTTTTCATAAAGGATATACTCTAAAGCGTTTATTGATTTTAGTGAGTTCTTAAATAATACAATTTTTAGTTCATCCTCACTTAAAATTGCTCTATCAAGCTGTTTTGTAATATCCTCATTTCCATTGTGGTAGATATCAATTAGTCTTGGAGTATCAATAAAATCTTCATTTAAATCACCTAAAATATAAAAACTCTCTACACTTTTCCATGCTTTAATAAGCTTTTTAAACTCCTCTTTACTTCTTTTTACTTCTTTTTTTTCAATATGCTTTCTAATATTTTCAAGAGCATATAGGCTCTTATCAATATCTACTAAAATCACCTTTTCATAAAGGTTTTTCATTATTTCAATATTTTCATTTCTGTCATTTGCAATTGCAAAAATTGATAAGAACAGAAAGATTACTAATGTTTTTAAAAGTTTCATTTCATATCTCATTTAAAAATTTAAGAAGTTTCATTCTCTCTTCTTTTTTTAGATTCATATAATTTTGTTTTGATTTTAATGCCTCTCCTCCATGCCAAAGAATAGCCTCTTGGAAATCTCTTGCTCTTCCATCATGTAGAAGTCTTGGCTTTTTGCCAGTAATTTTTTCGTGAAGTGCAAGTCCCCATAAAGGTGGAGTTCTCCATTCATTTCCTGATGCTTTAAATTCACTTCTTCCATCAGCTAAGCCTTCTCCCATATCATGTAAAAGTAGGTCTGTAAATGGTGAGATTTTAATCCCATTTTTTGTAGTAAATGAATCTATATGACACTTGTCACAAGCAATTTGTTTAAAAATTTCTAAACCTTCTTGGTACTCTTTTGTCTTTTTTGCACTATATGTTTTTAGTTTTTTGATATAAAAAGTTATAGCATCAAGTCTTGGCTCAGTAATATCAATTGAATCCCTTGCTTTTGGTGCTTTTAAACACTTTTTTTGAACACTTGTACAAGTATCATTTGGATAATATTTTGTTGTAAGACCTATATCATTGATAGCAGCATTTGCAGTTTGATGTTTAATTGAAGTATTTGAAGCTTTCCAATTATATTTTCCTAGTTCAAACTTTTGTGTTATGGGAGAATAAGCATAATTAGCCCGACCTGAAATACCATCACCATCTCTATCAAACTCATCTTCATTTTTTAGAATATCTTTATTTGGAATGTCCTGTATAAGCCCTAATCCATTTAAACTAGGGGCTAATCTAAAAGTGATAATTGTATCTTTATGAAGCTTACCATACTGTAAATCTTTTAGAGCATAGTTTGGTTTTAAAATTGTATCCACTTCTCCATCTGGAAATTTAATTTTAATCTCTTCATAAGTAATACCAACCTTTGCCTCAAAAGGAACTCCATGAATAGCATTTATTGCAATTTGTTCACCATATGTTGGCTCAGGAATTACTGCGTTAGTTTTTAGTATGTTTTTATGTTCGATTGAATCATTACTTTTAATAGATAGTTTAGGGATTAAACTTCTTGAAAAATTTCCTTTATTATTGTACAAAATACCTCTACCATTTCCAGGATGACAACTTATACAAGTATTTGCATTATATAAAGGTCCTAAGCCATCTCTTGCTGTTGTGGCACTTGGTGATTCAACCCAAGGAATTCTAAAAAAACTCTTTCCTAAAATAAAGATATCATACTCCTCATTATTTAGTGTAGAACTAGGTTCTAATAGAGTTAAACTATTTTTCTTACTTAATAACTCATTTCCTAATCCTGCAACAGCAAAAAGCCCCGTAGCTAAAATTGCTACAAAGCTTTTACTAAAAAAAGAGTTTTTATTATTAAATTTTTGTCTCTTCAGGATCTGTAACATCATCAATACTTAAAGAAATTCCATTTGCTTTAGCAACTACTACCATCTCATCACCAAATTTTCTCAACTCATTTTTTAATTTTACGATAACTTTTGCTTGTGGATTATTTGGTTGAATTTGATAATCAAAATGTTCTTTTGTCATTGCAATATAGTTTATACTTGCAATTTTCTTTTCAATTGAAGACATTAAAGCTACAATTCTTGCTTTATCTTTGGCATTTACCCTGTCAAGTAAAGATGGTCCAAAAGATTTACCCATATAAGTAGATGTTAATACATTTTTAAATCCCAAGTAGTTAGTTACAATATCTCTATGTGTATTATCTGAGAAGCAAGAGTGTTCATCCTCTTCAGATGGAGTTAATACTGCAACGGCGATTCTTTCATTTGCAAGTTCAGATTTAATAAAGACTCCCATTCCTGCAATAATTTGTTTTAAAGCTTTATTTGAAGGGATATTTTTCTCTATATTTTCTCCAGTTAATCTATTTAAAAAGGCATTTTTATAAAGACCATCCTTCTCCCAAGCAGAAGCAACAAGTTCTAAATCTGCAACTATTTTAGTAGTAGCAGCTTTTAAATAATCAAGTCTTCTTAGAGCATTTTTATCAGAAGTGAAATCAGAAAGTGGTCTTTGCCCAGCTGTTTTTGCTCCATTTGTAATTGCATCTTTTACAAAATTAGAGTAGTCTTGATCTTGCCCCCATAATAAAAACTCAATAGCATGATAACCAGTCGCAACATTAGCTTCACCACCATTTTCATTTAATGCAGTAATTGCGTCAATTGTAATTTCTGTTACATCAACAGTAGATGAATCTTCACCTCCTGGATTAAATGTTCCAATCGTATCAATAATATTTCCTGAAGTTTTCTTACCATCAGCATCAATAGTATAGTCAATCATATTTTCATCTAAAGGCCAAGCATTAATTTGTCCTTCTAAAGCACCATATTTTTCAGCTACCCAACCTTCTTCAGCATCAATTGGACCATTTGCTAGTCTAAAAATCTCTGTTTGACCATAAGACTCCCTTGATTGCAACCAAGCTTTTTTTGCATTTGCTAATGTTGCTTCTGTTGGATTTTTTATAAACTCATTAATTGCTAAATCTAAAGCCTTTGCATCATTTAAGGCATCATTGTAATTAGCTTGAGCAATTTTTGCATAAGATGTTAATAGAGGTAAGGTTTGAAAACTCTCTTTTTTTGAAGTTTCTATATGTTGAGAGTTATTTGCACAACCAGCAAAAGTTAATGCGACAATAAAGCTAATTGATGCAGTAATAAGTTTTGTTTTTGACATAAATGTTCCTTTGTTTTCTTTAAATGATATTTATTATCATAAATATTTGGGCATTATAAATGAAGAAATCTTAATAAGTACTTAATATTAATAACGATTATCAATTTATGAAAGTTTAATTATTATAAAGAGAAAAAGAGTAGTATAAAGCATTGTAGGATAACTACATTTTTTTCATATGCTTACTTAAAGTTTGAATCAATTCATCATTTAATGCGCACAAGTCAATGTCACTTTTGTAGCACTCGAACTCATCAAGAATAAAGGAGTAATTTTTAAGATTTATTCTTAAATTTCTATCTTCTATTAGAAGAATAATTTTTGATGAAATCTCTTTAATGACTTTTCTCTTTTCATTCAGATTATCACAATTTATGCTTAGTACCTCTTCAGATAATTGAGAAAAAAGGTTTAGTTTTTTTTCTCTGAGCCATTTTTTTTTGTCATTTTTTTGAGAGAATCTTGAGCTTACTAATGAGTCAAAAAGTTTTATTGCAACTGAGCCTATTATTGCATTACTTGCTACACTATTAACTGAAGTAAGTACAGTCATTTTTTTCCTTAAATTGTGATAACTAAGAAATTTTAAAATAAGTAAGCTTAATTTTTATTTAAAAATGATAATAAGTATCATTAATTTTATAATATTTGTCCAATTTGCTTATTTAATAAGCATATTTTAATTATATTTTTAAAGTTAGTATATCGGTTATTAAATTATTTTAAAAAAACAACAAATATTATCATTAATATTGACTTAAGTTTTTAAATTGTATTATACTGATAGTTATTATCAAGGTTAAATTATGAGAAGGAATAATATAGAGAATTCAATGTTTTTTAGGGCAAATATGAAGATTCAAAAAAGTTTATGGAAACCTTATACTATAGTTTTGTTACTAAGTTTTATAGTTATAGTGGTTAAAGGAATAAGTTAATGGAAAATAAATATGGTATTGATTTTGATACTTTTTTAAAAAATTTTAAAAACCATGTTTCTAAACTTGGGTTTAAAAACTCTGTTCAAAAAGATTATATTTTAAAAATCCTTTTTTTCTCTGATGAACACCTAACAGTTGAGAAAATTGTAATGAAAACAAAAGAGAAGCATAATATTGATATTGGTATTGCAACAGTATATAGAACCATGAAATTTTTTGAAGATTTAAAGATTGTTGAATCACTTGATATTGGTGATGGAACTAAAAGATATGAGCTTACTTTAAATTTGCACCATGATCATTTAGTTTGTTCATCATGTGGAAAGATTGTAGAGTTTGCAGATGAATTAATTGAAAAACAACAAATTAAAATTGCAAAAAAACATAATTTTGATTTAAAAGATCATGTAATGACAATTTATGGTCTTTGTGAGAACTGCCAATAAAAAATATTTTTTTTTGATATCTTATTGATAATGAGTATAACTCTATTATAAGTTTTATTTAAGATGACCTAAGTGAAAATTCATTCAGTAAAGGAATTTTTTTGATAAAAACTGAAGATATTATAAAAATTGCAAGTTATTTTACAATAGTAGCTCATACTCCTGGAAGATTAAGAGTGCGAGTTAATCCTAAAATTAAAAAAGAAAAAGGAAATATCTCTATTGAGGAGATAGAAAACCTTCCACATAAAATAGAAGGTATAAAAAGTATTACAATAAAAAAAATCATTGCTTCAGTTACAATTATATATGATCCAAATATTTTTGCACCAAAACTTTGGGAAGATTTAGTTAAAAATGAGAACTTAGAAGAGTTGACAAAATTTATAAATAGACTAGCAAAGGAGGTTGTGTAATTTGGCGGTAAATTTAGATGAAGCAATATTGCTAAGTCAAAGAGTAGATGATAATGACTCCCAAGGAATAATCTCTCAAGTATTAAGAATAGCAATATATAATGAGTGTAAAGCATATGAGGCTTATGTAAAAATAATTGAGAAATTTGGTCTTGTGCAACCTTTTGTACATATTAAAGAATCAGAAGCAAGACATTATGTAGCATTAATTCAACTATTACAAAAATATAATGTTGAGGTTCCAATTAACGATTGGGCATTAAAACTTAAAGCACCAAATAGTTTTATTGAGGCTTGTGAGTTAGGAGTTGCAAGTGAAATAAAAAATATTGAAATGTATGACTATTTGCTACAATATGTACAAGAACCTGATATTAGAGATGTTTTTTATCAATTACAAGCATATTCATACAATAATCATCTTCCGACTTTTAGAAACTGTATAGTAGAACATTACACAGTTGCTAACAGCGTTCAAGGTTTTAATCAAGATGAGATTATGCAAAAAATTGGTGAATATCAGATGATACTTGAAGATATGTTAAATGGTAATATGGATCAATCAAAATTGTCTGAACTTTTTTCAAAACTAAATCTTTCAATGATCTCAGGAGCAGTATTTGGTAGTGCAAGTGCTGTATTTTTAAATAGTTATTTAAACAAAAAAGATGAAGAGGAGTAAATTATGGCTTTACCATTTGTATTAGGAATAGCAGTAGGAGTAGGTGCGGTAATTGCTTACAATAAGTCTGATAAGATTAAAAAGGCAGCGTGTAGTTTATTTGAAAAATCTAAAGATGTTGCAAATGATTCTTTAGAAAAAAGTAAACAGAAAGTTGATGAAGTTAAAAGTACAATCAATGCAACGGCTGAATGTATAAAAGAGAAAAAAATTAAAAAAAGAGAAAGCAAGGAATTATAAATGAGTCAAATTGATAATAGAACTCTTGCACTAAGAAGTGTGTTAACAGGTACAATTGCTTCTGCCGTTGCATCAAGCTCTGTAAATATGAGAAAAGTTAGGAATGAAGAGATTACTAAATCAGAAGCATTAAGAGAGATTGCAAAAAGAACATCTCAAGGTGCAATTGCAACAAGTGCAGCAGTTGCAACAGCTGGTTATTTAACACAAAAAGGTAGTTTTCTTAAAGCATTAACTACAATTTCTATTGGGATGGCAGGAATTTATGCAATTGAAGTTTTAGGTGATAAAATAGATGAACAAATAGCTTCAAAAACAGATAGTAAACGATTAAATTTAGAGGAAAATTAATGGGTCAAAATATACAAAATGGAATGAATCATCAAAACCATACAAATATGTATGATACAAACATTAATAATAGCAGAATCTTTGGACAATCAACAATGAATTTAGGTGAAAATCCTTATATTAATCAGCAAACAAATCCAATGAATCAATTATCACAACAAGGTGGATTTAATAATGCTGATTTTATAAAAGGAGTACTTTTAGGTGCTGCTGCTACTTTTCTTTTAACAAATAAAGATGCTCAAGAGACACTAATGAAAGTTGCTTCAAAAGGAACTGAATTATTTCAAGCAAGTATGGAAGAGCTAAAAGAGAGATATGAAGATGTAAAAGCACAAATGGAAGCTAATAAAGAGTTATAATGAGTAAGGGCTTTATAAAAGTTCATTCAACTTCAAAACGAGCTAGGTATAAACTCTTTTTATTAAAAGATGAATTTATTGATGAAAATATATTAAAAGCATATTTTGAAAAGATTTCAGGTATTAATTCTATTAGAATAAATAAAAAAGCATATAGCATAATTTTTAATTTTGATAATTCATCTATTTGTTCTAAGATTGAAGAAGAGCTTTCTACTCTTACAGTTGATAAAATACTTACAAAGTGTAAAGATATGGCAGTATGCTTATTTTGCGTAAGTAATGAAAAACCAAGTTTTACAAGAGTCGCATTAGCAGCTTCAGCAATTGTTGCTGAAAGATTAGTGTCAAATAATTTTCTAAAACTTGCAATAACCTCAGCCGCTTCATACCCAATTATTATTGATGGTTTTAAAGAGTTATTTAATGAGGGTTTGACTTCAAGAGTATTAGAAAGTTCGGCTATTGCTATTTCAATTTATAGAAAAGATTATTTAACTGCAAACTCAACAAATGCAATGCTAGAATTAGGTGAGTATATAGAAGAGACAACTGTTCATAAAAGTGATGATCTTTTAAAAGAGCTGGCAAAGCCAAATGTAGAAGAAGCTTGGATAGAAAAAGAGATTGATGGAAAAGTTACTGAAGTACTTGTAAAGTCAAAAGATATTCAAGTTGGCGATGTGATTGTTGTAGGAGTTGGAAATACAATATCTGTTGATGGACATGTTATCGATGGAAATGCTAGTGTAAATGAGGTTTCAATGACAGGAGAAGCTGAACCTGTAACGAAACAAAGAGGAGATAGAGTTATCTCTGGTACAATAGTAGAGGATGGTAGACTTAGAATTTGGGCTGAATATGTTGGTGCTAATACAGCAACCCAAAGAATTAAGTATTATATAGAAAACTCTTTAAATGAAAAATCTTCTGTTCAACTAAAAGCTACAAAATTAGCAGATAAATTAGTACCTGTAACACTTGGACTTGCAGGAGTCTCTTATACTCTAACAAAAGATTTTAAAAGAACAGCTTCTATTTTACAAGCTGATTACTCATGTGCACTTAAACTGGCAACACCCGTTGCTTTTAAATCAACTATTTCAAAAGCTGGACATCATGGAATTATGATTAAAGGTGCAAAATCAATTGAAGCTTTATATAATGCGGATACTTTTGTATTTGATAAAACAGGAACTTTAACTAATGGAGAACTGGAGGTTATTGAAGTTGAATCATATGATGAAAACTGGAGTGATGATGATGTTCTAAATCTTACAGCATCAGCTGAAGAGCATTATTTTCATCCAGTAGCAGAAGCTGTTGTAAGAGCAGCGAAACAAAAAGGCTTTATCCATATGCATCATGAGGAAGTAGAGTTTATAGTTGCCCATGGCGTAAAAACAGAAGTTAATGGAAAACGGGTGATTATTGGGAGTAGACACTTCTTAGAGGATGATGAAAAAATAGATTTCTTTAAACACAAAGAGAAAATTAATGAGTCATTAAAGAAGGGTAAGACTCTTTTATATATTGGTTTTGATGGAAAACTACTAGGAACAATCTCTTTATCAGATAATTTAAGAAAAAATGCAAAAGCTTCAATTAATAGATTAAAAGAACTTGGTGTAAAAAATATTGTTATGCTTACAGGAGATACACAAGAAAAGGCTCAAATAATTGCTCAAGAATTAGGAATAGATGAAGTTAAAGCTGAATTGTTACCAACACAAAAAGCAAAAATTGTACAAGAGCTTATAAATGAGGGTAAAAAAGTAGCCTTTATTGGTGATGGAATAAATGATGCCCCAGCTTTAATCTCTTCCCATGTTGGTATCTCCATGAGTAGAGGTGCAGATATTGCAAAGGCTACGGCTGATATTAGTTTGTTAAAAGATGATATATCATCCGTAGTAGAAGCTAAAGAGTTAGCTAATAAAACAATGAAACTTATTAATAATAACTTTAATGCCACAGTTGGTATTAATTCTATAATTTTAACAGGAGCAACATTTGGTCTATTCTCACCTGTAGTAACAGCAGTACTGCACAATGGTACAACAATTGGCTTATTGCTAAACTCTATTAAAGGTGTAAGAGTTAAATAAATAATAGTTAGTTCTTTCTTTTACTTCTAATTCTTTTTTAATATATCAATAATAGTTATTGCAAGATTTATAGCTTGTAGGCTTTAAAAAACATAAAATTACATAATAGTTCTACCAAAAATACATAGGTTCTATATAATAAGACAAAAAGGAGTTAAAATGAAAATTGGTATTTCAGCTTGTCTTTTAGGTACTATGTGTAGATATGATGGTGGACATTCAAAAGATAGATTTATTGTAAATGAATTGTCAAAATATTTTGAATTTACTCCTTTTTGTCCAGAAAGAGAAATTTTCCCTACGCCAAGAGAGACTATTAGATTAATAAGAACAGCTGATAAAATAGAAGTTAGAACCTCTAATACTAATAAAAATGTTACTAATGAGTTAAAAGATATTTCTAAAGAGTTGGTAAAAAGGATTGAAGAGGAGGAGTTTTGTGGATATATATTAAAATCAAAATCACCAACTTGTGGAATGGAAAGAGTTAAGGTCTATCCAGATGGTACAGGAGTTAGTGAGAATGTAGGGGTGGGTGTTTTCGCAGAGGAGCTTAAATCGAAGTTTCCTTTATTACCTTTAGAGGAGGAAGGGAGATTAGGAGATCCATGGCTTAGAGAGAGTTTCTTAATGCAAATTTTTGCCTATAAATCTCTATTTGAGTTTTTAAAAACTAATCCTTCTTTAGGGGAGCTTGTTGATTTTCATACTTCATACAAATATTTAATATATTCAAAATCTTATCATGCCTATAAAAGGCTTGGAAATATAGTTGCTAATCACGATAAAAAAGATATTAAAGAGGTTTTAGAAGAGTACAAAATCTATTTTTTAAAAACAATTTATGAAAAAGGTAGTATCAAAAATACCTATAATGTACTTCTTCATATCTTTGGTTACTTTAAAAAACTAATATCTAAAGAGGAAAAAAAAGAGATATTAGAGACTATTGAAGAGTTTAAAAGTGAAATTATACCTCTTATTGCAGTAATTAAAATATTAAATCTATATACAAATAGATTTGATATAAAATATCTAAAATCTCAAAAATTTTTAAACCCTTATCCAAAAGAGTTAGCTTTAAGATCAGCTATAAAGGCTTATAGATGAGACAAATTCTTTGGTTTAGAAGAGATTTACGGATTGAAGATAATGCAATACTTGCAAATGCTAAAGATGAGGTATTGCCTATTTTTATCTTTGATGAAAATATTTTAAATAAGCTTCCTAAAGATGATAAAAGGCTTACTATTATCTATCAAGCAGTAATAAAACTAAAAGCTAATTTACAAAAAATAGGTTTAGATTTAATGATTTTTTATGGTAAACCTATTGAGATATTTAAAAAGCTTTCAAAAGAGTTTGACGAAGTTTTGTGTTCAATTGATTTTGATGATTATGCAAAAAGAAGAGATAAAGAGATTGAAAATATTCTTCCTCTAAAAAGATACTTGGATTCTTTTATTATAAATCCAAGTGAACATTTAAAAAGTGATGGAACACCATATAAGGTATTTACTCCTTTTTATAAATCATTGAATATATTAACTTCATCATCAAAAATTGATATCTATGAGAGAAATAAAAATTTAAAACTTGTAGATTTTGATTATAGTTTTATACCAAAGTTAGAGAAATTAGGTTTTCAAAAAGAAAATTTGCCTAATTTTTTAAATTGTAGTATAGAAGAGTTATTAGAAGAGTTTATTTATAAAATAAATGATTATCAAGTAAATAGAGATTATTTCTATTTAGATGCAACTTCTAAACTATCTGTGCATTTAAGATTTGGTCTAATCTCTGCTAGACAGGTATTTAATTATTTTAAAAAAAATCAAAATAGTGAGTTTTTTATAAGGGAACTTTTTTGGCGAGAGTTTTATAACTATATTCTTTTTCATTTTCCTCAATCGGAGTTTGAAAATTTTAATACACTAAAGATTAAATGGAATGAGAATGAAGATGATTTCTTGAAGTGGTGTGAAGGGAATACAGGTGTTCCTATTATTGATGCGGCTATGAAGTATTTAAATGAAACAGGAGTTATGCATAATAGACTTAGAATGATTGTTGCCTCTTTTCTTACGAAAAATCTTCTTATAAATTGGAAGAAAGGGGAACAATATTTTGCCTTAAAACTTTTAGATTATGAAGCAAGTTCTAATATTGGTTCTTGGCAATGGGCAGCTAGTACGGGGGCTGATGCTGTACCATATTTTAGGATTTTTAATCCCTATATTCAGTCTGAAAAATTTGATAAAGATGCTATTTTTATTAAGTCAGTTTTAAAAGAGTTAAAAGATGTTCCTGCAAAAGCTTTTCATATTGAAAATGCTATCTCTTCTAATCTTTTTGCAAATTATCCAAAAGCAATGGTAGATATCTCTTTATCAAGAAAAAGAGCAATTGAGCGATTTAAGGAGGCTAAAAATGAAAGTTTATGATTTAGCTGTTGTTGGCTCTGGCATGGGTGGCAGTATGATTGCTTCGTTAAATAGAAATAAAGAGATAGTTGTTTTTGAAAGAGATAAAAATTTAGGTGGATGTGCAAGTACTTTTAAAAGATTTGGTAGCTATTTCAATGCGGGAGCAACTACTTTTGTAGGTTATGAAAAAAATCATCCAGTAAAAAAGATTTTTGATAAAGCTAAGGCTACACCAAGTATTTTAAAAAGCGATATTGCAATAAGAGTTATACAAAATGGTAAAGTAGTTGATAGGATAAAAGATTTTGAACTATTTTTAAAACAGATTAATAGAGTCTATCCTAATAAAAATAATAGAGTTTTTTGGCAAAAGATAAAAGAGCTTGATGAAAAGTTTTGGAGTATTAATAATCTTTATTATGGGAAATACTCTTTAAGTTCATATAGTAAAACTATTTTTACTATTTTAAATCTTTTGTCAGCTTTTAAATTTGATCTATTTAAAAGTGCAAAAACCTTTATAAAAGAGAGCTTAGGAGAGATAACACTAGAGTATCAAAATTTTATTGATGCACAACTATTAATAACTCTACAAACTACATCAAAAGATATTTCAACTCTCTCTTTAGCCTTAGGTTTATCTTACCCTTTTCATGATGTTTTTTATGTAAATGGAGGTATGGGAAGTTTATTTGATGAACTTTTAAAAGATATAGAAGTAAAAAGAAAGGAAGAGGTATTAAAAGTTATTAAACACAATAATCTTTATAAAGTAATAACATCAAAAGATGAATATTTTACTAAAAACCTTGTTTTAAACTCTTCAATATACAATTGCAGTGAGCTATTTGAAGATATAAAGATAAAAAAATACTATGATATGTTCTCTTTTAGTGACCAAAGTGCTTTTGTAATTAATTTTAATTTAGATAAAAAGCATAAGCTTTTACACCATTATCAAATTATTTTAGATAAAAATATACCAAATACAATCTCCAACTCTTTTTTTATATCAATTAGCCATATAGATGATAAGATAATGAGTAAAAAATATTATAGTGTTACAATTTCAACTCATACAAAAGCTAAGTTTTGGAAATGTTTATCTTTAAATGAGTATGAAAAACAAAAAGAGATTACTCAAGGTTTTATAATTGATAGCTTTATAAAGAGTTTTGAGTCAATAAAAAAAGAGGATATAATAAATATATTTAGTGCAACTTCTAAAACTTTTAAAAGATATATTAATAGATATAATTGTGGAGGTCGTGCAATAACTTTGAAAAATATTTTAAATACACCTAGTAGTAAAACACCTTTTAAAGGTTTATATAATGTTGGAGATACTATTTTTGCAGGGCAAGGTTGGCCTGGTATTGCAATTGGAGTAGAGATTTTAAATAAGGAACTAAATGGATAGAATTAAACTAAAAATATCAAAAAAAAACTGGATATATATTATTCTAATTGGAGCTTTTTTTGGTTTTTTAATCTCTTTATTTTTTTATGTTTTAAATAAAGAGTTTCAAACAATATCAACAATTTTTTTTACAACTTTTACAGCAGTAATAATCTCTTTTTTCTCTTTTATATTAATCACAGTATCAAATGAATATATTCTTCCTAAAGTAAATGAAAAATTTTGGTATTTTATTAGTTTTATATTCTCTTTTTTATCGGGATTTTTAGGGTTTCTTTTTAGTTTTTATATTGGTTTATCTTTTCATATTCCAATTACATTGTTTCTTTATAAATATTGCTTGTATATTAGTATAATTATTGGTCTTCTTACCTTTTTAGTTGGATTAATTTTACATCAGTTTATCTCAATGAGACATAGAAATGAGTTTATCTCAAAAGAGGTTTTAGAGACAAAAATTAAGGCTTTAGAAAATGAGTTAAATCCACATTTCTTATTTAATGCTTTAAACTCTATTTCAGAATTAATCTATTTAGATAAACAAAAAGCAGAGAAAGCTACAATTGATTTATCCAAATTTTTAAGAAATGCAATAACAAAAGAGAGTCTTGTTTCAATTCAATCAGAGATTGATATGGTAAAAACATATTTAGAAATAGAGAATATTAGGTTTCAAAATAATATAATTTTAAATATTAAAATGCAAAAGAATTTGGATTTTATTTTAGTACCTAAATTCTCCATTCAACTTTTAGTAGAGAATGCGATAAAACATGGATATAGTCAAAAAGAGTTAAATATTGAAATAGATGTTCATTCTAAGAAGATTATTGTTACAAATGATGGAATACTATGCAAGAATATAGTTTTTGGTACAGGGTTAAGTAATCTTTCAAGAAGATTAATATTACTTAATATTGGAAAATTAAAACATAAAATAGAGGACTCAAAAATGGTCTTTATAATTGATTTTAAGGAATAGTAGTTTGAAAGTATTAATTGTAGATGATGAAAATTTAGCTTTAAGTAGATTAAAAAGATTACTTAATAATGAGGGAATTAATGACATTGTAGAGTGCAATAATGCAATAGATGCCATTAAAGAGTTTACAAAAGAGAGGTTTGATGTGGCATTTTTGGATATATCAATGCCAAATATGAGTGGTTTAGAGTTGGCTAATACGATACTAAATATAAATCCTAAAACATTTATTATATTTCAAACAGCCTATGAAGAGTATGCCCTTGAAGCTTTTAAAAGTGGAGGAATAGATTATTTATTAAAACCTGTTTCAAATGAAAATATAAAAAGTGCTTTATATAAAATTGAAAAGTTTCTTGTGAAGAATGAGATTTCAAAAAAGCTTATTGCAAAAAGAGGGAATAGAATCTATCTTATTGATATTGATGATATTTTTTATATAAAAGCAGATCTGGATGAGGTAATTATAAAAATAAAAGATGCAGATGCCTATCTTAGAAGAAAAATTGGAGATATGCAAAACCTATTAGAAGGGAAAAATTTCTTTAGAGTACATCGTTCATATATTGTAAATGTAGATAAAATTAAATCAATGCAAAGTGTGGAGCAATCAAAATTAGAAATATCTTTCCATAACATTGATGATATTGTTATAAGCTCAAAAGATGGTGCAAAAGAGTTTAGGGAATATTTAGAACATAGAAGTTTCTAAAACTTAAACTTTTAAACTGACATAAAATGTATACAAATTATTAATAATTTTATTATAATATTATAAAAACCTATTTAATAGGAGAATATTATGAAAACTTTAGCAATTACAGGTTCAAGTGGTTTTGTTGGAAGTAACCTAAAGAATAAATTTGAATCAAAAGGCTACAAAGTTATAGGAATAAAAAGAGAAGATTTAAAAGATATAGAAAAATTAACTAATATTGTAGATGAATCTGATTTTATCGTTAATTTAGCAGGTGCTAATATTATTAATCGATGGACTGAGTCTTATAAAAAACTTCTTTATACAAGTAGAGTTGATACTACAAAAGCATTAGTAAGCGCCATATCTAAAGCTCAAAATAAACCAGAAGTTTTTATTTCAACATCAGCAGTAGGGATTTATAAAAAAGAAGTTTGTTATGATGAAGATTTTTATGAGTATGGAGATGATTTTTTGGGAGAACTTTGTAAAACTTGGGAGGCTGAGGCTTTAAGAGCAGAAGAGTTTGGTGTAAGAACGGCTATTTTTAGATTTGGTATTGTATTGGGTAAAGGGGGAGCTTTAGAAAAAATGCTTACTCCTTTTAAATTAGGAGTAGGAGGAACAATTGGAGATGGAACTCAAAGTTTTTCTTTTATCCATATTAAGGATTTACTAAATGCTTATGAGTTTATTTTTGAAAATGAAAATTGTAAAGGTATTTTTAATTTAACTTCTCCAAAACCAACTACAAACTATGGTTTAACAAAAGCTTTAGGAAAATCTTTATGTAGACCAACTATACTTCCTGTACCTCGATTTTTTTTAAATTTAATATTTAGTGAAGGAGCAAAAGTTTTAACAGATGGTCACTGTGTTAGACCAAAAAAACTTTTAAAAGAAGGCTTTAAATTTAAATTTGAGAATATTGAGGATACAATTGCAGACTTAATTTAATTAAAGAGGTTAAATGTATACGTTTGAAAAAATATCAATAATTAAAAACTGCACCATAGAGCAGCTTTTCGATTTTCATTTTGATATTTCAAATTTGAAAAAAATAACTCCTCCTGAAATAAAAGTGGAGCTTTTAAATAAAGATTTTATTCCGCATGAGGGAGGAGTTTTAAGATTAAAAACAATAAAGAACTTTATTCCAATAGTGTGGGAAGTAAAAATAGTAAAAATACAAAGACCAAATTTATTGGTTGATGTGGCAATTAAGTCTCCTTTTAAGTATTGGGAACACTCTCATATATTTACAAAAAGAGGGAATGTTTGGGAATTAAAAGATGTGATAAATTATGAATTGCCATTTGGAAAACTTGGTTCTTTATTTAATTTTTTTATTAAAAAAGAGTTAAATAAAATGTTTGAGTTTAGACATCAAGTTACTAAAGAATTACTTGAAAAAAAAGTATAAACTAACAGAAAATTTCTACTAAAATCTTTTGCTTTTAAATAAAATCCTTAATAAAAAGGATAAATTTTGAAAAAAGCAGTTGTTTTAATGAATATGGGTGGACCAAATAACTTAGATGAGGTAGAAGTTTTTTTAAAAAATATGTTTAATGATAAATATATTATA
>CAYZST010000004.1:0-4490 GCA_964480765.1 uncultured Arcobacter sp. | reverse complement strand
TAGAAAAATGGGCTAAAAAACTCAATATAAAAGCAAAAATAAAAACAATTGATTCTTATTTTACTGATGAAAACTATAATAAAGCAATTGTTCAAAGAATAAAGGAGTCTTTAAAAGCTGAAAATTCAAAAGATTTTGAATTAATCTTTTCTGCACATGGTTTAACCCAAAGAACAATTAATAAAGGAGATCCTTATCAAAAACATATTCTAGCTAATGTTGAATGTGTAAAAAAAGAGTTAAAAAAACAAGGAATAAAATTTAATACTATTCATGTGGCATATCAATCAAGATTGGAACCTATGCAATGGCTAAAACCTTATATGGAAGATAAATTAAAGCAGATGAAATCAAAAAAAGTAATAATCTATCCTATATCTTTTACAGTTGATAACTCAGAGACAGAGTATGAGCTTGATATAGAGTATAAAGAACTTGCTAATGAAATAGGAGTTTTAGACTATCGAGTGGCAAAAGCTCCTAATCATAATGAACATTTTATTGAAACTCTTAAAGGAATCTATAAAAGACTTAGTTAATAAATATTTGACTTTAATTGATTTATATCTTACAATTGCAAAAATCGTTTAAAGGAGAAGAATTGGAACAATTACCTAATTGTCCGAAGTGTGCTAGTGTGCATGTATATGAAGATAGAGAGTTATTTATCTGTCCAGAATGTGCTTATGAGTGGTCAACAAATGAGTTAAACCAAGAAGATGAAGAGTTTACTGTAAAAGATTCAAATAATATGACACTAAGAAGTGGTGATGATGTAACAGTAATAAAAGATTTGAAAGTAAAAGGTAGTTCATCTGTTATAAAAGTTGGAACAAAAATTAAAAATATTAAACTTGTACAGAGTGCAGACGATCATAATATTGACTGTAAAATATCTGGTGTAGGTGCTATAAAAATCACTCCTAAATATGTGAAAAAGTCATAATAAAAATCATAGGAAGTTATTTTTTCTGTGTTTATTTAATATTCACCTTCTTCTAATTACTGATATTGTTTAATTTTTTTTAATAAAAAATATAAGCTTTTTAAGCTATACTTGAAAATGATTGCTATATATGAGGCTAGTTGAGATGTCAAAATCTTTTAAAAATATAATGGGTTTATTATCTAATATTTTAAAGATAGATCAAAACCTAAATGGAAAAGAATATTTACAAGAGTTTATTAAAAATATTGCAATTAATTTAGATGTTAATTACGTATTAATTGGACACTCTCTTAATAAAGATTTGACAAAAATTATGACTGATGTAGTTTGGTCAAAAAATGGTTTTATGGATAATTTTACTTATAAACTTAAGGGTAGTCCTTGTGAATTAGTATTAAAAAAAGAGAGAGTTTGTATTCATGCTTCAAATGTTTCTAAGGATTTCCCTGAAGATAAATTACTTCAAGATATGAATATTGAAGCTTATATAGGTGCCCCTGTAATTTCCAAAAGAGATAATAATGTTTCAAGTATCTTAGTACTTCTTAATGAAAAACCTATAAAAAATATAGAGTTTTTTGCCGTAATAATAGAGTTTTTGGCAATAAAAGCAAGTGCAGAAATTGAAAAAATATATATTGAAGATAATCTAAAAAAAGAAGTTGAAAGAAGAACGAAAGAGCTAGAAGTTGCAAATAAAAGAATTTTATTTTTAAATAAAAATTTAGAGTTTGAACGTTCTGAAAAAAGATTTAAAATACTTTTTGAACAATCACCAATAGGTATGACAATGGTTGATTACGAAACAGGAGTGTTTCTAGAAGTAAATAACACTTTATTAAATATAACTGCTTATACAAAAGATGAGTTTTTAAATCTTTCTTTTTGGGATATCACCCCACAAGAGTATAAGGAACAAGAACTTAAACAAATAGAAGAACTTAATAAAATAGGTAGATTTGGACCAAATGAAAAAGAATACATAAAAAAAGATGGAACAAAATGTCCAATAAAAATTTCAGGTTTTGTTTTAGAAAATATTGATGGTAGAAAAGTTGTTTGGGAAGTAATTGAAGATATTACAATTTCAAAACAATATGAAATAATATATAAAGATAATAAAGAGTTATTAGAGTATATTACTATTGAAAGTAATTTACAAAAAATTTTAGATAAGATTGTTGAGTATGCACAAAAAAGAAATCCACAGAGTCTATGCTCTATTCTTCTTTTAGATGACTTAAAGAAACATTTATTACACGGTTCTGCTCCATCATTGCCAAAGTTTTATAATGAATCAATACATGGAATTGAAATAGGGGAGAAAGTTGGTTCTTGTGGAAAAGCCGCATTTAAAAAGCAAAGAGTAATTGTTGAAAATATTAATACCCATGAAAATTGGCAAGAGTATTTGGAACTAACTCAAAAAGCAAACTTACATGCTTGTTGGTCTGAGCCAATTATTTCAACAGAAAATGAAGTTTTAGGAACTTTTGCAATATACAATAAAGAACCTAAAAAACCAAGTGAATTTGAATTAAAATTAATTGAAATATATGCGAATATTGTTGCAAAAGCGATTGAAAAATATAATTACACAAAAAAAATTAAAGATAAGCAAAAAAGAGTAGAAGAACTTTTTAACAATTCTCAAAGTGGACTTTTATATATAGATGAAAATGGAAAATTAATAAAAGCAAACCAAAAATTTGCAGATATTATGGGCTATAATAATCCTGATGATATGGTTAATTTGGATATGAAAATATTTCATCTAAATGATAAATCTTATAATGAATTTGAGAAAAAGAATTTTGAAAAGTTAATAAAATATGGTGAAAACTATAATTTAGAATATGAGTTTAAAAGAAAAGATGGTACTTTAATTTGGTGTGAATTATCAGGTAAAGCTTTAGATAGTGCTAGACCAGCTGATCCTAAAAAAGGTTTTTTATGGACTTTTAATGATATATCACTAAGAGTAGAGTATGAAAAAAAATTAAAAGAGAAACAACTACTACTAAAAAATATTTTTACTACAATTCCTAATATGGTATGGTTAAAAAATGCACGAGGGGTATATTTAACTTGTAATGATGAATTTGAAAAATTTTTTGGTGCAACTGAAGAAGAAATTGTAGGGAAAACCGATTATGATTTTGTAAATAAAGAGTTGGCAGACTCTTTTAGAATACATGATAAAAACGCAATGAATACCTCAAAAACTTTAGTAAATGAGGAGTGGGTAACTTACGCAACAGATAAAAGAAGAGTTCTATTAGATACATCAAAAAAAGCAATGCGAGATGAGGAAGGAAATGTTATAGGAGTTCTTGGAATAGGACATGATGTAACTCAAAGAAAATTAAAAGAAGAAAAGTTAAAAGAGCTTAACGCACTTGCACAATCATTAACAAAATCCCAAGAGGTATTATTATCTTTATTTGATAAAGGTGAATCTGTACTCTTTAGATGGAAAAATGGAAAAAAGTGGAAGATAGAGTATGTATCTAAAAGTGTGTTTCAACTTTTAGGTTATGATGAAGAGTCTTTATTAAATCATCAGATTACATATGAAGATTGCATACATAGTGAAGATATAGAAAGGGTACATAAAGAGGTAGAAGAAGCATTAGAAAAAAATCTTGATTATTTTAAACATAAACCATATAGAATTATTACAAAAAGTGGTGAAGAAAAATGGGTTATAGATAATACTGCAACACAAAAAGATAAAAATGGAAATGTAACGCATTTTATAGGTTATGTTTCTGATATAACAGAACAGATTAAAAATCAAGAAATAATATTTCATCAGACAAAAGTAGTAGCTCTTGGAGAAATGCTAAGTAATATCTCTCATCAATGGAGACAACCACTTTCAGTAATATCTACAACTGCAACTGGTTCAAGATTGAAAAAAGAGTTAAATTTATTAGATGATGAAGAGTTCTATAAAAACATGGATAGTATAAATGGAATAACTCAATATCTTTCAAAAACCATTGATGATTTTAGGAACTTTTTTTTATTAGATAATTCTCTTGATAAAGAATTAGATTTATCAAATGTGATAGAGAAAGTAGATTTATTAATTAAAGATTCTTTTAATAGTTCAAATATTGTACTTATTAAAAATTATGCTTTCCATAAGATAAAAATAGTTTGTAATGAAAATCTTTTAATCCAAGCCCTAATAAATATACTAAATAATGCAAAAGATGCATTAATAGTTAATGAAATAAAAGATAAAGATAGATTTATTTTTATTGATTTAGAAGAGAAAGAGGATGAAGTTCAAATAAAAATAAAAGATACAGCAAATGGAATACCATTAAATGTTATAACAAAAATTTTTGAACCATATTTTACAACAAAACATCAAAGTCAAGGTACAGGTATCGGACTTTATATGACTAATCAAATTATTACAAAACATTTAAAAGGTAAAATCTTTGTAGAAAACTTAACTTTTGAGTACCAAAATAAAAAGTATACAGGAGCTTGTTTTATTATAACAATTAAGAAAAAAATTTGAGTA
>CAYZST010000003.1:3030-149240 GCA_964480765.1 uncultured Arcobacter sp. | reverse complement strand
GTCTATTAGTGCCATTTGATTTTATAAATCCCTTAAAATAGTATTTTGTAGACTTGCTAATGGCTTATATCTTATCTAAATTATTATATGAATTAATTGAATAAGGATTTTAGTTTTATTTATTACATAAAATATGTAATTAAAGTACTTGATAATAATCTTATTTTAAAGAAATAAATAATACTATTATTATTGAGTATTTTAATTAGAGTAACAATAAAAGTTTCAAAAGTATATTAGGAGGAGATTAAAAAAATATACTAATTTAAACTTAATTAAAGAGCTAATAGTAGTAGTTTTTTTGTAAGTGTATTTATCTTGTTTATTTTATTATTAAAAGGTAGAAGTAACAAAAATAATTAAAATTTTATATTATTGTCAAATACAAAACTATCTAGTTTTCTAAAGAAGTTTGGTATAAGAGCTTGGATATTTTTCAGTTAAATATATTTAAGAATTCTTATTTTAGATATAAAATTATGTTAAAATCATATTATTTATGTTACAATATGGTTATATTTCAAGGAGTTAATTATGAAATTTTTAATTTATTTATTATTTTTCTCTTCGTTTTTATTTGCAGAAATTGGAAAAATTTCAGCTATTATTGGAGATGCAAATATTAGTCGAGATGGGCAAAAATACAAAGTTACGTTAGGTAAAATTTTGAAAGAAAAAGATATAATTGTCACTTCAGATAATTCGAAGCTACAAATTATTTTTAATGACAATACAATTGTTACTTTAGGAAAAAATTCCTCTTTAGATATAAGTGAATATGTTTATGATACAAACAATCCTAAAAATTCAAAGACTGATTTAAACTTTTTTAGGGGTGCATTTAAAACAATCACTGGAAATATCGGAAAAATAAATAAAGAGAAGTTTAAACTTAGAACTAAAGCTGCCTCAATTGGTATTAGAGGGACAATAATTTTAGGAAATCAAACTAATATAGCTTGTACAAGTGGTGAAATATCAGTAAGTTCAAAGGGTACAACTGTAATAGTTCCTAAAAATCAATATACAAAAACAATAGAAGGGGAAGCTCCTTCAAAATCTCAAATCTTAACAAATGAGATTCTTGATAATTTAAAACAAGAGCTTGAACCTAATAGTAGTAATACATCTGTTAAGAAAGATGAAGCTGCTAATAAAAAAGAATCAAAGTCATCTAATAATGAACCTTCAAGTTTAGATGAAGATTCAGATAACACAAAAAAGAGTGAAAAATCAAAAGAAAAAGATCAAAAAGTAAGTTTTACTTCAACTGAAAATGGTTTAGAAACACAAAAAGAGGATTCAGCTAAGAGTAAAACAATAAGTTCAGAAGAAACTATTTTCGTATCAAATAGTCCAAATATAGTTTCTAATGCAAATGAAAATTCACTTAATTCAAATAAAACTGATATAGTTTCTGATGTTGCTTCAAATCAAAAAGTCAATTATAATTTAAATGGGCACTATTTTGGAGGAGTTTATACATCAACTTATAAATTAATTCAAGAAGAGGATTCTTTTACTGGTAAAAGAGAAGATAATACATTCTCTTTTTATAAAGGTGAAAAAACATTTTCGAGCTTCGATAAAAGAGGAACTTATACGGGGTTTAATACAAACTCTCCTGTAACAATTCCATTTACTAATAGTATACCTGCAATATCAGGAAAATATAATATTTATACTGATAACACAGGAGAGGTCTTTATAGGCTTTTATGAAAATAATTCGAGTAGTAATAAGATTAATTACCTTTTTGTTTTAGGTAATAAAACTAACCCTTCTTATTTAGAAAAAGATAAAATCTATATTTATAAGGATTTTAAAGAGGTTATTGTAGAAAAAAGTGGCTCTGGAACAATTCTAGATAGCAAGGTAGGGGCTTCAGATGGTTATATATATTATAATCCAACAACGGGTTCTTTAACACGTCTAAGTAAAGATTTTTATTTAAATGGTGCAAAAGGGATTGTTATAGGTGATAGTCAAGGCTTCAAGTCTTATTATAATGAATATGATTATAATATACCACTTAACTTAGTTGGTATCAAATCATCTGAAGGTGAATCTGATATTAATTTCTTAGGTAGTCAATATCAAAATATCTATTATTCAACTAAAGAGGATACTAAACTATATAGTACTCAGTTTAAAAATATTTTGGAGAGCTCTACTCAATCTTTGGGAACTTCACTATTAATTGATAATAGTAGTAGCGTAAAAGATAGTGGAACTTATGAATTAGAAGGGTATATGGTAGGTAATGCTTATGGAAATTCTTACTTTATGATAGATAGATTAACAGATTTTAAATTAGATATTGATAGAAAGAATAAAACAATTAAGACTGATGATAATATAGAATTTGTAAGAAGCGGTTCTTTTAAAGTTGATTCACGTTTATCAAAAGGTAATGCTTATTATATTAGTGATGATATTTTTGGAGCTATGTTTGATAGTTCGAGTAGTTACGTAAATGGAAGTAAATATAGTTTAGTTTCAAATAGTGGTTATCTTTTTTCTGTACCAGATGGACGAATAGTAGGAGATGAACATAAACTTTATGATGATAATGATAATCCTCTTATGAGTGATGATGAGAGTTCATGGGGGTATTGGACTGCAAACTTTAAAAATGGAGATCAATATATTTTTATTGATACTCAATCAACTTGGATAGCTGGAACTAAAACAGCAGATTCTATTGTTGAAAATCTAATTAATGGATCTTCGAAAACACTTTATTTTAAAGGTCAAGTTTTAGGAAAGGTACTTTTAAGTAATAACTCTATTGAACCTATTATTGTAAATGATGGAATAAATTCTGTTAACTTAAAGTTTAATTTAGGTGGAGGAGCAGCTTCTATGAATGGAAGTACTATGAAGTTTAAAACAGCAACTACTAATTGGAATTTAGGTATGAATTCATCAACTATTAATAAAAATGGTTTTTCAGGTAGTTTCACTGGAGGAAGTGGAAGTTACAATGGTAACTATTATGGTACGGATTCTGTAAAGAGTGTAGGTGGTTCATTTACTGTATCATCTGGAAGTAATCTAGCATCAGGAGTATTTAAAGCATCAAAATGGAAAGAAGAATAGCCTTATTATCACTGTTTTCAGTTTATAGTTTTTCATCAATTATTAATCATGATTTAATTGATAAAGATAAGTCAACAATACAAATTGCGGTATCAACTTCAAAAGTGAGATTGGAAGAGTACTCTAAAAAATTTAAAGAATATGATTTATATATTGAAAAAATCAATAATTACACACTTTATGCAGTAAATATTGATAATAAAAAAAAGTCTTTAGAAGATATTAGAAAAAATAGTAAAGATGCTTTTATCATAGAAAAAAGGTTTTTTTTTAAAGATAAAGCTTTAGATAAAAAAATAGAAGAACATAGTGAAGCTATTACTAATAAAAGTTTTAATGATGCAGAATATGAAAGAGCATTACATTATTACAGGGAAAAAGATTATGAAAAAGCATATGCTTTATTTTCTAAACTTTTTCTAAATAAAATGGATGATACATTAGTTAACTATTATCTAGGTAGAAGTGCATTTGAAACAAAAAGATATGAGTTTGCAATAAGTGCTTATGATAGAATTTTAATAAAAGAGCCAAATAATCAAAGAGTAAGAGTTGAATTAGCTCAAACCTATATGCAAATGAACCTTTTGGCTCAATCAATTAAAGAGTTTGAAACTGTATTAAAAGGGAAAATACCTTTATCGGTTAGAAAAAGAGTTTTAAGTAATATTGATTTTATTAAGTCAAAACAACAAAAACACTATTTTAATGCAACAGCTTTAATCTCTTTTATGTATGATTCAAATGTAAATGTAGCACCTGATGCTGGTAGTTTCGATATCTATAGTCCTATAATAGACTCTATTATAACACTTGATACTAATAATGAGAAAGAGGGTGCATCAATTTTACAACTTGCTACTGTATTATCGTATAAATACAAATTTGATGAAAACTATATATTAAGTGCATCAGTAACTCCTTTAATGCTTAAATATAAGAATTATAAGGAGAAAGATATTCATGCTTTATCTTTTGATATCTCTCCTTCTTATTTTGGTAAAGATTATAAATTTCAATTAGGATTTTTATATGATTATATATATTTAGGACATGAAAAAAATCAAGGAAATTTCTATTTAAATCCTAAATTTACAAAAATATTAAATAGTAATTCAATGTTAGAACTTGGTTTAAAAAAGGGAAGAATGAATTATGCTATTGATGATGATAGAGATGCAGACTTACAAGAAATGGAAACTAGATATAGGTATATTGCAGAAGATCTAGGTATTTTTTCTATGAGTCTAATTTTTGGTCAGGAAGAAGAGAGGATTGATACTAGAACAGATGTTTCGAATAGTTATTATAATTTAATTTTCTCAAATAGTTTTAATTTTTTTAATGATTATACTTTACAAACACAATTTAGCTATAAAGATATTCAATATAATGATATAGATGTCAATTTTCAAACAAAAAGAGAAGATAAAAAAAGAGATTACTCTTTAACCTTGCAAAAGATTATTACTGAAGACTTTATTATGAGTTTAGGTGGTACTTATACAGATATTAACTCAAACCATGAACCTTTTGAATATGACAAGTATACATTAAAAAGCAATTTTATTTATAGTTTTTAAGCTTTTGTTTCGTGAATATAGACACCATTAAAATCTTTTGGTGGTGTTTTTATATACTCTTTACATCTTTGAATATAGATATTATTAATCTTATCATTTGATTTAAAACTGCTATTTTCAAGTTCTTCAAATAGTTTTAAAGCTTCTTCAAATTTAGAGTTTTGGTATAAGTTTAACGCTTTATGATAGTTTTTTAACTCTTTTTTTTGTTCTTTTGAAGCAACTCCTTTGTCATAAACTTGCCAGATTTCAATAGCTTCATTTTTTCCTTTAACTGTTACATAGTCTAAAAGTCGTAAAACGTATTTTTCTTTTAATTGGTCTTTTGTAAAGTTTGTTATATTAAGAGATGAACCATAATATTTACAAAGAGATTCTACTCTTGCTCCTAAATTAATTGAGTCACCAATTGTAGTATAATCACTTCTTTTTATACTTCCCATTTCTCCTACAATGGCAACTCCTGTATTAATACCAATTCCTATTTCAATAATAGGTTTATTTTTCTCTTTTAATTTTTTATTTAATTTTTTTAGTGATTTTAGTTGTGCTAATGAGGCTTGTACTGCTTTATCTGGATGATTCTCTACATTAGCTGGAGCATTCCAATAAGCCATAATTGCATCTCCAATATATTTATCTATTGTTCCTTCATATTTTGTAATGATATTACTCATTGGTTCAAGATACTCATTTAAGTATTCAACAAGATTTTTTGCACTATTCATCTCCTCAGACAAGTTTGTAAATCCTCTAATATCACTAAAAAATATAGTTACTTCTTTTTCCATAACTTGAAATCCAGTACTTTCAATATTTTTTAAGAGGTTTTCCATTACTTTTTTAGATACTTTTGAGGCAAACTTCTTTTTTATTGCCTCTTCTTGTTTAATTTTATAGAAGTAATCAAATAGTGTTGTAATAATGGCTGAAAAAACTATCGTACTAATTGGAAATAGAATATTTAAAATCATACCATAGCTAAAAAGCATTTTGTAAAGAAAAATTGTTGTAAAAATTATAGAAAATATTGTAATAATAGGATTTAACCAAAAAGGACTATATGTTATAAGTATCATGACTAAAATAGATAGTGCAAATATTATGGCTATATCAATCTGGTAGAACCAAGACTTTTGAGAGATAAAATCACCTGTAAGTATATTATCAATGACATTTGCATGTATTTCTACCCCAGGATATATTGATTCAAAAGGGGTTGCTCTTAAATCTCGTAGTCCAGTAGCACTTGTTCCTATTAATACAATTTTATTTTCAAGCTCTTTTTTATCTATTTTATTCTGATAGATATCAGAGGCAGAGAGATATTTAAAATTATTCTCTTTACCTCTAAAATTAATAAGAAGTCTTCCATGTCTATCAGTGGGAATATTTATATTATTTAAAGAGATATCAACAACTCCATCACTATTATAGTTAATAAAAACTTTTTGAGTTTGTGTTATTATTCTTAATACTTCTAAAGAGAGAGAAGGGTAGATGATATCATTATAAGAGATGATTAAAGGGACACTTCTAATAATACCTGAAATATCAGGAACATTATTAAAAAAACCACTTGAATAAGCACTGTTTTGTATAGAAGACATATTCAAAATGGTTCCTGTTGCTTTAAGTAGATATTCTTCTCCCATTATTTTGTTTCTTTCAATAAATATTGCTGGTATATGTGGAGCTTCTTTATTTAAATATTTATTATCCTCTTTAAATTCAAATTGATATCCTAATATGGTAGGTGTATTTGAAATAGTACGTGCAAGCTCTAAATCATAGTTTGGAACACTCTTTTTTTCAATTCCTAGTTTTTTTAAAACTTTGTGGGGTGAACTTTTATCTTCTTCAGGAAAAACTATATCTAAAGCAATAAGTGCTACTGAGTTATTTGAAAGATTTTCTAAAATCTTAGCTATTATATTTCTTGACCAAGGCCATTGTCCAAGCTTTTTAAGTGATTTTTCATCAATATCTACAATTACAACATTTTTTGAATTAGGGATTTCTCCTCTTAGGGTAAAAAAATAGTCTCTTAATCTATTATCAATTGATTCCAAAGATTTTGGGAAAAACATATAAAAAAAAGATATAGAAGTTGCCAAAAGGATGGATAGTGAAAAATATAGAAAGAATTTTTTTATAGCTCTTTTGTTCATTATAGTTTTAGCTCACTTTTATCAATTTGATTAGGATTAAGTTCTTCTTTTATATATTTATCTAAGACTTCACTTTCATGAAAAAAGTTTAGGAGTTCTCCATCAATTTCATTATTTTTTGCCATAAGTGAGAGAATTTCAAAGACTTCAGAAAGTTTTTTTCCTTTTTTGTAAGGTCTATCGTTTGCAGTTAATGCTTCAAATATATCTGAAAGAATTATAATTCTATCTTCTAATGTTAACTCTTCTCCTTTTAGTCCTCTTGGATATCCTTTTCCATTTAGTTTTTCATGATGATTTGATGCAATATTCATAACATTTGAGTATTTTTTTGGAAAAGGCAAGTTTGATAACATATTATATGATAGTTGTGCATGAGAATTCATAATTTTTTTCTCTTCTTCTGTTAAAGTACCTTTTCTAATTGATAGATTTTTTATTTCATCTTTAGTTAATAAGGAAATTTTTTTACCATCAAGCTCATATTTATATTCAGAAATTGATTTAACTCTTTCAATGGCGTCATCATCCATAAGCTCTGTACCAATATTGGCTCTCTTAAGAAAGATGAAATCATTTTCTAATTGTTCAAGAGACTCTTTATAAAAGTCTTTATCGATTCTTTCCTCTAAAAGTAGTATTTTTAAATCTTTTTTTATAATCTCAAATCTAAGTTTTATAAGTTCAATACTGTCGCTTATTGACTCTAGTTTTGTTGATTTATCAATTATTTGTTCAGGGATAGAAATTTTACCAATATCATGCATCCATGCAGCAAGTTCAATCTCTCTAAGATTATTTTGATTATAGTTCACATCTTTATAAATAGTTTTATTTTTATTTATTGCTTCTGCAAGTAGTCCTGAGAGTTTTGCAACTTTTGAAATATGTTTTTTTGTATGTCTAGACTTTGCATCAATAGCTTGGGCGATAGTAGTTACATAAGCATTTAAAAACTCTTCTAAACTATTAATTAATTGCGAGTTTGTAAGTGCCATCGCTGCTTGACTAGCAAGGGCTTTGATAATTCTTTCATCTGATTTATCAAATTGTACGATATCTCCAATAGTTTTTGTTTTGTTAATTAACTGAATTACACCAATAACGTCATCTTCATGATTAACTAAAGGAATAACTAACATAGAAATTGATTTGTAACCTGTTGATTTATCGAATTTTTTTGTTCCTTCAAAATTGTACTCTTCACTTTCATAAACATTTGGAATATTAATTATTTTGTTTTCAAGTGCAGAAACAGCAGCAACCATACTTTTATTTTCATTTCCATTTTCTAAATATAGGGGTACATTATTCCATGTGAGATTATCCTTTGTTCCGCCTATTTTTATATTCATTGGAGTATTTTGAATAACTTTAAACTCTAATGCTCTTTTATCTTTTGACATAATATATAAAGTTCCTGCTTCACAGTGAGTAAGCTCTCTTGTAAGGTTTAATATCATTTCAAAGAGTATATTTTTATCTAGTTCTGATGAGAGTTTAAGGTTAATTTCCATAATACGTTCAAACTTATTATGACTTATCATATTAGTTTCAATTTCACCCGTTTCAATGTGAATTACATCTCCTTCATCCAGTATTTTGCCACCATTTGCAAGAATCCCATATTCTTGGATCTCTTTTTCTATTTGTTCATAATGTAGAGGTTTTAAATGGCAAATAAAAATTTGAATATCATCTCTTTTTAAGTTTTTAAGTTCATCATTTAATATTTTTGGTGTTAAATGTTTACTTTCTTCTGCTAATTTAGACATTCTGCTAGGAAAAGAACACTCAACGATAATTGATTTAATTTTGTTATTGTTATTGATAATTTCCCACATTTTTTCATTTTTATATGTATCGCCACTTATTAAATATCCACTTAAATTCTTTTTTATAATTACAAAACCAAATGAGCCAGGAATATGATTAGCTTGAAAAGCAGTAAAAGTATATGAGCCAATTTTTATAGGCTCATCTACTTTTATTTCTTTTAGTATAAGTGACTTTTCTTTTTTCCCAATAAGGTTTATTTTTGTAAAATCTGGCCAAATTTTATTATTGAAGGTATGCATTTTGATTGATTCAATTGTCTCTTTTGAAGCATAGATAGTTAAAGGTTCTGTTCTTTGCTCAAAGAAAGCTTCTATAATAAAAGGTAAATCAATTATATGGTCAGAGTGAGAGTGAGTTAAAAAAATATGGTTTATATTAAGTGCTTCTTCACCTAAAGTATTTATTACATTTCCTGCATCTACTAAAATATCTTTATAGATTTGAAAAGAGCTTGTTCCTGTAAGTTTTGTCTTACTTCCACTTGCCCCAAGAATTTTTAAATAGTTCATTTTTTTTCCTATTTTTCTATTGATAGACATAATTTAATCTAGTTATATTGAAAATTATATTTCACATTATTTATCTAAAACCTTTATATATTAAAAGATTAGAAGCAAGTTCTATTCTTGAACTACTTCTATAAATAAATATAACTTTTTTATTTATATTTTTATCTAAAGAAAAATAGATATTATTAAGAAAATTTTTATTAAGCATTATTTTTCCCTCGATCATTTATTTCAAAATCATCATAAGGGTCCATATGTATATTGATTATCCATTCTCTATCAGGATTGATTTTTTTTATTTTCTCTTCAACTCTATCTGATATTTTATGGGCATCCATTAGTGTAATAATGCAATCAAATACAAGATGTACTTCTACAAAAGTTTGGCTACCTGCTTCTCTAGTTTTTAAAAGATGATAGGTATTTATTCTTTGTTCTTCGGTAATTATATTTTCAATTTTTTTAACAATATTCTCATCAACAGAACGATCTAGGAGAACTAAAACTCCTTCTTTTATAAGTTCATAAGCTGAATAAATAATGAATATAGAGATACCACCACCTACAATTACATCAATTAATTCAATTTCTGTAAAGCTTACTAAAATAAGTGAAACTAAAACTGCTATATTTGTATAAACATCAGTTTTATAGTGTAGAGCATCTGCTTTAATAACCATGCTACCTGTATTTTTTGCTACTTTATTGAGATATATTACAAGCGAAATAGTGATAAATAAAGATAAGAACATAACCCATAAAGATATATCAAGATATTGTGAACTTTCATTATTAATTGCTTTCTTTACTGCTTGATAGAGTAAAAAGAGACCAGAAACACAGATTATAGTTCCTTCTATAACAGAAGCTAAGGCTTCAATTTTTCCTCTGCCGTAATTAAAGGTTTTATCAGCTGGTTTTTCTGAATTAGAAATTGCAAAATAGTTAAAAATTGATACAAACATATCAAGAACAGAGTCGATTGCAGAAGCTAAGACTGCAACCGATCCACTTGCTATGCCTACAACTAATTTTATAAGTGTAAGTAGTGCTGCAACACTACTTGAAATAACTGTGGCTTTTCTTTGTAAAGTCATATTTTAGTTTAGTTATTTTCCACAAAGTTTTTGATTCTTCTAATTCCCTCTTGAATAGTTTCTAAATCAGTAGCAAAAGAGAATCTAAAATATCCTTCTGTTCCAAATGCAAGACCAGGTACTACGGCAACACCTGCATGTTCTAATAGATCAGCACAAAACTTCATTGAGTCAGGGTTAATCTTTTTAATATTTATAAAAAGATAGAAAGCACCATCTGGTTTTATGCAAGATAGACCTTTAATAGCGTTAAATTGCTCAATAGCAACATCTCTTCTTTTTTCAAATTGAACTCTCATTTTTTCAATATCTCTATCAGCACTTCCATCAAGAGCAGTTATAGCTGCTTGAAGAGTTACAGAGTTTACATTTGAAGTAACTTGTCCTTGAAGTTTAATTATTGCTTTTACAAGTTCAACATTAGGAGTTGCAATATAACCATATCTCCAACCAGTCATGGCAACAGCTTTAGAAATACCGTTAATTGTAACTGTTCTATTATACATATCTTTACTTACACTTGCAGCAGCTATGAACTCTTTTCCTTCATACATGATTTTTTCATACATTTCATCAGAAAATACTAATATTTCTGTTTCTTTTAGTACTTCACCAATAGCAAGTAACTCATCTTTTGAGTAAACTGCACCAGTTGGGTTTGATGGGGTATTAAGTAATAATACTTTGGTTTTGGGTGTAATCGTTGCTTTTAATTGCTCAGCTGTGATTTTAAAGTTTGTAGAGTCATCTGTTTGTATAAATACAGGTACACCATTTGAGAATTTTACTTGTTCAGGGTAAGTAACCCAGTAGGGTGCGGGAATAATTACTTCATCTCCCTCTTCAATCAAACATTGAAAAAGGTTGAATAATGAGTGTTTTGCACCGTTACTAACAATAATGTGGTTAATTCCATAATCAAGATTGTGGTCTTTTTTTAGTTTCTTAATAATTGCTCTTTTCGTTTCAATAGTTCCTTCAACTGCTGTATATTTTGTATGACCAGCTTTAATAGCTTCAATAGCAGCATTTTTAATTATTTCAGGAGTATCAAAATCAGGTTCACCTGCACTAAAACTCAAAATGTCTTTACCTTGTGCTTTTAAATCTCTAGCCAGTGCTGTAATTGCCATTGTTACTGACGGAGCAAGATTTTCCATTCTTTTTGCAATTTTCATTATTTTTCCTCTAAATAATTTTCATTATGTTAATATTGTTTTACACAAATATTATTAATATTATGGGTTATTATATCTAAATTATACTTAAGGATTAAATTGAAATTTGAAGTTAAATTAAATGATAGAGATTTCCATGTTTACTTAATTAGAAAAAGAAATATTAAACACACTTATCTTAGAGTAAAGAGTGTAGATTTGATACATATAACTTCAAATCCATATTTTACAAAAAAAGATTCTATTGAATTATTGGAAAAAAAAAGAGATTGGATATTAGGGAGTATTGAGAGGAAAGAGAAAAACTCTTTAAAGAATAATGAGTTTTATTTTTTAGGTATTAAGCATAAAAACTTAGATAATAGAGATTTAGATTTTTTCTATAAAGAGGAAGCTAAAAAGATAATTTCTCCTATTGTAGAAAAATATTCAGATATTATGAATCTTCATCCAAGTTCTATTAAGTATAGAAAAAATAAAAATACTTGGGGAAGTTGTAATTATAAAGATGGTTTAAATTTTAATATTTTTCTTGTAAAGTTTCCTTTTGAAGTAATAGAATATGTTGTTATTCATGAATTAGCTCATATAAAATATAAAAATCATTCAAAGCAGTTTTGGAAGCTTGTAGAAAATTATTGTAATGATTATAAAATTAGAGAAAAGATACTTAAGAGTTTTTTATAATTGCTCTTATTTCTTCTACTTTTCTATAAAGATTCTCATTAGTAATTGAATTTTCAAAAATGCCATATGAACGCTCTTCAAAAGAGTTTTTTTGTTCTGTTACTTCCTCTTTTTTTTCTATTTTATTTGTTATAAAAAATTTAATATCTTCTACATTTGCAATGTTAGATTTTTTTAATAGGCTATTTATTAAATTCTTGTTATACTCAAACTCCATTTTATAAACAGGATGGGTTAATACAAAATATAATATTTGTCTTTTTACATAAGCAAATTTTATACCTTTTTTTAATTTTAAAGGAAATAATTCAATAAACTTTTGAATTGTTTCTTGTGTATTAATCTTTCTGAATTCAGGATTATTTTTAAGATGACTAAGAATTTCATTAATTTTTTTCATGCTATTATTATAGCAGGAGTTTTATTATCTTTTAGTGCTTGTGGTTATAAAGGAGCACCAATTTATATAGATGATAAAAAAGAAGTATCTAAATAATGGTTTATGATTATATTATTATTGGTTCAGGAATTGCTGGACTAAATGCAGCTAGATTGATACCAGCTACAAAAAAAGTTCTTTTATTATGTAAAAAATCACCTTCTGATTGCAATACTTTTTGGGCACAAGGTGGAATTGCAAGTGCTGTTGGCGAAAAGGATATCTCTTTACATGTAAAAGATACTTTAGTAGCAGGTGTAAATCATAATGATAAAGAGGCTGTTGAATTATTAAGTAAAGAGTCAATTAATGTAATAAAAGATTTAATTGATTCAGGCTTAGAGTTTGATTTAAATAATAAAGGTAAATTAGCTTATACAAAAGAGGCTGCTCATAGTAGAAGTAGAATATTACATGCAGATGGCGATGCAACTGGACGTATGATTCATCTGTTTTTATTATCAAAGTTCAATCATGAAATCAAGACTGATGTTGTAGTAAATGATTTATTAATTCAAGATGATGTTTGTTATGGAGTACAATTTTTCACTTCACAAACTCAACAAGAGGTTGCATATGCACATAATACAATAATAGCAAGTGGTGGTATTGGTTCAATATATAGATATCATACAAACGCAACATCAATTGCAGGAGAGATTCATGGAATTATTGCAGAAAAGGGACTTTTATTAAAAGATATGGAAATGATGCAGTTTCATCCAACTGTAGTAAAAGGTACTCATTTTGCTAGAAAACCTTTATTATCTGAAGCTTTAAGAGGTGAGGGTGCAGAAATAGAGGATGAAAATGGTTACAGATTTTTATTTGATTATCATGAAGCTGGTGAATTGGCTCCAAGGGATATTGTAAGTAGATCAATCTTTGATTATAAACAAAAAACGGGACTTGAAGTCTATTTATCATTTAATAAATTTGAAAAAAATTTTTTTAGAAAGAGATTTCCAAATATTTATGCAAATCTTGATGACTTAGGTTACAATTTACCCTTTGAAAGAGTTCCTATTTCTCCAGCCTTTCACTATGCAATGGGAGGTATAGCAACAAGCATTGATGCTAAAGTTAAGGGAATGAAAAATCTTTATGCGATTGGAGAAGCTGCATGTACGGGAGTTCATGGAGCAAATAGATTAGCATCAAACTCATTACTTGAGGGAATTGTTTTTTCTAAAGTAGCTATTGAAAAATCACTAGAAGAAAATTATAAAATATCATATGAAAATTATACAAAAATAATAAAATTTTATGTCCGTAATCAAGAAATAGACAAAGGAATTAAAAATTCATTAAGAAAAATAATGTGGGAAAGTGCTGGAATAGTTAGGGATAGTGGTAATTTATTAACAGCACTGGAAAAAATAGAAACATTTTTGCAAGAAAATGTTGGAAGACTACTATTTTTAAGACTACTTACGGCAAAATCTATTTTAAAAGCTGCAATAGATAGAAAAAAATCTCTTGGAGCTCATTTTATTAAGGAGAAAGAATGTTAAAAATTATGATGACTTTGTTGTTATCATCTATGACGTTGTTTGCAGCAAGTGGAGCTTCTGCAACTGGAAGTATGGCACCTGATTTAACAATGACTTGGGTTGGGTTTGCCTGTTTATTTATTTTTGTGGTGGGATATTATTTTGTAGCAGCAGAAGAGAAATATGGAATTGATAAGGCTAAACCAGCATTATTTATTGGTACATTTATGTTTATGCTTGTAGCACTATATTATGCTTTAAATGATTTAGACTTAGGGCTTGTTCAAGCAGAGGCTAATCACTTAATATTAGAGATTGCTGGTATTTTCTTTTTCCTATTTGTTGCAATGACTTATATTGAATCATTAATTCACATGGGTGTATTTGATAGATTAAAATATAACTTAGTATCTAAAGGATATAGTTACAAAAAAATGTTCTGGGTAACTGGATTTATTGCATTTTTCTTATCTCCAATTGCTGATAACCTAACAACGGCACTTATTCTTTCGACCGTATTAATTACAATTGAAAAACAGAGAAAAGATTTTCTAGTACCAGGAGCAATTAATATTGTAGTAGCAGCAAATGCAGGTGGGGCTTGGTCTCCATTTGGTGATATTACAACATTAATGGCTTGGACTGCAGGAAAAGGTTCTTTTTCAGATTTCTTATTTTTATTTCCATCTTCTATTTTAGGCTATTTAATAACTGCCTTTTTATTAGCTAAATTTGTACCAGAAGATAAACCTGCTTTTGATGCAACAAAAGAGAAAAAACCAGAGATGGCTCAAGGTGCAAAAGTAGTTATGGGACTTGGAGTGTTTACTATTTTTTGTGCTGTAATGTCACATCAGGCGTTACATTTACCAGCAATGTGGGGTATGATGTTTGGTCTTTCATTACTTAAAGTTTACGCATATGGCTTAAATAGAAAATATGGTACTGCTCACTTTAATATTTTTCATTCAATGGCTAAAATTGAGAATAATACATTAATGTTCTTCTTTGGTATTTTAGCAGCAGTAGGAGCCTTATATTTTATTGGTTGGTTAGCTTTAGCAGTAGTAGTTTATGACCCTACTGTATTAGGTCCAACATGGTCAAACATAGGTGTAGGTTTCTTATCTGCAATTGTTGATAATGTACCTGTTATGTCAGCTGTGTTAAAAGCTAATCCTGAAATGGGACTTGAACAATGGATGCTTGTAACATTAACAGCGGGAGTTGGTGGTTCAATGATTTCTTTTGGTTCAGCAGCAGGTGTTGGTGTAATGGGTAAATTACATGGAATTTATACTTTTAGTTCTCATATGAAATTTGCATGGACTATTGTAGTTGGATATTTTGTATCTATTTTAGTATGGTATGTGCAATATCAAATATTGGGAATTGGTCATTAAAAATTTCAAAGTATCAAGGTTCATACCTTGATAACTTTGTTTTTATGAGTTTTAATAATGTTTAATTGGATTTTTAATAAAAAAGAGAAAAGAAAAATAAAAAGAATAAATACTTTTATTTGTAAACATTGTAAACATACATGTGATGGTTGTAATTCAATGTATTGTTATTCTTGTTATTCAAATATTGGTAATCCTTGTCCTTCATGCGGAAAAACTAATCTTTCATATATAAAGTAAATAATTATTATTTATCTTAATTTTATTTCATTTCAACTTTTAATCGACTTCAAAACACTTTTTAGGTACAATCGCGAATACTTTTAGAAAATAAGGAATTTATTTAATGAAACATGTACCAATAGTTGTATTAGATTTTGGTAGTCAATATACACAAATTATTGCTAGAAAACTGAGAGAAGCTGGTGTTTATTCTGAAATTGTACCTTACAATGAAAGAATTGAAGATATCTTAGCTAGAACTCCAAAAGGTATTATTCTTTCTGGTGGACCGGCTTCAGTTTATGCAGTTAATTCCTATCATCCTGATGAGGAGATTTTTAATTTAGGTTTACCAATTCTTGGAATCTGTTATGGTATGCAACTTATTTCTCAATTTTTTGGTGGTTCTGTAATCCCAGCAGATCATCATGAGTATGGGAAAGCAAGATTAACATTTGCAAAAGAGTGTGATATTTTTAAAGATACAAATGATGGACAAATCGTTTGGATGTCTCATGGAGATAAAGTTGACCAATTAGCAGATGGGTTTAATGTTATTGGAACTTCTGAAAACTCTCCATTTGCAGCAATTGCTAATGAAGATGAGAGAATTTATGCCTTCCAATTTCATCCTGAAGTTTATCACTCTGAACAAGGCTCAAAAATTCTTAAAAATTTTGCGAAATATATTTGTGGATGTGAATCTACTTGGAATATGGGAAGCTTTGCCAAAGAGCAAATCCAAAAAATAAAAGAGCAAGTTGGAAATAAAAAAGTTCTTTGTGGAGTGTCAGGAGGAGTTGATTCTTCTGTTGTTGCTACACTATTAGCTGAAGCTATTGGAGATCACTTAATTCCTGTATTTGTTGATAATGGATTACTTAGAGCAAATGAAAGAGAACATGTAGAGGCTATGTTTAAAAGTAGAGGTGTAAATCTTATTACTGTTGATGCTTCAGAAATTTTCTTATCAAGATTAGCAGGTGTGATTGATCCAGAAACAAAAAGAAAAATCATTGGTGAAACTTTTATTGAAGTATTTGATGAAGAGGCAAAAAAACATGATGGAATAGAGTTTTTAGCTCAGGGTACTTTATATACAGATGTTATTGAGTCTGTATCAGTAAAAGGACCATCAAAAACAATTAAATCTCACCATAATGTAGGTGGACTACCTGATTGGATGACTTTTGAATTAATTGAACCATTAAGAGAGATTTTCAAAGATGAAGTAAGATTATTAGGGCTTGAATTGGGACTCCCAAAAGATATGATTGGAAGACATCCCTTCCCAGGTCCAGGACTTGCTATTAGAGTTATGGGAGATGTAAATAAGCCTGATTTAGATCTTCTTAGAGAAGCTGACACAATTATGTTAGATGTATTACATGCAACAGGTCTTTATGATAAAACATGGCAAGCATTTACGGTACTGTTAAATGTAAAGTCTGTTGGTGTAATGGGTGATAATAGAACTTATGATAACACAGTTTGTGTTAGAATTGTAGAAGCAACTGATGGTATGACAGCTACATTTGCTCATATTCCTCATGATATATTAGAGACAATTTCTAGAAGAATTATTAACGAAGTTGATGGAATTAATAGAGTTGTTTATGATATTAGCTCAAAACCTCCTGCAACTATTGAGTGGGAATAAAATAGAATTAGTGTGGGACATTTACTTTGTGTAAGCTCCTTCACTAATTTTTTTCTCTACCTTATTGTAAAAGTTTAAAAAAGATATTTTAAGTAAGATATAACAAAAAGTTTTAACAATAGTATTTAAAACTATTGCAATAATATTCTATTCAAAAAAAAAATAAAAAGATACAATTTTTCATACATAAATAAATTTGGAGTAAAAATAGAATATAAAGCTATAAATATTAAAGATAAATATAATAAATTTAAAGTTGCAAGAGTAGAAGGAGAGTTTATTTAGTGGATAGTTATGGATAAATTTATATATAAAAATAGAGTAGATATTACAGCATTATCTGCAAAGATGCAGAGGTTTTCATATAAAAAACATGCACATGAAGAGTATGCACTTGGAGTTACACTAAATGGTATTCAAAAGTATAATCTTGATGGATCTAATTTAAAATCATACAAAAATGGAGTTATGCTTTTTAATCCTGAGCAATTACATGATGGACAAGCTGGTTCAAAAGATGAGTCATTAGATTATGTAATGCTATATATTAAGCCAAAATTATTTTTAGAAGCAATAGGAAAAAAAGAGATTGTAAAATTTGCTTCATCTATTGTTTATGATGAAAAATTGAAACAAGATATTTATAATCTTTCCTATGCAATTTTAAATAAAAAAAATATAGCATTATGTAATGAGCTTTTATTAAACGTAGTTGATAATTTTTCATCAAAAGATTTTATAGTAGATTATAAAAAAGAGAGTTTTCAAATAAAAAAAGCAAAAGAGATGATTTACTATGAACTTGATGATGTTCTAAATATAGATGAGATTTCAAAAGAGTTGAATCTTTCTAAATTTCAATTTATTCGTATGTTTAAAATGAATACAGGCACTACCCCTTATCAATTTTTTTTAAACTGTAAATTAATCCATGCTAAAAACTATTTAGAGCTTACAAAAGATTTATATGCAACAGTTATTGAATATGGTTTTTCAGATTTATCTCACTTTAATAGATATTTTAAAAGAGTTTATGGAATAACTGCATATGAGTATCTTCAATTTATTTCTACCTAATTTAATCCTTATAAATTTCTATTAAGAGAATTTTTTAATATAATAAAATAATTGATTCTTAATTTAGGAGTAAAAATGAGTTTTAAAGATAAGATAGTAATAATTACGGGAGCTTCTACTGGAATAGGTCAGTCTACTGCAAAGAAGCTCAATGAAAAGGGTGCTAGTGTATATAATTTTGATATTCAAGGGCTTAATCATAAATATTCAAAATTTATAAAATGTGATGTAACAAAGCACTTGGAAGTTAAAGAAGCTATTGCTGAAGTGTCTAAAAAAGAAGGGAAAATTGATGCTTTTTTTGCAAATGCGGGTATACATCTTTTTGCAAATATAGAAGAGACTACAATTGAAGAGTTTGAAAAGGTATTATCTGTAAATATAAAGGGTGTCTATTATAGTTTAAAAGAGATTATTCCTATTATGAAGAAACAAAACTATGGGAATATTCTTTTAATGGGTTCTGACCAAGTTTTTGTAGGAAAAGGGAAAAGTTCAGTTTATGGTATGACAAAGGGTGCTATTGGACAACTTACAAAAAGTACGGCAATAGATTATGCTTTATATAATATAAGAGTAAACTGTATTTGTCCAGGAACTGTTGATACTCCACTTTTAGATAAGGCAGTTAGTAAATTTCAAAATTTAACTGGCATGCAAAAAGAAGAGGTAAGAAAATTACTTGAGGAGGCACAGCCTATTCAAAAGATAGCAAAACCTGAAGAGATTGCTTCACTTGCTTGTTTTTTATTATCAGATGAAAATAGTTTTATGACAGGTTCCCTAGTAAGTATAGATGGTGGATATACCTGTCAATAGACTTAAGGATTAAAACAGTATTTGTATAATAATATATATTATTGAATTTTTTAATATATTTTATTAAATGTGATGCTTATAATATCTTTAAAATTAATTTTAGGAGAACAAAATGGCGAAGAAGATTTTAGTTTTAGCGGGAGACTTTGTAGAGGATTATGAGTTAATGGTTCCTTTTCAATGTTTATTAATGTTAGGTCATAAAGTAGATGTTGTTTGTCCAGACAAAAAGGCTGGTGAACAAATTAAAACAGCTATTCATGATTTTGAAGGTGATCAAACATATACAGAGAAGCCAGGTCATAACTTTACATTAAATGCAAGTTTTGATGAGATTGATGAAAACCTATATGATGCACTTGTTGTTCCAGGAGGAAGAGCACCAGAATATATTAGACTTAATCCAAGAGTAATAGAGATTGTTCAAAATATAAATAATGCAAATAAACCTATTGCTTCAATTTGTCATGGTATTCAGGTTTTAGTTGCGGCTAATGTAGTTAAAGGTAAAACTTGTTCTTGTTATCCAGCTTGTGCACCAGATGTAAACCAAAACGGTGGAATATGGACTGATATAGGTTTTGAAGATGCTTATGTAGATGGAAATCTAGTTACAGCAGCGGCTTGGCCAGCACATCCAACTTGGCTTGCAAAATTTAACGAACTTTTATAAGATTTATGCAAAACTATTTTTTTAGTTTTGCATAAAAGAAGAGTATGTCTAGTTCTTTAAAATCCTTATCAAAAAAGACAAAGATACAACTTCTAGTAGAGATAACAAAACCACTTTTGAAACAAATTTATAAGCTAACAAATTAATCATGAAAATATTTTAATAGGAGCTGTTGGAATTTTTGGTTCTAAAGAGAGACTAAGTATTGAGAAGTTAAACACTTTTGGAAAAGAGATATCAAGCTTAGTAGAAGGCTATTAAGTTATCCGTTAGTTCCATCTTTTAAAGAAAGTTTCGATAAAACTTTAATAAAGATTTAACGGATTTTATATGAAAAAGAAAATATATTTGTTACCTGGACTTATGACTGATGAGAGATTATGGAGTAGGTTAATACCTTTTTTAAAAGATGAGTATGAGCTTGTACATATACCACTTCCATTAACAGATAATTTCCAAGAGGCTTCAAAAGAGCTTGAAGTTTTATTTAAAGAAGAGAAAATAAATCTCTTAGGCTTCTCTTTGGGAGCATATTTAGCTTGCAAATTTACTATAGATAATCCAGATAGAGTAGATAGATTATTTTTATTAGCTGGTACATCTGGGGCTATGAATGAAGATGAAATTATAAAAAGAAAAATCACACTAAATCATATGAATAATTTTGGTTTTAAAGGACTATCCAATAAAAAAGTTTTAACACTTATTGAAGAGAGAAATCATGATGATGAAGAGTTAATAAATATTATTAAAGATATGTTTGTTGATTTAGGAGCTGAGGTTTACAATATACAAATGCACTCAACCTTTAATAGAATAGACCTCTCACAAGAGTTAAGAGAGTTAGATTTACCAATTAAATTTTTTTATAGTACGGAAGATAGACTCTTAAGCCATGAAGTGCTTAAGAATTTTACTTCAGTAGATAAACATATTACCTTAGTATCAAGAAATGGTAGTAGTCATATGATATCATTAGAAGAACCTCAAAAATTAGCACAAGAGATTAGACAGTGGTTTTAATAAACTACAAAAAACCTAGAATAGGAAATAGTACTTTAAAAGTTAAAATTGCACTATTGATATAAAGTTGATATAATTAACTAAAAAAGGGGAGTTCATGTTAAAGGTTTTTTTTTCTTGTATTTTGATTTCATTTTCATTATTTTCACAAAATATCAAAACTGAAAAGCTTGCTACAAATCTTGGTGTTGTTTGGGGTATGACATTTGTTAGTGAAAATAAACTTCTTTTTACTATTAAAAGTGGTGAAATAGGGATTTTAAATTTAGATACAAAAGAGATAAAGTATTTAAAAAATAGTTTGGATTTGTTTTATAATGGACAAGGTGGATTATTAGATGTTAAAGCTTCGCCAAATTTTAATTTTGATAGAACACTCTATTTTACTTATGTGAAAGAGATTAAAGATAAAGGAGTAACAACACTTGCAAAAGCAAAATTAAAAGATGAACAATTGTATGAATTTGAAGATGTTTTAGTTACAAAATCAGAAAGTAATACAACTAGGCATTTTGGTAGTAGAATTACCTTTGATGAAAATGGGCATTTGTTTTTTTCAGTTGGAGATAGGGGAGTTAGACCAAAAGCACAAGAACTTTCAAATCATGCAGGAACAATTATAAGATTAAATCTTGATGGTACTATTCCAAGAGATAACCCTTTTGTAAATAAAAAGAGTGCTCTACCAGAAATTTATAGTTATGGACATAGAAATCCTCAAGGAATTTTTTATGATAAGACTACAAATCATTTATGGAGTATTGAGCATGGTCCAAGAGGTGGAGATGAGATAAACCTCATAGAAAAAGGTTTAAACTATGGCTGGCCTGTTATTTCATATGGAAAAGAGTATTGGAATTCTCTTTCTGTTGGAGAATCAACTCATAAAAAAGGTATGCAACAACCTGTAAAATATTATGTTCCATCAATTGCACCTAGTTCATTAATAGTTTATAGAGGTTTAGAGTTTCCTAAATGGAATGGTAACATTTTAAGTGGTGCATTAAAATTAAGGCATATAAATAGAGTTGTTTTAGATAATAATAAAGTAGTAGAAGAGCAAAGATTATTGGAAGATTTAAAAGAAAGAATAAGAAATATTATTCAATCTTCAAGTGGAGTTTTATTTATTTCAACAGATCGTGGAAATATCTATAAACTTACAAATGATAATTAAGAAGTTATATTATTTTGTAAGTTTTTAGGTGAACACTTCTTTGTAATTATACATATGGGACAGAAGTCTATTAATCCAGCAATCAAGGGAATAACACCTAGATAAAACCATAAAATATCTGTAAAAAAGCCTATAGCAATAAGAATTAATCCAATAATAATTCTGAACTTTTTACAAAAGTTTCTAAATTTGTCATATTTGTTCATATTATAACTTTATTTAATAATTTATTTATAAGTATATCTTATTTGACTTAACTATTTTTTAATTAAAAATATTAACTAAAACTTTTATTTACTATTTTTATTTTAGAAAAAGGTGTTTAAGTTATAAAGTTGAATTAAACTAAGTTAAACTCTATTTTATTTTTTATTTTAATTTCTTGATGATTTATATCTGATTGGTACACAAGTACTTCAACGCCACTACTTATAACTTCTTTAAAAACTTCGTAATATTTTTTGTCAATCTCATAAGCAATTCTAAATGGTGCTTTATCAGTTCTTTGGATTATATAAAGCATAACAGCTCTATGTCCTTCTTCTACCATCTGTTTAAGTTCATTTAGATGTTTAGTTCCTCTACTTGTAATTGCATCGGGAAAAGCAAGAGAATCTTGAAGTCTTAAGCTAACACTTTTTATCTCTACATAACACTTTTGATTTTCCTTTTCAAGAAGAATATCTATTCTAGAATTTTGTCCATATTTTTGTTCAGGTTTAAGTGAAGTATATCCTTGAAGTTCTTTTATTATTCCACTTTCTATTGCTTCAATTGCAATTTTATTTGCAACACCTGTATTTGTACAAATAAGATGTTCACCTATCTTTGTTAGTTCTAATGTATATTTTAGTTTTCTTTTTGGACTATCATGAAAGCTAAGCCAGGCAGAACAATTTTCTTCAATGCAACTGGTCATTGCACCACTATTTGGTACGTGGGCAGTTACCATTTGTCCATTTTCTAAAATTATATCAGCTAAAAATCTTTTATATCTTTTTACTAAATGGCCTTTTATTAGATTAGGAAATTGCATAATTTATCACCTTTTTTATGTACTCTTCTCTTCTCATACCAACAAGAACTCTTGTAATATACTCTTTTTGTTCTAAAAATTTTAAAGCTGTTTTATCCATTGGTTCTTCAAGTTTTAGTCTAATTGCTTCTTTTTTAGAAATTTTATATTTATTGTTTTGTTTGTAACTTTCTAAATAGTCATTTAAAACTTTATAATATTTTTCTTCTAATTTTACATTTTGAACTATGTAAGGTATCACTTGGTATTCTATTATATCATCTACATCTCCAGCCCATCGGTATTCATTCTCTATATTGATAATTTGATTAACTACCTCTTGTAACATTTTATTGGGTATCTCTCTTATTTGTTTTAATCTTTCTTCATAATTCTTTGGCTTTTCATAGCTTGCTAATCTTATCATTTCATTATTATTGAAGGCATTTAAAGGTCTATTTACATGAACTTCTAAACCATTCTCATATGCCCATTTAGCACAGTTTATTCCATTTTGTTCAAAAAGATTAATTGGAAGTTGTATTACTTTTAAGTGATGGTTTTCTCCTGCAATTTGCTTTGCATAGTTTATTAGATTTTTGTATTCTAAAAAATGTGGGTCATTATTTTTTTTTGAAAATGAGTTTGAACTTATTCCATAGGCTTTTATTTTTCCTTCATTAACTTTTTGTTCAAGTAGGACAAAGCTCTTTTTGATTCTTTCTTGCATAATGTTTTGAAAGTTTTCAATTGCCTCTTTTGTCATGCCATTTTTAATCTCTTTTAAAATATAATATTCAGGGTTATGAAGTAGATAAACATCAATATAATCTGTTTGTAATCTTTGTAAAGATAAATCAATTTGTTCACTTATAAATTTTGGGTGAATACAGTGGTAACAGTGTTCATCGTAGATAACTAACTCATCTACTTGGTAACCTTCTTGTACTTTTTTTAGATTTTCACCTTGGATATAACCACCTTTTGAAACTATAATAAAATCTTCTCTATTTCTATTTTTTAGTTCTTCTGCAATTAATCTTTCAGCATCTCCATTCATATAGTTTGATGAAGTATCAATATGTTTAATCCCATTATCTAGTGCGTATTTTAGAGCTTTTTGATGTATAGGGTTCTTATTTGTAGTTCTATATGTACCAAAAGCATATTTTTCAAGCATTATCTATTCCTTTAAATTAGTTCCTCATTTAAGTTAAAGATGTATTGTACTAAAGACTCCTTAAGAATAGTGTTTAAACAGATAAGTAATATAATGTCGCATGCAAAAAGAGTTAATATAAAGTTTAAAATAATGAATAACTATTTGAGTATGAGGTATTAGAGATAAAGATGTATAGGTTTTATTGATGAATTTAGATGATTTAAAAGAGATTATAAATAGTAATTTAGAAAATAAAAATAAAGAGTTTAAAAGAGTTTTTCATGGAAGAGGAAACTTTTATGAAAATTTTTCATATCTTACAGTTGATAGTATAGATAAGATATTTTTTGCCTCTTTTTACCAAAAAGTAAATATAGAAGATAAACTTATTGAGTTTTTAGAAGGGATAGCTAAGAATCATAATTTTGAAGCTTTTATTATACAAAGAAGATATATTAATAATGCTCCAAGTGAAATAGTTTTTGGAATGGTAAATAAAGATGAAGTTGCTATTGAAAATGGCTTAAAATATCAAATAAGTTTTTCAAATAAAAATATTGGAATTTTTCCAGATATGAAACTAGGACGAGAGTTTATAAAGGAGATTTCAAAAGATAAAAATGTATTAAATCTTTTTTCATATACTTGTGCTTTTTCAGTTTGTGCAATAAGTGGTAAGGCAAAAAAAGTTGTAAATGTAGATATGGCAAAGAGTGCTTTAAATATGGGTAGACAAAATCATCGTATAAATAATCTTGATACAAAAAAAGTCAAATTTCTACCCTATAATATCTTAAAGTCATGGAGTAAAATAAAAAAAGAGGGACCTTACGACATAATTATTATAGATCCTCCCTCTTTTCAAAGGGGAAGTTTTGCTGCAACAAAAGATTATAAAAAGATAATTAAAAGATTAGATGAATTAGCAAATAGTGAGTCTATTATATTATCATGTCTAAATGCACCTGAGCTTAATGAAACTTTTATAAAAGAGCTTTTTAAAGAGTATGCTCCAAAATTTATTTATAAAAAGAGATTAGAGAATTTAAATACTTTTCCAAGTAGTGATGAACAAAAAAGTTTAAAAAATCTTATTTTTAAAAGGCTTAGGGATGATTAATTTTAAAGTTTGTCCTTTTTGTAAACAAAGTAATAAATGTCAGGCTAATAGTTTATTATGTTGGTGCAAAGATGTAAAGATATCTTTGGAACTAATAGAGTTAGTTCCTAAGAAATATAAAATGAAAGCCTGTATTTGTAAAAATTGTGTTGAACTATTTAAAAAAGATAAGAAGAGTTTTTTGTCTAAATATTCATAAAAATTTTAAATTGAAATTTTTTTATTATTTTCATATAATTTTCGCATAATCTTTATTGAAAATATTCTTTGATATAATCCTTTAATTTTAAATTTTTTAGTAGGATTTATTATGAATGAACAGAACTCTTTAGTTGCAAGATATGCAAATGGAAATCTTGTATTACAAATTTTAGTAGGTATTATATTAGGCGTTGTTGTAGCTATGGTTTCAAAGGACTTAGCTATGTCTTTTTCAATACTTGGAACACTTTTTGTTGGTGCATTAAAAGCTATTGCACCTATTTTGGTTTTTGTATTAGTTGTAACAGCAATTGCTACAAAAGAGGTTGGTATTAAAACTGATATGAAGCCAATTATTGTTTTATATCTTGTTGGTACTTTTTTAGCTGCTCTTATTGCAGTTGTTGTAAGCTTTCTTTTTCCAATAGAGTTAGTGCTTATAGAGAATACACAAGAAGTTTTAACTCCTCCTAATAATGTTATTGATGTATTAAAAACTATCCTTTTTAATATGGTTGATAATCCAGTAAATGCTTTACAATCAGGTAATTTTATAGGTATTTTAGTTTGGGCAATTGCTATTGGTTTTGCTATGCATTATAGTTCTGATGAGACAAAAAAGGTATTTTTTGATGTATCAACTGGTATTACAAAAATTGTTAAATTCATTATTAAACTTGCACCTTTTGGTATTTTTGGATTAGTTACAAATACTTTTGCACAAACTGGATTTAATGCATTGCTTAGTTATTCTAAACTTTTATTTGTTCTTGTTGGAACAATGTTGTTTATTGCTCTTATAATTAATCCTATTATTGTTTTTATAAAGACAAAGAAAAATCCTTATCCTTTAATTTTTACTTGTTTAAAAGAGAGTGGAATTACAGCGTTTTTTACTAGAAGTTCAGCTGCAAATATTCCAGTTAATATGAATTTATGTAAAAAATTAAATTTAAATGAAGATACTTATTCTATTTCTATTCCCTTAGGTGCAACTACAAATATGTCTGGTGCGGCTGTTACTATTACGATTTTAACACTTGCAACTGTACATACACTTGGAATGAGTGTTGATCTTGGAACAGCTCTTTTATTATCAATTGTTTCAGCCCTTGCTGCTTGTGGAGCTTCTGGTGTTGCAGGTGGTTCTTTACTTTTAATTCCTCTTGCTTGTTCACTTTTTGGGATATCAAATGATATTGCACTTCAAGTTGTTGCAATTGGATTTATAATTGGTGTAGTTCAAGACTCAATGGAGACTGCACTTAACTCTTCAACAGATGTAATTTTTACAGCCTCTTGTCATAAAGAAAACTAAGCTTTAAGGCTTAGTTTTTAGTTTTTTATCTTAAATATTACTAAAACTTGATAAAATCCAACAACTATTTTTTAGAGGGATGAATATATGGTTGAAAAAAATCGTTGGCTTATGGCACTTGCTGCGGTAGGTGTTCATATTTGCATTGGTTCAGTATATGCATGGAGTGTTTATGTTAATCCAATTCAAAAACAGATGAATTGGACTTTAACTGATGTAACAATATCTTTTAGTATTGCTATTTTCTTTTTAGGTTTATCAGCTGCACTTATGGGTAAGTTTGTAGAAAAAAATGGACCTAGAGTATCTGCAATTATTTCAGCTTCACTTTTTGGTTTAGGAACTGCTGGTTCAGGTTTAGCAATTTTAATAGAATCAAAAATCCTTTTATATTTCTTTTATGGAGTTTTAGGAGGTTGTGGTCTAGGAATAGGTTATATCGCACCTGTTTCTACACTTGTAAAATGGTTTCCTGATAAAAGAGGAATGGCTACAGGTCTTGCTATTATGGGATTTGGTTTTGCCTCTGCTTTATGGGGTCCTACAATTGAAATTCTGATTGAAAGAGTTGGAATTGCCTCTACTTTTTTAATTCTTGGTGGAGTCTATTTTGTAGTAATGTTTGCTTCTGCACTCTATTTAGAAAAACCAGAAGAGGGCTATTTACCTAAAAAGTTTAAGAAAAAACTTGAATCAGGTAAGAAAAAACTAAAAAAAGATTTAGCAAATTTAACTGTAAATGAAGCAATAAAAACTCCAAGGTTTTATGGTCTTTGGAGTATGCTTTTTATAAATGTAACATGTGGTATTGCAATTATTGGTGTTGCCTCTCCACTTTTACAAGAGATTGTAGGAATTTCTGCAATAGCAGCAGCTGCAGCAGTTGGACTTATGGGAATTTTTAATGGTGCAGGAAGAATATTTTGGGCTTCATTATCAGATTTATTAACTAGACCAGTTGTTTATATTATCTTCTTTGCAACACAAGCTGTTGCTTTTTATCTATTACCATCAATTACAGAAATTGTAATTTTCCAAGTTGTTTTGTATTTTATTATGAGTTGTTATGGTGGAGGTTTTGCTTCTATTCCAGCTTATATTGGAGATATTTTTGGCACAAAAGAGCTTGGAGCTATACACGGCTATATTTTAACAGCATGGGCAGCAGCTGGTCTTGTTGGACCACTTGTAATATCTTTAGTAAAAGATATTACAGGAAGTTATTCTCAAACACTTTATGTTTTTGCAGGATTTTTCTTAATTGCTTTAGTAGTATCAGTTATGATGCTTGCAAATATTAAAAAATTAAAAAAACAGATAAAAAATAGTTAATAGATAGGACTCAAAAGGTCTTTATCTATTGCTTAATATATTAATTTTGTTTTTAATATGTTTACTATCTTTTTTATTTATATATTTCTTACATCAATAAAAGAACCATTTGCAAACTCTTTTTCTCTTATTACTACTTCATGAAGTTTTGATGCTGCATCTAATGGTTGTTGAATATCTCCCTCTTTTAAAATCTTAGCTGATGTAAAGATTTTGTCATCAACATCAAATCTAATAATATCAGTCATTGCTGTCTCTATTACTCCTGGAGCGACTGCTAATAATTTGGTATTTATAATCTCTTTTGAGTAAAGGTTAATTAGCATATTTAAAGAGGCTTTAGATAAAGAGTATGATCCCCATCCTTTTGAACCTTTTATTGAAGCACCAGAGGAAATTGCAATGATTACTTTTGTATTAGTTTTAGCAAGAATATCTAGAATCTCCTTATTTGCAAAAACATTTAAATCTAAAACCTCTTTTATTTCAGCAATAGATAGTTTTGCTAATTCTTTAATTTCTCCTAAGATTCCAGCATTTAAATAGACAATGTCAAACTCTTTAATTTCATCAATAAAAGGAGTTAATTCTAGTTTAATTTTTTTTAAATTAGATAAATCAAACTCTTTAAAATAGAAGTTTTTATTCTTAATTTTTGGTTTTGTTCTACTAATTCCATAAACTATATAATCATTTTCAAGATAGAAGTTTGTAAGAGAAAAACCTAAACCTGAACTGCAACCTGTAATTAAAACTTTTTTACTCATTTTACCTCCCAATTATAATTCTTATCATCTTTAACTTTTGAAAAATATAGAATGCCACTATTTCTCCAAGCATCTAAAATGATACTATTTTTAAAGCTAGTGTCCTCTCTTGTAAGAACTAAACTATTATGTTCAAAATATTCACCTCTATTTGCAACTGCTTTTATAAATTTGAAACTTTTATATTTTTTACTATTTAAATATTTCTTTAAATCGTTTGTAAAGTCATAACAATAACCTTTCTGTTTAAATCCCATATTTATTAAGCTATTATGAAACAGGGCAGGTTTAATTATTTTATATTTATTTGCTAACACTTTTGAGTAATTTATTACTTCATAAGAGAAGTTATTTGCTTCTTCTTTATTTATATTTTTTGAAATAGATTGTACCAAAAAAGATAGCTTCTTTATATTTTCATCAAAATTTTTTTCATTAAATAATTGTCTATTTTCATATTTAACTGAACATCCAGAAAATATTAAAAAAATAAAGAATAGTATATAAAGATGTTTCATAATGAATTATTATATGCTTATTTTATTAAAATTGTCTTTACAAAACTGCTTGGTTTAGTTATAATCAACTATTAATTAGGGAGAGTAGAAAGTTTTTTAAATTGCAACAACTAAGAATTACAAAAGAGATAAAAAGTTTAAATATTACAAAAATAGAAGAGAATCTCTTCTCTTACAAATATGATTCAAGAAATGTAAAGCCACTTTTAAAATCAAATGAACAAAGTGAATCAATAGAGAGTATTGCTACATATAATAGTTTTAAAGGAGAGGTTTATGAAAATATCATTTATGAGCTTTTACTTGATTATGCAAAAAATTTAGATTATATAAAAGGTTTTGTTTTAAAAGGTCCACATCAAAATAGAATAGATAAGTTTTATAAAACAGGACTTATGATTGATAGAAGCTTACAAATTGTTTATAAATCTAACTATAAAGATATAAGTGAGTTTGATGCACTTTTTTTTACAGAGGATTCTTTATATTTTGTAGAAATGAGTACTTCTAAAAAAACTGTAAGTTTAAATAAGAGGTTAGATAAAAAACAGGCTTTATTAAAGATACTTTTTCCAAAACTTCATATTAGAGCACTTATAGTTTTAACAGAAGGTACAGTGGGATTAAGAAGATTTCCTTCTTATTGTACTATTTGGATAACAAAAGATTTAACAGATAATAATCTTTTAAAAAAACTTGTTTTTAATAGAGAAAAAAGAGCTTTAAAAACTATTTATACTGATGAGAAGTTTATCGAAGCATATACTATAAAGCACAATAAATTTATATATTTTCAAACACTTGAATGGATATTAAAAAGAAGTAGAAAAAGCGATAATCTTGTTGATTTAAATTTTTTAAAAACAAGAAAATTAGCTTTATATTTTGATATTTATACAAAACTTTATATAGGGTTTTTAAATATAGAGGAGTTTCTATATTTAGTTCCATCATACAAAGATAATATTTCAAATATATTTGTAACAATTGAAAAGATTAATACTTTAGATTTTGATATTATTTTTTATGTTAAAAATGTAAATGGAAAATTAAAAAGAGTAAGGTTAGGTAAAGAGTTATCTATAAAGAATAAAGAGCCAGATGGTTTTACTAATGTTGAAGTTAGATTTATGAAATATCTAATAGAAGAAAACTATTATTTTTCAAAAAATGACATCAAAGAGTTGATAGCTCAAGTTAAAAGTTTCTCTTTAAATAATTAAAATTCTCTTTTTCATATATAAATTTTTCATGCATCTTATCATAGTTATAGATGTCATCTCTAAAATGTAAGACATCTTTTTCATCAATCCATGCTGTTAAATAGATAATGTGAACAGGGATTTTTCTATTTAAATCAATGTCAGTTTTTTCTATATCTTTTAAAATCTTTTTAGACTCTTCGTATGTAAAGGCATTTTCTTCTTCGGCAATTATTTTTAAAAGCTTATATGGTTTCGAAACTCTTATACATCCATGAGAAAAGGCTCTTACATTTTTTTGAAATAAACCTTTAAATGGTGTATCATGAAGATATACTGAATATTTATTAGGGAACATAAACTTTATTCTACCTAAAGGATTTTTCTTTCCAGGGATTTGTATAAATCTCATAGGTGCAGACTCGGGTGTTCCAATTAAGTCATTATCTAAATACATACTCCAATCAATCAAACTTGTATCAAAACTCATTGATTCATGATCCCAGTTCTCAAAGATTTTAATCTCCTCTTTTTCTAAATATGAAGGATCTTCAACAAGCTTAGGAATTATCTCATTTTTAACAATTCTTTGGGGTATTCTCCAATAGGGATTTAATACAATTGAAGAGATTTTATGACTAAAAATAGGTGTAGGATGTTCCTTCTCTCCCACGATTACAGGCATTTGAAGTTTAATTTCACCTTCTTTAAAGTATTTTAGATGAAATTCTGGAATATTAATAAGTAAAAAATTTTCACCAAGAGTTCTAGGTAGCCATCTCATTCTTTCAAGATTGATTCTTATTGTTTTAATTTTCTCTTCAATATTGACATTTAATTCAGATATAGTTTTTTTACCAACTATACCATCATCTACTAAACCATGTCTTTTTTGGAAAGATTTAACGGCTTCAAACAAGCTCTCATCATAATAATCTTCACAACTTATTTTATCATTTGTAATAGAATGTGTTGAGATATTTGCTGTAATTTTATTTTCATTTATATCTATCTCTTCTTTGTTATTATTTAAACAATTATTCTCTTTTAAATCTTTACTTTGTAGTAGTCTTTCTCTTAAGTATTTTATTTCAGGATATGAGTTATTCTTTTTTAAAGAGGTTTTTATATTAGGAATTTTTGTGTATCCTCCATTTCTTGCAATTAATTCAAGTTCTTGAATTACATTTGATAACTCTTTGGCTTTTGGAAAAGTATAGTTCACTTTATTTATAGCATAATATATATCATCTTTTTGTACAGCAGTGTAAAGAAGTTTTCTAATATTTTTATATACATTATATTTTTGCCAGTTTGCAATTATATCTTCCTTCTCATTTAATTTTTTTAATTCATCTTGAAACTTTTCCCAATTAATAGACCCCTTTGATAAAATTTGCATATATAAATGGTAGACTCCTACTAGCATAAAATCAAATTTTACTAACTCTTCTATCTCTAAAATGTTATTAGATTTTAATTTATTGTATTGGGAGTCTATGCTACTTAAATTAAATATTTTTCCTTCAAAAGGTTTTAATACAGGGTCATTTCTTATGACATTTAATAGATCAATTGCAATTTTTTTAATTCCTTGTTCATTAACAAAAAAAGCATTGTATTGATTATAATCGTAATATTTTAAAGTAAGATTTTTACTTAGATTTGAGGGTGTTTTCTCTTGTTTTAAAAATCTTTTTATCTCTTCTTTTATCTCTTCTTTAAAAAATATCTCCAAGTTATTACTTTCATCTTTATCTATTTGAGTAAAAGAGGAGCTCTCATTATTTTCTTGTGCATAGAGTATAAAAGAGAAAAAGATTAGTAAAAATAATTTTAAAAATTGTTTCATTGATATCGCCTGTATACTTTTTTTATGTGATTATATAAAAATATTGCTAATAATCAAAAATTAATAATATTAGCTATTACAAGTATTTTAGTTATATTAAATCAAAAATAAAATATAAACTAATTTTAAGAAATGTTTAAATAGAATAACAATAATGATATAGGAGGGAAGCTATGGATGTAACGAGCCAAAAACTTGATAATGCTTATTTAAGTAGTTATGAGACACTTATGAAAGCAAATTTTATTGACTCTAATTTAAATAGTTATAAAGTTGAAACTAGTAGATTAGAAGATAATAAAATTCATAATTCTGCTGTAAATATATCTATATCTATGGAGAGTATAAAACTATTCTTAAATGTTAAAAGTATTGAATTTAGTCAAAAAAATGCTTCAACACAGAACTTATTGATGAATATAATTAATAATACAGAGCTTTATGATTTTCTTTCAGGAAAAGAGCTTGATAGTGGTCTTTCATTAAAATCAATAGGTTACGAAGGTAAGCCTATAACTGAGCTTAGTTCTAATGAAGCTAAAGAGTTGATTACAGACAATGGTTTTTTTGGAATAGCACAAACTTCAAATAGAGTGAGTTCTTTTGTTATTGATATATCTAATGATGATGTTGAAGCTTTACAAGAAGCAAGAAAAGGTGTTATTGAAGGCTTTGAACAAGCTAAGAAGATGTGGGGTGGAGAACTACCAGAAATTTCTTATAAAACGCAAGAAAGAACTTTAGATATTATTGATAAAAAAATTGCCGAACTTTTAAAAACTGATGCACAAAAAGAGTTAGAGAATACAGATAAATAGTCTCTTTTTATATTTGTTATTTTTCTCTTTTAATATACAATTAATATGATATTTAATTATTATTTATTTTTGATGAGATTATAGTAAAAGAAATGTTAGAATACAATCAATAATACAACTTTAGGAAGTTTAATGATTGATATAACTCAAATGAGAAAAGAGTATGTGCTAAAAAGTCTAGATAAAGAGAATTTAAATAAGAATCCTTTTAAGCAGTTTGAATTATGGTTTCAACAAGCAATACAGACAGGAATTAAAGAACCAAATGCTTTCTCCTTGGCAACTACTGGTAAAGATATGATGCCTAGTGTAAGAACTGTGTTATTAAAAATGTTTGATGAAACAGGTTTTGTATTTTTTTCGAATTATAAATCAAAAAAAGCAAAAGATATTGAAGAGAATCCATATGCCGCTGCACTTTTTGCATGGCTTGATTTAGATAGACAAGTTAAAATCGAAGGGCATATTGAAAAAATATCATCAAACGCTTCTTTAAAATATTTTTTATCAAGACCAAGAGGTAGTCAAATTGGTGCTTGGGTATCTCATCAAAGTGAGGTTATAAGTTCAAGATCAATTTTAGAAGCAAAATTTAATGAAATAAAAAATAAATTTGTTAAAGGAGAGATTCCTTTTCCTTCTTTTTGGGGTGGATATATTATAAAACCAATTAAAATTGAGTTTTGGCAAGCTGGTATTGATAGGTTACATGATAGATTTGTTTATATACTTCAAGAGAACAATAGTTGGAAAATTGAGAGACTAGCACCTTAATTTTATTCTTGTTATAATCATAAATTGATTTTATATTTAAAGAGCTTACGTGAGTAATATTGATAAAGAACATATTTGGCATCCATATGCAAGTATAACTAATCCAAGAAAAACAATTAAAGTAGAAAGTGCAAATAGAGTATACCTAAATTTAGAAGGTGGAGTATCTGTTATAGACGGTATGTCTTCTTGGTGGTCTGTTATTCATGGTTATAATAATGAAAAATTAAATAGAGCTATTAATGAACAAGTATCAAAAATGAGCCATGTGATGTTTGGTGGTTTAACACATGAACCTGCAATTGAACTAACAGAAAAACTTTTAAATATTCTAGATGATAGTTTTCAACATATTTTTTATTGTGATTCTGGTTCAGTATCAGTAGAAATTGCTATGAAAATGGCACTTCAATACTTTAGTTATAATAAAGAGTTGGCTAAAAATAGATTTTTGACGGTTAGACGTGGTTATCATGGAGATACCTTTGGTGCGATGTCTGTTTGTGATCCTGAAACAGGTATGCACTCAATTTTTAGTGAATTTATGGCTAAAAACTATTTTGTATCTGAACCAAAATCAAAGTTTGATGGAGATTTTGATTCAAAAGATTTAGATGAAGTAAAAGAGTGTTTTGAAAAAAATCATGAAAAAATTGCAGCAGTTATAATTGAACCAATTGTTCAAGGGGCTGGTGGGATGAGAATATATCATAAAGAGTATTTAATTGGTTTAAAAAAACTTTGTGATAAATATAATGTACTACTTATTTTTGATGAAATTGCAACGGGTTTTGGAAGAACAGGTAAATTATTTGCATATGAACATACAGGAATAACACCTGATATTTTAACTATTGGTAAGGCTATTACTGGTGGATATATGACAATGGCAGCAACTATTACTACTTCAAAAGTTGCAAAAGGTATTGAAAAAGATGGAAATATCTTAATGCATGGACCAACATTTATGGGAAATCCTCTTGCTTGTAAAGTAGCTTCAACAAGCATTGATTTATTATTTGAAAATGCATGGCAAGAAAATGTTTTAAGAATAGAAAGATATTTAAAAGAGAACTTAAGGGTTTGTGAAAAACTTGAAAAGGTAAAAGAGGTTAGAGTGCTTGGTGCTATTGGTGTTGTTGAACTTACAGAAAATATTGATTTAACTTTTGCAACAAAAGAGTTTATAAAAAGAGGTGTTTGGATTAGACCTTTTATGAACTTAATTTATATAATGCCTCCATATATAATAAATAAGAGGGAACTTCAAATACTAATTGATGCAATTTATGGGACAATAAAAGAGATAAAGTAGAAGAGTTGTCTTCTACTTTTCATGCCCTTTTATATTTTTTCTTTCAAGAAGTTCGTCGCAATTTTTCCCACCTATATCATAAGCTTGTCCAAAACCAAAAATTGCTTCTCCTGAAAATGGAGTAAATTCAAAAATAGAAAAATCTTTCATGGCTTTTAACATATTAACTGTTGCACCATGTTTTTTTTCAAAAAGAGATATTAACTTTTCAAACTCAATATCATCTCTTGGTAATTTTTTAACATCACATTGCAAAACAACTCTTTTTCTTCCAAAAATATTTTCACATAAAATTTCATCTTCAATAAAAAATAATGAAACTTTTGGATTTAATTTTAAATTTTCTGAGTGTCTAGCCATTGTACTAATATATACATAATATTTATTATGGTTTTTAATAAATGGTGAATAACTTGCAAAAGGGTTATTTTGCTTATCAATTGTAGATAATACTACACTTCTAAATGAGTCTATAAAATTTATTAACATATTTTTCCTAAGATTAAAAGAAAAAAGTTAAGCTTCTTTTAAAGCTCTCTCTTTTCTTTTTGCTTTCATTTTATTTAGTGCTAATCTTCTCATATCAGCAGTAGTATCAGATTCATCCATAATTTCTAAACCTAAGAGTGTTTCAATACAATCTTCAAGTGTAATAATTCCTTCCGTTTGATCATAGTTATCTAAAACGATAAACATATGATCTTTTTTCTGGATAAATTTATTTAAAGCTTTTGCAACGGGAATATTTTCATTTAAAGTATAAACTGGCTTCATAATTGATTCCAAAGTTGCATTTTTATCTTGAATTGCTTGTTTAAATAGTTTTTTTGTAAGAACTATTCCTACAATATTATCAATTGTATCTTCATAAATAGGTACTCTTGAAAATTTATAGGTTCTTTTATCTTCTAAAATATCTTTAATTGCAGTATTTTTCTCAACTGCATACATAACTGATCTTGGAGTTAAAATATCTTTGATTTTTATTTCGTTTAGAGTCAAAGTATTTTCAATAATATCTGATTCTAAATCTCCAATTATTCCTTCTTCTTCACTAAGGAGTGTTGTATGAATCAACTCTTCTCTTGAAATACCATCAGAGCTATCTTTATTTTTAATTTTTTTAGTCACAAATTGTGTAACAATGATTATAGGGTAAGTAATAAATACAAAAAAGCTGATTATTCTTGCAGAAAGAATTGCTAATTGTTTCCAATATAAAGCACCGATTGTTTTTGGAATAATTTCTGCAAAAAATAGAATTGCAAAAGTTAAAACAATAGATACTATCATTACTAAAGTGCTATTTCCTTGAAATACATTTTGTGCTTGTACTCCAATTGCTGTTGCACCTAAAGTGTTAGCAATAGTATTTAAAATAAGAATTGATGCGATTGAACGATCAATATCAGTTTTTAAGTTTTTTAATAGTTTACCTATTGTTGGATCTTTTTGTTCCAACACAGATATATAAGTGAAGTTAGTTGATAGAATTACTGATTCTAAAACAGAACATAAAAACGATGTGCTTATGACCAAAATAAATAGAAATATTAGAAATTCCATTTATTTTCCTTTTTAATTAGATTGCACCTCTGGGAACTATCTTCCAATCATTACTCCTTTTTTTTAAATTTTGAATATTTAACTACGTATGATAGCTAAAAATATCTTAATTTTATAATTTTTTGACAAAAATTGAGAAAATTTTGTATAATTAGATAGAAAATGTAAGGAGGGTTGTTATGGAATATGGATTAATGCCTAAGATTAATCAGTATGTTGATAATAATCAATTATTGATTCAACAAGTACAATCTTCTAGTGAAATTGCAAAACTAAAAAGTAGCGTAGAAGCAAAAGAGTTAGAAAAACAGAAGTTTTTAAAAGGAGCAGATGAAGTTACATCTTCAAATGATGTTTCAAAAACTTCTAAAACAAATAGTATAAACTCAAATAGGGCAAATTATCATGAAGTTGTACTTACAAATGTAAATTTTGGTTTTAATGATTCATCAAGAGATTTTTTTGTTAAAGCAACTAGAGGTGAGATTGAAAATCAATATCCTACGGATGAAATGATGAGATTAAAAGCATACTTTATTGCTCAAGCTAAAGAAGAAACTGCTGTATAAGTTAAAATCTGTTTTCTAATAAGAGTTTCTCTTTAGCTTGGTTTTATTTAATAAAGAGTATTTATCTCTTTATCTAAATAGTATCCTGTATATGAATTTGATTTTTTATGATTTTTTGCTAATTGTTCAGGAGTTCCTTCGTCTACAAGCATACCCCCTTTATTTCCTCCTTCAGGTCCCATATCAATAATCCAATCAGAGTTTTTTATAACATCTAAATTATGTTCTATTACAAGTACAGAGTTTCCAACTTCTACTAAATGGTGAAGTACTTTGGTTAATCTATCAACATCTGCAAAGTGAAGACCTGTTGTTGGTTCATCTAATATATAAAGTGTATTTCCCGTATCTTTTTTAGATAACTCTTTAGATAGTTTAATTCTTTGGGCTTCTCCTCCTGATAGTGTTACTGCATTTTGTCCTAATGTAATATATCCTAGACCAACATCACTTAGTGTTTTTAGTTTAGCATGAACTTTTGGTACTTTTATAAAAAATTCTAAGGCTTCATCTACACTCATATTTAATACATCAGAGATATTTTTACCTTTATATAAAACTTCTAATGTTTGAGTATTATATCTTTGTCCTTGGCAGTCATCGCATTTAACCATAATATCTGGTAAGAAGTGCATTTCAATTTTTATTTCACCTTCTCCTTGACATTTTTCACATCTACCACCTTTTACATTAAAAGAGAATCTTCCTATTTTATAACCTCTAAGTTGTGCTTCTTTAGTTTTAGAGAATAGGGTTCTAACTTCATCCATTAGACCTGTATATGTAGCTGGGTTAGATCTTGGGGTTCTTCCAATTGGACTTTGGTCAAGATATATTACTTTATCAAGTTTTTCTAAGCCATCGATTTCTACACCATCAATTTTTTTTACTTTTCTTGCATGGTTTAATAACTCTTTTGCAACAGGAAGTAGTGTTTGTAAAATAAGTGAAGATTTACCAGAACCTGATACTCCTGTAATTGATACTAAGTTTCTTAAAGGAATTTGTACATTAAGATTTTTTATATTGTTGATATTTACATTTTTAATCTCTATAAAATCCTCTTGGGGTCTGTTATGAAGATAATCAATCTTTTTGTCTCCATTTAGATATTGTGCAGTTAGAGTTTTTGCTTTATTCATTTTTTTTAAATCACCTGCAAATACAATTTCTCCTCCGTATTTACCTGCATTTGGACCAATATCAACTATAAAATCAGCTGCTTTTATTGTCTCTTTATCATGTTCAACTACAATTACTGTATTACCTTTTTCTTGTAGAACTTTTAATGTTTTAATTAGTTTGCTTGTATCTCTTTCATGTAAACCAATTGATGGTTCATCAAGTACATACATTACCCCTGTAAGTCCTGAGCCAATTTGTGAAGCAACACGAATTCTTTGGGCTTCTCCTCCAGAAATTGTCCTTGCATCTCTTCCTAAAGTAATGTATCCTAATCCTACATCATGCAAGAAAAAGATTCTCTCTTTTATCTCTTTTAAAATAGGAGTAGAGATTACTTTTTCTTGTTCACTTAAGTATTCAAAGTTTTTTTCATTTTGAAAAAAAGCATGAGCCTCTTCAATTGGTTTATTTATAATATCACTTAATGTTTTTTCAGCCACATAAACAGATTGAGAAGAGGGCTTTAATCTATTACCATTACAATCAGAGCATACTTTTTCTGTCATATACTCAGCCATATCTTTTTCATCTTTTATCATATCATAGGCTAATTTTACAATTCCTTCCCATTTTCTCGTTAATTTATGTCTTTTCCATGTAAATTTTGCCTCTTCAATTCCTCCATGAAGTACAGCTTTTTGTTGATACTCTGGCAACTCTTTAAAAGGAATAGAGATATTAATATCAGCTGTTTGGCAATAAGCCATTAACATTTTAAAATAATAGCCTTTATTAAAACCATAAATGATTTTAATTGCTCCATCTTCAAGGGGTAGTTCTCCATTTATTACTTTTTTCATATCAAGAGCATATCTAATACCTAAACCATCACAAGATGGACAAGCTCCTTTAGGAGAGTTAAAAGAGAAAGATAATGGTTCAAGAGGTTCAAAAGAGATTTTACAATCAAAGCAGGCCATATGCTCTGAGTAGTGAATATGTTTTTCACATTTTACTTCTTCATGGTTCATTACTTCTACTTCAAGTTCTCCAAAAGACTCTTTTAGTCCTTTTTCAACATCCTGAGCAATTCTATCTTTATTTTCTTCTTTTACAACAACTCTATCAATTATGACTTTTATTGTATGCATTTTATTTTTTTCAAGTTCAATATCTTCATCAAGTCTTGCCATTACACCATCAATCATTGCTCTTACGTAACCTTTTACTCTAAGACTTTCTAATAAGTCGACAAAAGTTCCTTTTTTTCTATTTACTAGGGGTGCAAGAATTACTATTTTTGAGTTTTCAGGAAGTTGTAAAACTTGTTCAATTACATCTGATGCACTCATTTGTGAAATTGGTTCTCCACATTTATGGCAGTGTTGTTTACCAACTCTTGCATATAAAAGTCTAAAGTAATCATATACTTCAGTAATTGTTCCTACTGTTGATCTTGGATTTTTTGAAGTTGTTTTCTGATCAATTGCAATAGCAGGTGTTAAACCTTCGATTCTCTCTACATCTGGTTTTCCAACTTTGTCTAAGAATTGTCTAGCATAAGCTGAAAGCGATTCTATATATCTTCTTTGTCCTTCTGCATAAAGGGTATCAAATGCAAGAGTTGATTTACCAGAACCAGAGAGTCCTGTAAAAACTATCAATTTATTTTTTGGTATTTCAAGATTAATATTTTTTAAGTTATTCTCTTTTGCATTGTATATTTTGATTGTATCTGTCATAGGCTATCCATTATAAAAATAAAACTGATATTATATCATAAACTCTTCTTAACCAATCATTTGCTATTTTGTTAATAAAAATAATTAAAGGAAAGTATTGAATAATTATTTTAATAGTTTTGAATTTTCTGGACATATTTATTATTATTTTGATTTAGAAAAGCTTGCTGAAGAGTTTCCTAGTTTAAAAAGACTTCCATATTATTTAAAGATTTTATTTGAAGCAAATCTAAGAAATAATCAAGATAATATAAATAGTTTAGTAAAGCAATTTTCAAATAGATTATTAAATTCTAATATAAACATATATACTTCAAGGGTAATAAGTGAAGAGCAAGATGGTTTAAGTACACTTGTTGATTTAGCATCATATAGAGAAAACTTCAAAGATGATGAAAAAATATTAAAAAGAATAAATCCACAATTAATGTTTGATTTTATATCAAATGAAAATAGATTTCACTCAAAATTTATAAAATGGTCTTCAAAACAGTTTAAGAATTTAACAGTAATTCCTTTAAATGATAGTTTATCTAAAAATATAAATTTAGAGTTTTTATCAACTATGATTTTTATGAAAAAATTGGATGAAAAAATATTTCTTTTTCCTGAATTAGTTTTAGGAGTTGATGAACAGACTTCAACTATTAATGCATTAGGGGTTTTAGGATATAAAACAAATAGTTTACAAATGCAATTAGCTGTTTTAGGTGAGAATATAACAATAGCTATTCCTAAGGTAATGGGCATAGAGATAAAAGGTAGTTTTGCTTTAGGTGTAGGCTTAGATGATTTGATACTTTATCTTGCTGCTTTACTAAAAGACAGAAGAGTTGAAAACTCTATAATAGAGTTTTATGGAGATAGTTTAAAACATCTCTTAGTAGAAGATAGGGCTCAAATATGTAGGGAACTCTCAAAACTTACTACAAATCAATTCTATTTTCCAATAGATGAAAATACAATCTCTTATGTGGAACAAACAAGAGGGGTAGATGTAAGTTTAATAAAAGAGTATTATAAAAGACAAAACCTATTATTAAAAAAGCAAAATTTAGAGTATGATGAAAATATAGTTTTAGATTTATCTTTAGTAAAAGCGGTTGCTAATGAGTTTAATAAAATACATGAAAGATTATATATTAAAAAGATATCATCAAGCTTATTTAGTTATAAAAAGGGTAACTTTATAAAAGATAATGATATAGTTGTGTCAATTATCTCTTCAACTTCTTCAATTACACAATTAATACAAGCAGGACTCTTAGCAAAAAAAGCAATAGAGATTGGATTAAATATTAATTCAAATATAAAAAGAGTTTTAAAAATTGATTCTAAGTTGCATTTAGAGATTTTAAAAAAAATAGGTTTTTTAGAATCTTTTGAAAAGTTAGGATATGAAATAAATAGTAATAATTTAGAGTTGATAGAGAGGGTAGTATTAGATATAGAAAAATTTAATTTGAATGTTAATCTATTAGCAAATAATAGATATTTGACAAAACAATTTAATTCATTAATAAAATTACAATGGCAAATTTCACCTGCACTTAATATAGCATATTGTTTGAAAGGGGATATGAATTTTGACATAACAAGCCAAGCTTTATGTGCAGATATATATTTAAGTGATATTTGGCCAAGTATAGTTGAGGTAAATGAGTGTATACAAAAAATAGATAGTTCAATCTATAATATTTTTTATAAAGATGTTCTTCAAGGGAGTCAAAATTGGCAAAATATAGCCTATCAAGATAAACTAGTTTTTAATTGGGAAGAAAAATCTACTCATATACAAGCTTCACATTTTTTTGATAAAAATAGTTATGAAAATATTAATATAAATAATGGAAAAATCTTGGCTCTTTTTGGAGATGAAATTTCAACTGAAATGATTATTCCAAATGGAAATATTCTTCCTTACTCTAAAGCTGCAATATATTTACAGCAGAAAGGATTAAGACCAGATGAGTTTGATACTTTTGAGAGTAGATTTGGAGATTATGAGTTTATGAGTAGAGGTGTCTTTTCTAATATTGAGTTAAAAAATAGGATAGTTCATCCAAAAGAGGGTGGGTATACTAAAGATTTTGATTCTTTTGAGATAGTACCTATTTATGATTTTTGTCAAAAAATGAAAGAGGAGAATAGAGAGTTAATTATATTTGCAGGTAAAAACTTTGGAGTAGGAGTTTTTAAAGAATGGGCTTGTAAAGGAATAAAAGCTTTAGGGGTAAAAGCTATTATTGCAAACTCTTTTAATGAGGAGTATAGGTTAGGATTAATTAGTTTAGGAATAATTCCTTTTGAGTTTATAGATGAAGATATTAGTAGTTTAAATTTAAAAGGAGATGAATATATCTCTATAAAGATTGATGATATAAAACCTCAAATGAAACTTTCTGTAAAGTTTTCAAGAGCAAATGAGCTTAAAAGTTTTGAAGTAGTACTAAGATTAGATAGTTTTGATGAGCTTAGAAATTATAAAGAAGGGGGAACTATATCTAAACAAGTAAAAAATTTTAAATAGTTTTATAAATCATAGAGATAAAGATTACAATATATAGAAACAATATGTACTTTTTATAAGAGGTAGATTTAATTCTATTTTTAACCTTTATTCCAAAATATACACCAACAAGTGAAGATAAACCAATTATTGCTCCTTCTTTAAAAAGCATTTGATCATTAATTGTTAATGATGTAAATCCTGCAACGGAAGAGAATATTACAAAAAATAATCCTAGAGAGGTTGCCTTTTTTAAATCATAATTTAGAAACTTAACTAAAATAGGAGTTAGCATAATAGAGCCACCAACTCCAATACTCATTGCTGTAATACCAATAAATGCTCCAATAATAAATAAAATAAATTTATTGCTTGTTTTTTCCTCTTCTTCATTTGATTGAGCTGGAGATTTAAAAATTGAAAGAATAGAGTAAATAAGAATTGCCATAAATAGATATTGAAGAGTTTTATTTGATACATTTAAAATTATAAAACCACTTTGTAATCCACCAAAAAATCCTCCTATACCAATAATAAGTCCATCTTTTAATACATTTCTTGCATTTTTGTGATTTAAGAAAGAACCATATATTGATGAGAATACCATTTGCATAATAGATATGGCAACAGCCTCTTTCATTAAAAAACCTGTTAGAAGTAGCATTGGAACTAGAACCATTCCTCCTCCTACTCCAAAAAAGCCTGATATAAACCCTGTTACTATTCCAAATGGTACTAACTCTAACATTTAATTATTTCTTTATTGAGTTCATCGCATTAATAAATTTAGTATAATCCTCTTCAAGTTTTTTATCTTTGTCACTTACATCAATTCCATCTTCTTCTTTTACTGCTTCTTCTAAGATATGAATTCTTTCAATGATATATTTAAACATCTCTTTATTTATATCTGGTAAATCGTCATGGGCTAACTTACAATTTTTATTATCTTTTTTGATGATTTTAGCTGGTACTCCAACAGCAGTTGAGTTTTTAGGAACATTACAAACTACAACAGAGTTTGCTCCTACCTTTGAATTTTTACCAATAATAATATTCCCTAAAACCTTTGCTCCACTACCAATTACAGCATTTGCTTTAACTGTTGGATGACGTTTCCCTTTATCAAGACTTACTCCACCTAGGGTTACCCCTTGATAAATAAGTACATCCTCTTCAACTACAGCAGTAGCTCCAATAACAACTCCTATTGCATGATCTATAAATACTCTTCTTCCTATGGTAGCTGCTGGATGGATATCTGTTTTAGTAAATAGTGAACCAATTCCAACAATTGCACGTGCAAGTTTTTCCCAGCCTTTATTATAAAGTCTATTGGCAACCCTATGATTGATAATTGCCCATACCCCTGGATAGTTAAAAAATAGTTCAAAACTAGAGTTTAATGCGGGATCATTAAGTTTAGGAACAGAAAAATCCTCTTTAATTTGTTTCCAAAGAGAAATTTTCTTTTGTTCATTTAAAATTTTATCTTTAATTTGTTCATGTATATTTTTATCTTCTACATCACTCATTATAAACTCCACGCAGTTTTAAGATAACTATTTTCATTTAGATATTTTTCTAAAATTTTATATGTAGTATCATCTAAGTTTTTTTCTAATATATTTTGTATCTCCTTAGTATCATAATCTATATCTTCTAAAATATCAATGATTTTTTGAGACTCTAAGATTTTTTCAAGTTTTACATTTCCATCTTCAAATACTACATTTACCTCTGTTGGATGTGAGAATAGATTATGCCTCATACCTAATATATCTTGATATGCACCTACATTAAAAAAGCCTAAATAGTACTCCTCTTTTTTTAAATTTACGTCATGTAGATATAGAGGTTTTTCTGGATTAAACTCAATCTCCCCATCACTATCACACGTTATATCCCAAAGACTAGCACTTCTTGTTGGTTTTTTATTTAGATGAGTAATTGGCATTACTGGAAACTCTTGTTTTATTCCCCAAAAATCTGGAAGTGATTGGAAAATTGAGAAGTTAATAAGGTATTTTTCTTGAATCTTATTATCTATTCTTTTTATCTCTTCATAATCATCTGCTTCAAGAAAAGAGATTGCTTTTTTAATAATAAGATTTGTTAAAATCTCAGCATTACTTCTATCTTCCAAATCAATGTATCCTAAATCAAAAAGTTTAAGTAGTGATTCTAAATGGTCCATACTATCATGCATATATTCTAAAGCTGTTTTAGAATTCATATCTTTATATAGCTCTTTTAATTCTTCAATCAAAGGAGGATTATTCTTTTTTAATCTTAATTGTTCTGAATCATATTCCGCAGAAAACAGTTCTAATACTGGTGTAATAAGTACAGTTGAACTAGCACTAATAAATCTTCCTGATTCTGTAAAAATATTTGGTTCTTCCACTCCTTTCTCTTTTGCAATATTTTTAAGTGTAAAGATTACATCATTTGCAAACTCTTGAAGATGATATTGTGTAGTTCTTTGAAACTGTGAATATTCAACTGATAGACCACCACCAATATTAATGGCACTTAATTTTTCAGCTCCTAAATTTATTAAAGCTGCATAAATGTGTCCTGACTCTTTTAGTGCATTTTTAAGTGGTTTAATTGTAGTCATTGCTGAACCAATATGAAAATGAATCATTGTAAGAATATTTGAAAGATTGTTTTTTTCTAGCATATCATAAGCTTGTAAAATCTCAGTAGAGCTAAGACCAAATTTTGAATCAATCCCTCCTGATTTTGCCCATGCACCACTTCCACTGTTAAATAATCTAACTCTTAATCCTACATTTGGAGTTGGTAAGGATGTCTCCTTTTCAACATCTAATATCATTTCAAGTTCATTTAAACCTTCAATAATAATAGTAATATCATGTCCCATTTTTTTTGCAATAAAACCTAGATAAATCATCTCTTTATCTTTAAAACCATTTACTGTAATAGGTGCACCTATTTTATTGTAAGTCATTGCTAAAAATAGTTCAGCTTTACTTCCTGCTTCTAAACCATAGTTATAAGCTTCTCCTGATTTAACTAAGGGCAAGAGAAAGTTTGGAAGTTGATTTACCTTTAATGGAAATACAGCATTAAAACTTCCCTTATAATCATACTCTTTAATGGCATTTTGATATAGAGTATAAAGTTTATCTATTTGTTTATGAGTAAGATGTGGAAATCTTAATAATAACGGACCTTTAAAATCTTGTTCTCTAATCTCTTTTACCATACTAATTAATGATGGTTTTGAGGCTGTATTTACTTTAACTACACCATCTTCAACTATAAAGTTATCATCTGCCCAAATATCTATACCGTAATTTTTCAATGTTAAAATTCCTCTATTTTTATAGTTTTTTCTTCATTTGTATTTATATTTTTAGTATAAATTGTTCCATTACTTAGTTCATTTTCACCAATAAGAGCAACTATATTTGCTCCTTGCTTTTCAGCAATTTTAAAATGTTTACTAAATCCTCTTGGGGAATACTCAATAATAGTTTTTGTTGTTGTTCTTTTATCTTTTGCAATTTTAGTAAGTGTATTTAATGATTCATCACATAATGCACCTAAATATATAACATCATTTTTTGATTCATTTATTTTTACAAGTTCAAGTAGTCTTTCAATACCAATTGCAAATCCTATTCCACAAGTTGCACGTCCACCTAAAAATTCAACAAGTTTATCATATCTTCCTCCACCTGCAATTGCATTTTGTGATCCAATTTCAGAAGAGATAAATTCAAAAGCAGTTTTAGAATAGTAATCTAATCCTCTTACTAGGTTAGTATCTATTTCATACTCAATATTATTAAAGTCTAAAATCTCTTTTAGTTTTTCAAAATCTGTATCACATTTTTCACAAAGATTATTCGTTATTTTTGGAGCATTGTATAATAGATTTTGACAGTTTTCATTTTTACAATCCAAAACTCTAATTGGATTTGTTTCAATCCTTCTATTACAATCTTCACAAAGGTTTTCTTTGAAAGATGTTAAATGTTTAACTAGGTTTTCCTTGTACACTGGCATACATTCTGAGCATCCTAAAGAATTAAGTTGTAATTTAAATTTAATTTTGAAAAAATCTAAGATATCTTTTAGCATCATAATAATATTTGCATCTTCATAAACAGAGTCTTGTCCAAATACCTCACAACCAAACTGGTGAAACTCTCTTAATCTACCTTTTTGAGGTCTTTCATATCTAAACATAGCTCCATGGTAGTACCATCTATATGTTCCTCCGGCTCTATCAAATTTGTTTTGTACAAAACTTCTAACAACTCCAGCAGTTCCTTCAGGTCTTAGGCAAACATCGTTTTTACCTTTATCAATAAATTGATACATCTCTTTATTTACTATATCAGAGCTTTCTCCTACACTTCTTTTGAAAAGAGTGGTCTCTTCTAAAATAGGTGTTTCAATATATGTAAATCCATAGTTTTTAGCAATTCTTGAAGCATTTTCTACAAAATATGTAAAAAGTTCACTATCATTACCTAAAATGTCATTCATCCCTCTTAAACTTTGAATATTAGCCATTAATAAACTCCTCAATCCTTTGTGCAATCTCTTCAATATTTAAACTTGCATCTATAAATAGGTGATTCAACTTTAGTATTTCAACAGTTTTTTTCATTCTATTTTGAATATCAATTAAATAATCAATTCCTCTTAATTCGATAGAATCATTAGTTTTTTCGCTTAATCTTTTTTTTAGCTCTTCAGGTGTTAATTCTAATAAAATAACATGTGAAGGTAATATATTTGATGTAGCAATTAAATTTAAGCTTGTTACTATTTCAAGTGGTAAACTAGATGCATAAGCAATGCCACTTATAACACTTCTATCACTTATTATAAGGCTATTTTGATTTGGTTTTATTACCTTTTCGATGTGTTCAGCTCTATCTGCTAGAAATAAAAACATTTCGGCAATTTTACTTTTTGCTTCTCCATTTAAAGCCATATCTCTAAGCTTTAGACCAATTTTTGTACCACCTGGTTCTTTTGTAAAAATAGCATCTTGATATTTTTTCTTTAAAAGATTAAGTTGTGTTGATTTTCCTGCTGTATCAACTCCTTCAATTACGACATACATTTTAAAACCTCTTTTGGTACAAGATGACAAAATTCCCCATCAAATCGAATAATTTCCCTTACAATAGTTGAACTTACAAAGGCATTTTCTAAAGTTGGCATCAAATAAAGTGTTTCGATTTTACTATTTATTGATGAGTTTGCATAACCCATTTGTAATTCATACTCAAAATCTGAAACTGCTCTAAGACCTCTAATAATTGTATTAATTTTTAAGTTAGTAGCTAAATCTACTAAAAGTGTATCAAAACCAATAACTCTAACATTGTTTATATTTTTTGTTGAGGCTTTGGCAAACTCTACTCTTTGTTTATGATTAAACATTGGTTTTTTTCTTTCACTTTTAGCAACTGCAATTATAACTTCATCAAATATTCTTGCAGCCCTTGAAATAATATCCATATGACCATTTGTTATAGGATCAAAAGTACCACTATATATAGCTTTTTTATATGAACTTTTTTCTTCTTTTTTAATATTAGTATCTTTAGACATTTTTATTTCCATCTTTCATATAAATTGTGTTCGATTTTAAGTAAATCAAACCATTTACCTATTAAAAAAAACTCCATCTGTTCTAAGGTTTGTTGTTTTGAATAATAGCCAATAACAGGTGGTGCGATTGTAACACCTAAGTTTGATAACTTTAGCATATTTTCTAATGCAATTGTTGATAAAGGTAACTCTCTTGGAGCTAATACAATCTCTCTTTTTTCTTTTAACATAACGGTAAATGCTCTTGTTATTAGATTATCAGAGATGCCTACTGCACATTTAGCTAATGTATTTATTGAGCATGGAAGAATAATCATTTTATCAGTTTTAAAAGAGCCTGATGATATGGGTGCTTCAATTTGTGATTCTTTAAAAATTTGAATATTATCAGAATTGTTATACAAACTCTTTATATCAATATTCTCTTCTAGTTTTAAAGATTTCTTTGCACTTTTCGAAACTATAAGAAATACTTTAACTTCTTTGGGTAAGTTTTGTATAAATTTTAATCCAAGTCTTGCTCCACTAGCACCTGTTATTGCAACAACTAATTTCAAATCAAAACCTTTTATGATGTTTTATTAAGAATGCAGATACTACCCAAAAATTGCTTTATTTTCAAACATCAAAAAATAGTAGAAAAAAAATAGCAGAAAAAAATATCAATTATTTTACAAATTTTTAATCACTTATTAAGCTTTAAGTGGTTATCATTTTGTATAAATATTACAGCTGTTAAATTTAACATATTGTTAATTTAAAAGTATATAATAATAAATTTTGTTTAAGGATTAAAGATGTCAAAGATATTCAGTTTTCTAAGAATTAATAACAATAATGAAGCTTATACAATAGAGCAAAAAAAAGCTTTATCAAATTATGCAGATAAGAAAAATATTTCAATTTATCAACAAATAGAAATTTCAATTGATACTCCTGATGATGAAAAAAATATGTTAGATTTTCTTAAGAGTTGTCACTCTTCATCTACTCTTTTAGTCTATGACTTAAATGTTTTTGGAAGAACAATTGAGACTATTTTAGAGATTGTTAAATTTCTTTTATCAAATAAAATCAGAATTTTAGTGATTAAACAAAATCTTGATTTGATTGATGACAAAGATATGTTGACACAGATGATTCTTGGTGTTATTTCTATGACAGTTAATCTTGAAAAAGATTTAATGAGTTTAAGAACAAAAGAAGCTTTAACAGCAAAAAAATTAAAAGGTGAGAGTTTAGGTAAACCAAAAGGGACAATTCAAAAATCAAAATTTGATAAACAAAGAGATAAGATTGAAGAACTTTTAGCAGTTGGTTTATCTGTTAGAAAGATTGCAAAACTTTTAGGTTATAATAATCATATAGGATTAAATAATTATGTCAAAAAAAGAAACATAAGACATAATCTTCCAAATACACTTGATATAGCGAGTTAATTATGAGGTAAGAGAATGTTTGCAATTTATAATAATAGAGGTTTAAGTTTTAGAAGTACAATTGATAATTTATATAATTTATCTAGTATTGATTCGATAGCAAGAGTAAGAAATAATATTGAAGAAGGGCTTCCCAAAGATCACTCTCTTAAAAATAAGAAGAGATTGTATAGAAGTGCTATACAAGTTGAAGAGGCTGAAACTGCTTATAGAAAAATTGCAAATATTGATACGAAAGAGCAAGTTTTTCATGTAAAAGATATTATGACTAAAGATGTAATTTCTTTATTTGAAGAGGATACAATTCAAATGGCATATGAACTTATGGAAGAAAAAGAGATTAGACAAATTCCAGTTTTAAATAAAAATACTAATCAAATTCTAGGAATGGTATTTCAAAATACAATTCTTGGTTTAATTATAAAAGATATTGAGTTTGCTCAAATGACTATTAAAAAACCTTTATCTTCTGTTGATTTTGGTGAAGTAATAACAGCTGATCCAATTACAGATATTAGGAGAGTATCAAAGGTTATGGTTGATTTTAGTTTATCTGCTATTCCTGTTGTTGATCAAAATGATAAATTACAAGGAATTGTATCAAGAGCAAATGTTTTAAATGCAGTTGCTAATACTCCTCCTTTACAAATTTGGAGTTAACTGTTTTTTCTTTTTGTAATTTTAAAATTTTTTAACTTCAAAAGAGAGTTTCTATTTTATACTTATTTTTATAAGCTAACATTAATACTCACTTCAAATAACTTATTGTAGAATATCCCACTTTTTATAAGATTGGAGATATTATGAAAGTATTATTATTAAAAGATGTACAAGGTACTGGAAAAGCTGGTGAAGTAAAAGAGGTAAAAGACGGATACGGTAAGAATTTTTTGGTTGGAAAAGGTCTTGCTCTTCATGCTACAACGGAGGTACTAAACAAATATAAAGCTGAACAGAGAAAAAAAGCTGAAATAGAAGCACAAGAGATTAAAGAGGCTAATGAGTTGGCAGAAAAATTAGATTCAACTAAATTGACAATTAAACATAAAATTGGTGCAAATGGTCATTTAATCGGTTCTGTAACTAATAAAGAGATTGGTGAAGAGTTAAAAAAACAGTTTAATATTGAGATTGATAAAAAAGCTATTTCTTTAAAAAATAAAATTAAATCTACAGGTATTTTTGAAATTGATTGTAAATTAGGTCACGGAATTCATGCAAGTTTAAAAGTAGATATTATTGGAGTTAATTAATGTTTGAAGCTACTACGATACTTGCATATAAAGGTCAAGATCAAGCGGTAATTGGTGGAGATGGTCAAGTAACTTTTGGAAATGCAGTTTTAAAAGGAAATGCAACAAAAATTAGAAAACTTTATAAAAACCAAATTCTTGCAGGCTTTGCAGGAAGTACTGCTGATGCTTTTAATCTTTTTGATATGTTTGAAGGTCACTTAGAATCTTGCAAGGGTGATTTGCTTAAAGCAGTTGTTGCCTTTTCAAAAGAGTGGAGAAAAGATAAAGTTTTAAGACGATTAGAAGCAATGATGATTGTATTAAATAAAGAGCATATTTTTATTTTAAGCGGAACAGGTGATGTTGTTGAGCCAGAAGATGGAAGTATAGCTTCAATTGGTTCAGGTGGTAATTTCGCAATTTCAGCTGCAAGAGCACTTGCTAAGCACTCTGAACTTAAACCTGTTGATTTAGTAAAAGAGTCTTTAATGATAGCAGGTGAACTTTGTATTTATACAAATCAAAATATTAAAATATTAGAGATTGAGGATTAATAACATATGGATTTAACACCAAAACAGATTGTTGAATATCTAGATGACTATATTATTGGACAAGAAAATGCTAAAAAAACAATTGCTTTAGCACTTAGGAATAGATATAGAAGAATGAAAGTCGAACCAGAACTTCAAGAAGAGATTATGCCTAAAAATATTTTAATGATAGGAAGTACTGGTGTTGGTAAAACTGAAATTGCAAGAAGACTTGCAAAAATGATGGGATTGCCTTTTATTAAAGTAGAAGCGTCTAAATATACAGAAGTAGGTTTTGTGGGACGTGATGTTGAATCTATGATAAGAGATTTAGTATATGAGTCAATTAATTTAGTAACTAAAGAGTTTGAAGCCAAAATTAAAGATAAAATTGATGAAGAGGTAAATAAGCAGATTATGGAGATATTAGTTCCTCCTCTTCCTGATTTAGCAACTGACTCAGCGAAAGAGTCTTTTATTAAAGCATATAATACTGTAGAAGCAAAACTTCTTGCAGGTGATTTAGATAACAAAAAAATTGAAATAGAGTTACCTAAGAAGACTCATATTGAGATTATAGACTCATCGCTTCCTCTTGAAATGAGTTCAATGCAAGAGAGTTTAAGTAAGATGTTAAGTGGCTTAAATAAAGAAAAAGTGAAAAAGGAGGTAAGTATCAAAGATGCAAAAGTCTTATTAAAAGATGTGGCTAGTGAAAAGTTATTAGATCAAGAGACTATCAAACTTGAAGCTATAAAAAGAGCAGAGAATGGTGGAATTATTTTCTTGGATGAAATTGATAAAATTGCAACAGGTTCTAAAAATCAGAATCAAGATCCAAGTAAAGAAGGAGTTCAAAGGGATTTACTTCCTATTGTTGAAGGAAGTTCCGTTCATACTAAATTTGGTTCTATAAAAACAGACCATATTCTTTTTATTGCCGCAGGTGCTTTTCATGTTTCTAAACCATCTGATTTATTGCCAGAGCTTCAAGGGCGATTTCCTTTAAGAGTTGAACTTGATAACTTAAATGAAGAGGCACTTTATAAAATTTTAACAAATACTAAAAACTCTCTTTTAAGGCAGTATAAAGCATTGCTCGCTGTTGAAAATGTAGAGTTAGAGTTTAATGATGATTCAATAAGAGCTTTTGCGAAATATTCAGTTAGTGCAAATGAAAAAACAGAAGATATTGGAGCAAGAAGACTTCATACTGTTATAGAAAAAGTGATTGAAGATATTTCTTATGAAGCTGATGAAAAAGCAGGTGAAAAAGTCATTATTACTAAAGAACTTGTAGAAGAAAAATTAGATAATATCATAGATAATGTTGATAGTGCAAGATATATTTTGTAGAATATTTATTATTTTTTTGATAGAATTAGAGAAATTTGAGAGGAGATATTAATGAAAATAGTTACATTTTGTGAGTTAGACGAGTCACTAATTGATTCAAGGCATCAGGTTGAATATTTTCAAAGTGGAAGTTCAGGTGATGCAGAGATTGTTATTATTGATATTAATACAATTTTTGATTTTGAAGAAAACAAAGCTGAAGCTTGTGCTGAAAAATATATTTCAATTGCAATTTTAGATGATGAGAGTGATTATGAGGCATTTAAAAACTTTGGAATAGACGCATGGATTAAATCTGACGATGTTAAAGATATCAATGGATTAATTAATCTTATTGAAAAAAGGCATTTCTCATAATAATTGATACTCATTGTCACTTAGATAATAAACAATATTACGATGATGTAGAGGATGTAATAAATCGTGCATTGGAAAATGGAATTAAAGCTATTTTAATTCCTGGTGCAGATTTTAATGATCTACCTCAATCGATTAAATTAGCTCAAAAATATGATGAAGTTTTTTTCGCAGTTGGCATTCATCCTTATGATGCTGAACAGTATGATGAAGTAATTATGCAAAAATTTATTGAACATCCAAAATGTATAGCTGTGGGAGAGTGTGGTTTAGATTATTATAGACTTCCTGAAAATGAAGATGAAAAAATAGCTTATATTGAGAAACAAAAAGAGGTTTTTATCTCTCAAATTGAGTTTGCTAAAAGAGTAAAAAAACCTTTAATTGTTCATATTAGAGATGCTTCAAATGATTCAAGACAAATTCTTATGGATTATAATGCAAAAGAGGTAGGTGGAGTACTTCATTGCTATAATGCAAGTGAACACTTATTGGTTCTTGCTGAACATAACTTCTATTTTGGTATTGGTGGAGTATTAACTTTTAAAAATGCAAAAAAACTTATTGAAGTTTTACCTAAAATACCATTAGATAAGTTAGTAGTTGAAACAGATGGACCATATTTAACACCCCATCCACATAGGGGAAAAAGAAATGAACCATACTATACAAAGTATGTCATAAAAAAGATTGCAGAGCTTTTAGATATGGACGAGTTGGAAGTCCAAAAACTCACTACAAATAATGCAGTTACTTTATTTAAGCAGTTTTCTAGCATTATTTAGATAAAATATGACCTATTTTAAGAAATAGGATTATAATTTGAAAAAATTATTAGTTTTCTTTTTGGTTTTTTCTATTTATTCTTATGCTTCACTTGTAGGTTCAAATTTTTCTCAAAGAGATATCCAAGTATTAGAAGATTTAGATATTAATTCCTCTTTTATTACAGATTATAAATTACAAGAAGTATATCAACAGTATTTAAGAAGAAACTCAAATCATTATGTTACGAAATTAAATGAGGCCTCTCTTTTTGTACCTAGAGTAAAAGATATATTAAAACAAGAAGGAATTCCTGATGTTTTTATATATATGGCTATGGCTGAATCAAATTTTACAATTGATGCAAGATCAAATGTAAAAGCTACTGGTCTTTGGCAGTTTATGTATTCAACAGGGAGAAGATATGGTTTAAAAAATGATATCTATGTTGATGAGAGAATGGATTTAGTAAAATCTACTGTTGCTGCTGCAAGTTATTTAAACTCTTTATATAACAAATTTGATAAATGGTATTTAGCAGCAATTGCTTATAATTGTGGTGAAGGAAGAGTAATTGAAGCCTTAACAAGGGCTATTCTTGATATATATGTAGAAGAAAATCCAGAAGAAAAAAATTCAAAAAAGATAAAAGAGTATAGAGAATATATTAAAAAGTATCAAGAAAGAAGAACTTCTTTTTATAAGATTAGAAAGATCTATAATGAGATTTCAAGTTGGGGAGTTGAACCAGATTTAACTTATCTTCTTAAAGAACAAAAAGGAATGGATAGACAATATCTTCCTAAAGAGAGTAGAAGATATATTAGAAAAATCATCTCTTTAGCTATGTTAAACTCTAAAAGCTTTATTACAAATGAAGAGAATTCTCATCTTTTAAATATGGGAATTTCTACTACTGTTGCAACAGTTCCTGTTAAAGGTGGACTACATTTAAAAAATATTGCAAAAACAATAGGTATGTCATATGATGAGCTTCATAAATTAAATAAGCATTTAAAACAAGGAATTGTTCCTCCTTATGAAACTTATTATCCAATTAATATTCCTTATAGTAGATTAGCAAGATATAATGAAAAGAAAGAGACTATTCCTGATACTCAATATGCAATTCATATTGTAAGACGTGGAGATTCTCTTTATGGCATTTCTAAAAAGTATAAAGTTCCTTTAAAAATGATAAAGGAGCATAATAATTTGAATAGTTCAAAATTATCAATAAAACAAGAAATTGTACTTCCTATTCCAAATGATATGGTTGGTAAAATAAATCTTTTTACATATGATTATTCAAAAGATAGGTTTAAAAAAAAGCATGTAGTTAAAAGTGGTGAATCTTTGTACTCTATTGCTAAAAAATATAAAGTTGATGCAAAAAAGATTATGCAAAGGAACAATATGAAAACTACATTATTAAAAATTGGAGATAGACTTGTTATTAGGTAATAAATTTAAATATTCTATTTTATCAGTATCTTCTGTTACAATTTTATTTACAGGATGTTCTTTTAAAAGTACTAGTAGTGGAGGAATTTATAATAAAAGAGTTTATAAAGAGGTTCCAACACAAGAGATAAAAAATTCAAAATCTATGCATAGAGCAACAATGAGACCTTATAAAATTGCTGGTAAGTGGTATTATCCAACATTGGCAAAAGTAGGAGATGTGCAAAGTGGTATTGCATCTTGGTATGGTCCAAATTTTCATGCTAAAAAAACATCAAATGGTGAGGTTTATAATATGTATGCAATGACAGCAGCTCATAAAACTCTTCCGATGAATACAATGGTAAGAGTTGATAACTTAGAGAATGGAAAGTCAACTGTTGTAAGAATTAATGATAGAGGTCCTTTTGTTGCAGGAAGGATTATTGATCTTTCAAATAAAGCAGCACATGCAATTGATATGGTTAAAAAAGGTACTGTAAAAGTTAAAGTTACTGTATTAGGATTTAATGCAAAGATTGCTCGAACTAAAGTAGAAAAAGAGCAAACTGCAACTGTTGGAAAATATTTTGTTCAAGTTGGAGCTTTCAGTAGATTGGAAGGTGCTAAAATAACAAAAAGAAAATTTGAATCAGTAATAGAAGATAGGTATAATGTCATTATTAAAAGTACAGATTTAAATAGAGTTTGGATTGCTGGATTTAGATCAGAACAAGAGGCAATTGATTTTAAAGAGAAAAATGGATTAAGTTCAGCAATGATTATTGCAGAATAGTAGGAAAGATTATGACAGAGTTAGCAAGAAAAACAAAAGAGACTGATATTAATTGTAGAGTTGATATTTCAGGAAATGGTTCTTCAAATATTAGTACTGGTGTAGGTTTTTTTGATCATATGTTAGAGGCTTTTTCAAAGCATAGTGGTATAGATATTGAATTATCGTGTAAAGGGGATTTACATATTGATGCTCACCATACAGTGGAGGATTGTGGAATTGTTTTAGGAAAAGCTTTAAAAGATGAGATTTTTCCAATTGAGAATGTTGAGAGATATGGAAATGCAACTGTAGTAATGGATGAAGCAGCTACGACATGTGCTCTTGATTTATCAAATAGACCTTTTTTGGTTTATGAAGTAAATTTAAGTGGAAAAGTTGGAGAGTTTGATGTTGAATTAGCTGAAGAGTTTTTTCATGCTTTAGTTATGAATTCAGGCTTAACTTGTCATATTATAAATGAAAGAGGAAGAAATAAACATCATATCTTAGAAGCAAGTTTTAAAGCCTTTGCTGTTGCTTTAAGAAGAGCAATGACAAAAAATGAAAAACTTGGAGTGCCAAGTACAAAAGGTTTATTATGATAAAGCTTATTGTTCTTGATGTTGATGGTACTTTAACTGATGGAAAGATTATTTATACAAGCTCTGGTGAAGAGCTTAAATCATTTGATGTAAGTGATGGTTTAGCAATAGCAACCTGGACAAAAAAATTAGGTCTTAAAGCAGCTATAATTACTGGACGTGAGTCAAAAATGGTTGAACAAAGAGCTAATGATTTAAAAATAGAACATCTTTATCAAAAGATTCATAATAAAGAGGAAGTATTAGAAAAAGTTTTGAAAATTGAGAATATCTCTTGGAATGAAGTTGCCGCAATTGGTGATGATTTGAATGATTTTAAAATGTTAAAAAAAGTTGGCTTAGCATTTACTCCTGCTAATGGAAGTCATTATTTAAATTCTGTTGTAAATATTAGATGCAAAAATTCTGGCGGAAATGGTGCAGTAAGAGAGATGATTGAATATATTATAAAAGAAGATGGTATTGAAGAGGAATTTTTAAAGGTATGGCAATAAAAGGTTTTGTATTTGTTCTTTTATTATTTTCTATTATAAGTTATCTTATACCAGTTAAAGAAGTAAGTAAAAAAAATACAACATTGGATATACCTATTTTAACATTTAGTGATTCTACAATGTATACACTAACACCTACTAGTATGAATAGAGTCATTTATGCTGAAGAAGTATTAAGATTTGAATCAAAAGATGTAATGCATAAAGGTGTTTTAACATTAAAAGGAAAGGATAAAGAGTTAAATGAGATTACAGATGTTCTTTATTCTGATGTAATTATTAAAAAAGAGAATAATTTTACTTTTTTAAATAATGTTAAATATAAAAGAAATAACTATATTACATTGGATACTGATGAATTAATGTATAATTCAAAAACAAAAGTAGCAACAAATACTTTACCTTTTGAAGGTACTTATTTTAATAATTATATTAAAGGAAAAGATATTTATTTAGATTTAAATAAATATTATATGAAAGCAAAAGATGCACATTTTGAAATAGAGGTTGTAAAGGGTAAAAAATGAAAATATTTATAGCTTTGTTAATATGTATAACTAGTTTATTTGCACAAACAGAAAAATTAGTTATTGATGCGTTAAATTTTGAAACAAATGATGCACAAGGTCTATCTATTTTTACGGGTAATGTTAAATTACTTATGAATAAAGATATGTTAAATTCTGATAAATTAGAAGTTTATGTAAAACCAAATACAAAAGGAAAAGCCAAAGAACCTTTAAAGTATGTTGCAATAGGAAATGTATATTTTGAGATTTTCTCACAAGGTAAAAAGTATCAAGGAAAAGGAGAAAAAGTCATATATTTACCTACTGAAAAAGAGTACACTATAATTGGCAGTGGGTATTTAAAAGAGGTTGTTGAAGATAGAGAGTTATTTGGTGATAAAATTATGATAAATCAAACTACGGGTGTTGCCAAAGTAACTGGTACTGTAAATAAGCCAGTTAGATTTATTTTAAATATAGAAAATGGTAATAAATAGTATGAAGATAGTTGATGCACGATTTTTAACTTCTGCACAAAGTATAGTAGATTCACCAAGCCCCGATAAAGCAGAAGTTGCTTTCTTAGGAAGAAGTAATGTTGGAAAATCTTCACTTTTAAATACATTGACAAATAGAAAAGGTTTAGCAAAATCATCATCTACACCAGGAAAAACTCAGTTAATTAACTATTTTGATATTAAATTTAAAACTGAAAATATAGAGTTACCATATCTTTATGCAAGATTTGTTGATTTACCTGGTTTTGGATATGCAAAAGTATCTAAGAGTTTAAAAAAAGATTGGAATAAAAATTTAACAGGTTATTTAGAACAAAGAGCTTGTTTACAAATTTTTGTACATCTTATTGATTCAAGACATCCTAAACTTGAAATTGATAAAAATGTTGATGCTTTTTTAGAGTCGATTAAAAGAGGTGATCAAATTATTATTCATGCCTTTACAAAGATTGATAAATTAAAACAGAATGATTTACAAAAATTGAAAAGAGAATACCCTAATGGTATTTTTATCTCAAACCTTAAAAAAAAAGGTTTAGAACAATTACAAAATAAAATTACAGGATATCTATTTGGAAATTAATTTTTTTAAGCCTGATGTATCTCATATTGTAGATATGCAAGAACTTGTAAAAGAAGAAGTTGAAAAGGGAATTATTCTTTTACGAACAGAAGATGAAATGGCTAATACGATAAGATCTTATACTGTTGTTGAAGTGGATGGAGAGATGGCAGGTTTTACTGCGTTGCATATTCATTCAGCAAGATTATCTGAGGTTAGAAGTCTTGTTGTATCTAAAAAATTTCGAGGTTTAAAGCTAGGAAAAAGATTAGTTGAAGCTTGTATTAATGAAGGGAAAAAGCTTGGACTTGAACAAATTCTTTCTTTAACTTATGAAAAAGCTTTTTTTGAAAGTTTAGGTTTTTATGAAATTGAAAAGGAGAAGATTCCAGAACATAAAATTTGGGCAGATTGTATCCGTTGTAAACATTTTCCAATATGTGATGAAATAGCAATGGTTTATGATTTATGAAAACATTAGTAAAGATTCTTTGCTTATCTGTACTTCTAAATATCAATTTAATTGCAAATAGCTATTATACAGAAGAAGAGAAATCTTATATAAAAAGCAAAGAATTTAAAGTAGCAATGCTACCTAGTTTTGTTCCTTTTAGTTTTAAAAACAATGATAAACTTTCTGGATACTCTTATGATATTTTAGAACTTATTTCAAAAAAAAGTGGTTTAACCTTCAAATATGAGGTAGATAATTGGTCAAAAAATATCGAAAAATTTAAAAATAAAGAGGTAGATTTAATTGATTCCATCTCTTTTAAACAAAGTCGACTCCCTTTTACTAATTTTACAAAAGCTTATTTTGAAATTCCATTGGTGATTTTTTCAAGAAAAGATTTATATAGTTATGATGGTAATTTAAACTCTTTAATAGGCAAAAAATTAGGAAATACAAAAAATATATTTTATAAAAAACAGATTGAAGAGCTAGAACTATTTGAAATAAAAGAGTATGATAGCTTTGATGAAAAACTTAAAGCATTAGCTTTTGGAGAAGTTGATATTATCTTAGGTCATCTTTTTGATACTCAAATGGCAATACAAAGAAATAAGTATATAAATATTAAGGTTTTAGGAAATTTAGATCTTCCAAATCTTAAGAGTACAGACTTAAGATTTGGAGTTGTAAAAGAGGATGTACTTTTATATAGTATTATTCAAAAAAGTTTAAGATATATAACAAAAAAAGAGTGGCAAGACTTATATGATAAATGGATAGGTATCTATATTGATAAAGAGATTGATTATGGAATATCAGACTCTTTATCAAAAACTGAAAAGGATTTTTTAACTAATCATAATGACTTTGATTGTGTAATAGCAGATACTTGGTCTCCATTTAAGCTTAAAGGTAATAATGTTATTGGTATGGCAATTGATTATTGGGAGGTTATTAAGAAAAATAGTTTAATAAGAGCAGAGTGTAGAGTAGTAAAGAATTTTGATGAAGTGTTATCTCTTATAAAAACAAAAAAAGCTGATATTACAATTTCCACTTCAATGACAGAAGAGAAGCTTAAATATGCAAAGTTCTCAAAACCTTATCTCTCCTATCCTATTGCTGTTGCGACAACAAATGATAAAAGATATATTTCAAAAATTGCAACATTATCAGGGAAAAAAGTGGCAGTTAGCAGTTGGTATAGTTTTTTTGAACTTTTAGAACAAAAATATCCTGATATAAAGTTTGTTGAAGTAAAAGATACAAATCTAGCATTAAAACTTCTTTCGGAAGGGGATGTCTATGCAGTTATAGATATTTTACCTATTCTTTCACATATGATTGGACGTTATAATTTTGATAATATAAAAATTTCAGGACTTACTGAATTTAACTTTGATGTTAGAATTATGGTAAGGGATGATTTGTCAGAGTTAGTTAGCATTATTAATAAAGGAATAAATAAGGTTTCAAAAAAAGAGGAACATGCTATAAAAAATAAGTGGTTATCTGTTAAGTATGAAAATATTACAGATTACTCAAAGTTTTTAAAGATGGGCTTTATTTCACTTATTATTATATTAATTCTAATATATAGACAATATATTCTTAATAGGCACAATAAACAATTGCAAGAAGCTAATAATGAAATTGAGAAGAAAACAAAAGAGCTTGCAAAACAAAAAGAACTTTTTGAGAAAATCTATTATGAATCTTCAGACGGAATATTTTTATATGATATACACAGTAAAAAAATTATCGATTCAAATGAAGTTTCTTTTAATATACTTGGATATGAAAATAAAGATAGTTTTTTTAAACTAGAGCTAAAAGATTTTTTCCCACCTTTTCAGCCAGACAACACTTTATCATTAGATAAAATAAATGAAAGGTTTAGGATGTGTCTTCTAAAAGGTAGTGATATATTTGAAATGGTATATAAAAAGGCAGATAATTCATTAATTTGGTTAGAAGTAGTTACTACATTTTTAATTATTAATAATAAAGATATTATACATATTGTTCTAAGAGATATTCATAATAGAAAAAAGATGGAAGAGAAGTTAAATATTTTAACTCACAAGTTAGAAGAGAGAGTTGAAGAAGAGGTTAGAAAAAATGAAGAGAAAACTAGACAATTAATTCAACAAAACAGACTTGCTCAAATGGGTGAGATGATTTCAATGATTGCACATCAATGGAGACAACCGTTAGCTGCAATTTCAGCAACTACAAACAATATTATGATAAAGCTTTTGATAGGAGATGAAATATCAAAAAGTGAACTTCAAGATGAGATTAATTTAATATCTAACTATTCTCACCATTTGTCAATGACAATAGATGATTTTAGGAACTTCTTTAAAACTGATAAAGAGAAAACTAATGTAACTTTAGAGGAGATTATTAATAGTTCAATTTTAATTATGAAAAGTTCATTAGATTCTAATTATATAAAAGTTAATTTAGATTTAAATTGCAATAGTAAAATGTATTTATATACAAATGAAGTTAGTCAAGTAATTTTAAATATATTAAAAAATGCAGAAGATGCACTTTTAGAAAAAAAAGTTGAAAATCCTTTAATTAAAATAAAAACTTATGAAGAGGATAGTTTTGCAATTGTTAAAATTAGTGATAATGCGGGTGGTGTCCCAGAAAAGATTATTGATAAAATTTTTGACCCATATTTTTCTACAAAAAAAAATAAAGAGGGAACGGGAATAGGTCTTTATATGAGTAAAATGATTATAAATGAACATTGTAATGGTTTTTTAAGTGTAACAAATAACAAAGATGGAGCGACTTTTAAAATTAAATTTAAATTAGAGCAAGATAAAGAGGATTTCTTTTCTTAACTCTTTTTTTGTTTAATTATCTTTTTCATTTGATTTCTAATAATTACAGGTACAAAAAACATTGAAACTATATATGAAATTAATGTACCTCCTATAAGTGCAACTCCAAGTCCTCCAAAAACTGCATCGGTTGCGAGTAATGATGAAGCAAATACCATTGTTAAAACTGTAAGAATTATGGGTTTAGATCTAGTAGCTGTTGCCTTTGCTATTGCCTCATTTAAAGTAAGAGATTCATTTTCAACTAATTGTTTTGTAAAATCTATAATAAGAGTAGAGTTTCTTGAATTGATGCCAATAAGTCCAATAAATCCAATAAGTGAAGTTGCTGTTAAGTAAAAGGTATCAGTAGTTATCATATCCATAACTATATGAGCAAAGATTACTCCTATAATTGAAATAAATGAAGCTAAAACTATTCCTCCTGAAATTGCAAATGATTTATAATAAACAACCATTAGAAAAAAAATAAGTACCAGAGCAATTATAAAAGCACCACCTAAATCAATAAAAGTATCGATAGTAACTTTTAACTCTCCATCCCAAACAAGCTTAAATTTTTCACCTGTTTTTTTATCAATAAACTCTAAATTTAACATATCTGATTTTATTACCTTATAATTAGTATCAAAAAAGTTTAAAAGTCTATTTCTTGCATCAAGTAGTGGATAAATTTGACTATTTTTATCTGTTTCAGCAATAACATTTATCACTGGATTTAAGTTTTTTGATGTAAAAGTAGGTTCTTTTGTCTCCTCTTTTATTTTTATTAATTCACCTAAAGAGACTGTTAATCCATTTATATTTATTAGTTTTAATTTAGATAGTTTGTCAATTATTGCATTTTTACTATTTTTATCAAAAACTCTTTTTTCATCTAATCTTAAAAAAATAGGTATTTGACTTTGGGAGTCATTTGAGTTTACAACAGATAAAGTTATTCCTTCATAAGCAATATAAAGAGTATTTTTTACTTGTTCAATGGATAAGCCACTTTTTATAATTTTATTATTATCTAGAATTATTTCAAATTTCTTAAAACTACTATCTGCCATCACATCTATATCAACTAGACTTTTTTGTTTTTTTAATATTTTAGCTATTTTATTGGCAAATTCTCGTCTATTTTCAAAAGAATTACCACCATAAATTTCAGCAACAATAGAGGCAAGTACAGGAGGTCCAGCTGGTAGTTCAATAAGTTTTATATTTGCATTATATTTTGAACAGCTTTTAAGTTCCTCTCTAATTGAGCTAACAAAGTTATAACTTGTAATATCCCTATATTTTGCTTTTTTTATATTTACAATTATTTCAGCTTGAGACTCTTTATCTTTTAGTGAACTTTGTTTTACTAATGCAGCAAAATCAAGAGGTTGTCCTTCTGCAATAAATACAGAAACATTTGTAACTATGTTCTTTGTAATTAGTTTTTCAGAAATACAAGATGTTACCTCTTTTGTCTGTTTTGTAGAACTTCCATCTTCTAAATCTACATAAACAGAGAAACTATCAGAATCTTTACTTGGTAACATTTTTGCTTTTATAATTTCAGTTGGAAAAGTTGCTATACTTAAAATAAATAGTATTAAAGTAGTTAAATATACCATAAGTGATTTTGTAGGACTTTGAATAATATCAAAAATAAATTTTTCTAATTTCATACTATATCTTTACAAAAATTTTTTTACTAAATAAGGAGTAAAAATATATGCAACTAAAAGAGAAACAATTAGTGCAATAGGTACAAATACAGGAAGAGGGTGCATAAATTGACCCATCATCCCTCCAACAAAAAACATGGGAATAAAAGTCATAATAATAGCAATAGTGGCAATATTAGTTGCATTTCCAATCTCATTTGTGGCATTAATTGAGATTGTTTTTAAATCTTTTTTACCTCTATTCTCTTTTTTATGTCTTACAATATTTTCAATAACAATAATTGCAGCATCTACTAACATTCCAAGAGAGACAATTAGTGCAAATAGAGTAATTCTGTTGATAGTTTCATTCATTAAAAAGCCAATAAATAATGTTAATGACAAAATCATAGGAACTAGTAGAGAAACAATTATTGCCTCTTTCAATCCTAATGAAAATATTAATAAAATAGCAATAATTAAGATTGAGATTAAAAGATTTTGAACGAGAGAGTTAACAGCATTATTAGCTGTATATCCATCATCTCTTGTTATAACATATTTAATGTTTTTCTTTTGAAGTTCATCTTTAATTGATTGGATATATGAAAAAATATTTTCTGTAATAATTACTGAGTTTGCTCCTTTTAGCTTAGAAATAGTCATGGTGATTTGTTCTAAACCTTCTTTATGCTCTTTTGTATAAAGTAGAGCCTCTTTTTTATTTTGTATATCATAGCTTTTTGAAATTTTTGCAATATCTTTTAAGTAAATAGGTGTATTAAAGTTATATGAAATTATTATATTCTCTAAATCATCTTTTGATTCAATTGCATGTTTAATACCAAGAATAGTTAAACTTGAGCTTTTATTATTTGAGTTAATATAAGGTGTTGTTAAAGATAAATCTTTAATCTGTTTTACAATTTTTCCTAAAGATATATTATAAGCAGCGAGTTTATTTGCATCAACTTCTATATTGTATTGTTCTTTTTTCTCACCTTTTAAATCAACTAAGGCAACGTTATTAATTTTATTTATTTCATAAGCGATATCACTTATCTCTTTATATAATTTTGTTTGAGATATTTTATTAGAATAAAAAGCAATGGTTGCAATTGGAATATCTGTATCAATATCCATTGTTTTTATAATTGGTTGCATTGCTCCTTTGGGTAAAAGGTCAATGTTTCTCATTACTTGGTTATATAGTTTTAGATTTGATTCCTCTTTATCTTCTCCTATAAAATATTGAACTTGTACGATTCCTATTGAGTCTTTAGCATATGAATAGATATGTTCTATTCCTTTTATTTCACGAATTTTTTTCTCTAAAGGCTCAATAATTACCTTTTTTATTTCACTTGGTCTTGCTCCTGGTAGAGCAACAATAACTGCTCCTCCACTAACTTTGATTTGGGGGTTTTCCTCCCTTGGCATAAACTCTAGTGAAAGAAAACCTAAAATAAGTATAAATAGACTTAATATAAAAGTTAAGGGATGTTCAATAAAGGTTTTAGCAAGTCTTCCTGCAATATTTAATTGATTATTCATCTTATTTTATTCCAAATCTAAAAAAATTTTACTATACATTCCAGGATATATCTTTTTATCTTTTAAATCAAAAGATAGTTTTATTATAAAAGAGTGAGTTGTATCTTGGATATTTGGAATTATTGAACTGATTTTTCCTTGAGTTTCAAAGTTTAAAGATTCAATAACTATTTTAGCTTTTTGACCAATTTTTATTCTGCTTAAATTACTTTCATTTATATTAGTTTTTATTTTTAAACTATTTAAATCTGAAAGAGTTATAGCAGAAGATAAAGGCATTGCCATTTCTCCAGTTTTTATTGTTTTTTTAATAATTAAACCATCATTAGGTGCAGTTATTTTAAGGTAGCTGTATTGATTGTTGATCTCTTTTATTTTTGCTTTTGCAATTGATATCATATTTTTAATATTTTTAAGCTTTAGTTCTAATTGTTCCACATCATATTTAGGGACTAAATCTTTTTCATATAATCTTTTATATCTTTCATAGTTTGTTTTAACATTTTCATAATTGTTTTTTTGTATTTCTAAACTATATAAAGCCTCTTTTTTCTTGCTATCTATATTTGATGAATCTATCTCATAAAGAGTTTGACCTTTTTTTACAAACTCTCCTTCACTTACATAAACATTTTTTATAAAACCCATATATCTACTACTAATTATCTTTTCATTATCTGATATTACAGTTCCACTAAGCTCTATGGCTTGTGCAATAGTTATATTTAAAACGATAATAAAAATAGTTGCTAATAGTTTTTTCATCTCTTATTCTCTTAAGTTTTTTCCAACAATTAATTTTAATTGTGCTTGTGCTAAAGCTTTTTCGTAACTTGCCATTATTAAACTTGCTTCATTCTCTCTATATATTGCTTCTTGTTTTAGAAGTTCAGTCATAGAGATTAGTTGATTTTTATACATTAGTTTTGATTGTTCTAAAACTTCATAGGCTAATAGTTTTGTTTCTTTTTTTTCTTTATATATTTTTATTTTCGAGTTTAGATTTAAAAAAGCTTTTTTTATTTCTAATTTAATTGTATCTTCTAATTGAGTTTGGTTTAAAATAGTTTTTTTAAACTCTATTTGGCTTTTTTGTTTATCAATATCTCTTCTATTATCAAAAAGTGTATATTTTACTCCAACTAATGCCATATAATAGTCTTTGTCACTATTTAAATTAAGAGTATTGTCATTTATTCCATACTCTAAATATGAATAGATATGTGGATAAAAAGAGGATTTTTTTAAGTCAATATTTTTTTTCATTCCCTCTTTATATTTTTTTACGAGTTTTAGGTCATCTCTAGTTTCAAAAGCTATTTTATAAAGATTTTCTAATTTATAGTCATTTTGTTTAAAACCTTTTAACTCTTTTACATTTGTAATATTTTCATTTGAACTAAGAAATTTAAGATATGCAATTGCGATATAAAATCTATTTTTAGCTTCAGTTAATTTACTTTGAGTATTGAGAGCATGGACTTGTGCTTGTTTTGTATCAATTTTTGTAACTAAACCTTCTTTATAAAACTCTCTTGCTGAGTTTACAAATACAAAGGCTACTTCTTTTGCTTTATTTGTAGCTTCAATAAACTTTTTTGCAACAACTGCACTATTATATGCTTTGAGAACTTCAATTTCTAAAAATTTTTCATCAAGATTATATTTTAATTCCTCTGCTTTTTGTTCTATTTTTAAAATCTCTTCTTGGATTGATAGTTGAAAACCTGTAAATAGAGGAATTTCATAAGTAATTTTTGTATTAAAATTGTTTCTTGTATTTGGATAGTTTAAATCCTTTGCTTGGGTATCAATACCTTCATTCATTTGAGAAAAACCAAAATCTCTAAAAGTTGCTTCTCTTGAAGATAATTTAGAATTAAAAACATACCCAGAGTGATTTGTTCTACTCATTTCATGTTTAAACTCTAATTTACCATAAGAAGTAGCTTTTATTTTTTCTATATCAAGTTTTGAAGTTTGAATATTTAGTCTATTTGTTTTAAGTTTTTTATTGTTTTTTATTGTTTCATTTATTACAAAATCATAATCAATATTCTGTGCATTTACTAATGATAATATCAGTGTTAAATATAAGAATAATTTATGCATTACATTTTCCAATACTTGTTTAAAAGGGATTATACTTAAAAAAGATTAATTTATCTTCAAAAAGAATTATTAGTTGTATTTATCTTATATTTTTTAGTTTTAATATAGTAATAGTAATATTATTAAAAAACTTATAATATTATTTTATATGACTTTAAGCTTCAAAGGACTTAATACTAAGTTCTTTGAATATTATTTAATATCAACAATTCATTTTAATACTTTGTAAATTAATTCTAGTCAATAAAAGTTTTCATACAATAAAATTTATGATTAATGACTCATTATTATAAGCCCGATATAATGGTCATTATGAAGTTTTTTGTATGACTATAAAAAAAAATATAATAAAATAATTTTTTTTTAAAGTATAATTTTTGCTTATTTATAATATAATTATTTGTATTAGAAAGTAAGGTATTTAATGATTGAACATAGTTGGATTGAAGATCCAGTAATATTTGGTGAGTTAAGACTTTTTAGAACACTTTGGCATACTAGTAATGAACATATGTTTATAGTAAAAAAAGTGAGTGATGAGTTTATTGGTGAAAAAGTTAATGATGCGTTATTAAGAACATTTTCATTAAAAGTTGAACAGATAATAGATGTTCCAATAAGAGAGTTCCTTAGTGAAGAGAGTTATAAGAGGATTTCTCAAATGTATGAAACGTGTATTAAAACTAAAAAGCCTATTAGTTATGAAGAGTCACATATTTTAAATGGTAAAAAAACTTATTGGCATACTACTATTTTATCTTATAAAGATGAAGAGAATAATTTAACAAGAATCTTTGGTGTATCAAAGAATATAACTGAACTAAAAGTAGTTAATGAAAAATTTGAGTATGAAGTAGATAAAAGAACTAAAAAACTAAAAAAGACTCTAATGAAACTTGAAAAAATATCTGTAACAGATAAGCTTACAAAACTTTATAATAGACATAAGTTAGATAAAGCTTTAGATGAATCAATAGCTTATTCTAAAAGATATAGTACTACTTTTGGATTAATACTTTTGGATATTGATAATTTTAAAAAAATAAATGATACATATGGTCATCATACAGGTGACAAAGTTTTAAAAGAGTTTGCTTCTATTTTAAATAAATCAATTAGAAGATCTGATATCTTAGGTAGATGGGGAGGAGAAGAGTTTTTAATTATTGTTCCTAATACATCAGAAGAGTTAATTATGCAATTTGCAAATATTTTAAAAACTAGAATTGAGAATCATAGATTTTTTCAAATTAAAAAGTTGACTTCAAGTTTTGGGCTTACTTTGTTTAAGGAAGTTGATACGGCAGAAAAACTTATTATTAGAACAGATGAAGCTTTGTATATTGCAAAAGCAAGTGGTAAAAACAAAGTTGTAATTAAATAAATATTTTTTTTATTTAAAGGATTGTGCTAAATTACCTATTATTAAAGCCCACCCATCAATTACTATAAAAAAGATAATTTTAATTGGCAATGATATCATAACAGGTGGTAACATCATCATACCTAAAGACATTAGAATAGAAGAAACAATGATATCAATAACCAAAAAGGGTAGAAATATCAAAAAACCAATCTCAAATGCAGTTTTTAGTTCACTTACTATAAATGCTGGCATTAGAAGTGTTAAAGGAACATCATCGATATTTTTTGGATTTTCTTCTTTTTTAATTCTATAAAATAGGGCTAAATCTTTTTCTCTTGTATTTTTAATCATAAACTCTTTAAAGGGTTTAACTCCTTTTTCAAATGCTTCTTCATAACCCATTTTTTCTTCCATATAGGGTTGAATAGCAACTTCCCAAGATTTTTTTGCATAAGGTTCCATAATAAAAATAGTTAAGATAAGTGAAAGTGAAATAATAATTTGATTAGGGGGTGTTTGTTGCAATCCTAGAGCTTGTCTTAATAAAGAGAATACAATTATTAGTCTTGTGAAGCTTGTAACCATAAGTAAAAGGGTAGGTGCAAGCACTAATAGTGTAAGAATAATAGCTATATTAATAGTTTTTACAAATTGTGTAGGCTCTTCAAGTGCTGCTACTGAAAGATTTATAATAGGGAGTTGTTCTTCTGCTGCAAATAGTGAAATAGAAAAAATCAATAGAGTTATGATTAGTTTCAAATATTGTCCTCATCTAAATTAAAAAATTATAATACCTAAAATTTTATTAATGTGATATAATTCCTTTTTTATTAAAGAGAGAAAAGTTGGATTATAAAAAAAGTTTAATATCATCTTTAAAAAATGCTTGGATTATCATAAAATTAGTAATTCCAATTTATATACTTGCTGAACTCTTATATTTTTATAATATTTTATCATATGTGTCATTTTTAGTTGAACCTTTAACCTCCATATTAGATCTACCTAAAGAGGTAGCTCTTAGTATTATTAGTGGAATGTTTTTAAATATATATGCTGCTATTGCTTTTGCAGTACCACTTAATCTTAGTGCCAAAGAGTGGACAATTTTAGCAGTTTTTTTAGGGATTTGTCACTCTTTAATTGTAGAAACAGCAATTATGAAGAAAATTGGTTTATCAACTACATATTCAGTTGCATTAAGAGTAGTTAGTGGCTTTTTAGTAGCATATATTGTAACTTTTTTACCTCTTTCTTTTTTTTCAACAACAATTTCAAGTGTAAGTGTAGAAGTAAAATCTTATGAAAATTTATTTTCTCTTCTTTATAACTCATTTTTAGATTCAATATCTTTAACAATAAAAATTATAATACTCATCTTTTTAATTATCTTTTTAATGGATTTTGTAAAAAGTAGAGAGTTTATTAAAAACTCTAAAAAGAATATCTCTAAATCTTTTTCTATTGTTATAGGAGTATTTTTAGGAATTACTTATGGAGCAGGAGTTTTAATAAAAGAGGCACAAAACTCAACGCTTAGTAAGAAAGATATTTTTTATATTGGTACTTTCTTGATGATTTGTCACGCTATTATAGAGGATACTTTGTTATTTGTAATCTTTGGTGCAAATTTATATGTTATTGTTGTTTTAAGATTAATTGCAGCAATAGTTTTTAGTTTTATTCTTTTAAGGCTTTATGAAAAAAAGTTTATTTAGTCTCTTTTATATATTTTAATTCATAAAGTTTATTATAAATTTTACTAACAATTTCACCTGCTGCATCTCCTCCATGCCCTCCATGTTCTACAATTACAGTAACTATATATTTTGGGTTTCTATATGGTCCATATGTTGTAAACCATGCATGAGATCTATGATAATACTCTAGTTCACTCTCTTTCATTCTTACTTTTTCAGATTGTGGAATTGTAATAACTTGTGCAGTTCCTGTTTTTCCAGCAATTTTAATTTTGTTTTCTTTTATATATTTTGTAGCAGTACCTTTTTCATGGTTAGTGACTTCATACATTCCTATTTGCATCATTTTTAGATGTTTTTTATTATGCTGTACCTCTAAAGGTTCTTTATAATTTAGTTTAGAGAAATGTGGTCTTGGAAGTTTACCTGTTGCTAGGAAGGCTGTATATCTTGCCATTTGCATAGGTGTTGTTAACATTTTACCTTGACCTATTGATGTAATTACAGTCTCTCCAATATACCAAGGTTGCTTATACTTTTCCTGTTTCCATGCTTTATTGGGGTTTGTTCCATAGTGCTCATTTGGTAAATCAACACCTGTCAGTTTTCCAACTCCATATTTTGCTAAGGTATTTGAAATTTTATTTATACCAATTCTTAGACTTCCTTTATAAAAAAAATCATCACAACTCTCTCTAATAGCTTTTATAAAGTCAACTTGACCATGTCCCATCATTTTCCAGCATCTAAAGTTTCTTTTTCCTAAAGTAATTGCTCCACTATCATATACAGTAAAATTAGGTTTAATTCCATTTTCTAAAAAAGAGATAGCAATTCCCATCTTAATAATTGAACCAGGAGGATATTTCCCATTTACAAGTTTATTTGTAAAGGGGTGATTAAAATCATTTCTTAATTCTTCCCATTCTTCATTAGAAATTCCATCAACAAAGATATTGTTATCATATTCTGGATATGAACCTGCTGCAAGTATTTCTCCATTGTTTGTATCCATAACAATTACTGCACCACTTTTTCCTTTAAAAATCTCTTGAATATATTTTTGAAGTTTTATATCTATGGTTGTTTCTAAATCATTATCACTTGAAGGCTCTTTTTCACTTAAGGTTTCAATCTCTTTATTTAGTGCATTTACTTTAATTTTTTTCTCTCCAAGTTCTCCTTGAAGTTTATCATTATAGAATTTTTCAAGTCCATTTTTACCAATTATTCCACTATATTTTGAAAACTCATTATTTTCTATATCTTTTTTAGAAGCCTTTCCTATATAACCAATTACATGGGAAGCATTTTTCCCGTGAGGATAAACTCTTTTTACTTCTGCTTCAATTTTAATAGCATCATTTGAATTAAAAATTGTATATTTTTCAAAAAAAGTATCGTATGGAACAAAATCTACTATTTTTACAAAATCGTGTTTGTATAAAGAGTCAAGTTTTTTATATTTTTTTATTAATGATTCTTTTGTATATTCAGGAAAATGTTTATTTACTAAATTAACAAGCTCTTTTAATTTTTTCTTGTTTTTATATGACCTTAAATGAGGTTTAATATTGATAGAAAAACCAATTGTATTCATTGCCAAAGGAGTACCATTTCTATCTTTTATAATACCTCTATTAGGAACTGTATAAATATTTTTAATATAATTTCTTTTTGAGAGTTCTTCATAATAGGTATTTGATTTAATACTTAAAAAATAGACTCTAATTAAAAGTGTTAATAATATGATTATTATAAATATTAAAACAAAATTTAATCTTTTCATATCAATAATCCAAAGATTATAAAGTCAAGAATTGCATTAATAAGAATCGTATAGTATAAACTAGTTTGAACATCGTTATTTATAGACCATAAAATTAGTAGACCCAGATAAAATACACTCATATAAATATAGCTATTTAAAATATTAAAAGATAGGGTTCTTTTTATGTATGGTGTTAGAAAAACATATGTAAAAGACATAAGTAAAATAATTGATAAAGGTTTAAAACCATTATTTATTTCAATTAAAAATACAGTTAATATTACATAAAAAAGTGAATAGTAATATCTCTTTTTTAAACTTACATAAAAGGCCATATAAAGTATACCAAGAAGTAAAATTGGGAAAAAATGGATTGAAGATATTACATTAGTAATAATTGCAAAACAACAGAATGCGAATATAAAAATAGGATTATCAAAATTGTTGATTTTCATTAATTGCTAGTTCTTTATTTTTTTAGAGATTATATTATAAATGAACTTACAGTTAATTAATGATTATGAGATTCAAATTCTCTCTTTTTTCTTTCTAATGTAGTTAGGTCATAAATAAAAGCAAAAATTTCAGAAACAGCTTTATACATGCTATCAGGGATCTCTTTATCTATTTCAATTGCACTTAATAGTTCAACTAAATCTTCATCTTTTTTTATTGGGATTTCATTGTTTTGAGCAATTTTTATAATATTTTTTGCTAATTCCCCTTTTCCTTTAGCAATAACTTTAGGTGCATTATCTACATCAATATCATATCCAAGAGCAACTGCTTTTTTTATTTTATCATCTCTCATTTTAGACCCTTATATCTAGACCTAAGCCTAAGTTAGAAGTTTGATTATTATAAATATTATTGGATTGTGTTTTTTGTGCCTCTTCCTCTTTTTTTAAATCTATGATTTTTATATTTACTGGAATTAAATCAACTGAATTAAGTGCTTGTTTTAGTTTTAAAAAGTTTTTTCTAATAGTTTGTTTAAAGCTCTCTTTTGAGGCATATATAGTTAAATCAAGTTTATTTTTATCGTAAAGAGCTAACATTAATTGAGTTTGTCCAAACTCTTTTAAAGATAAGTTTATTTCACAATAGAACTTTTCTTCATCGAGTTTTTTCATTGAAATTGAACCTTCATCAAGCATATCCCAAATAAAAGGAATATAAACACTATTTGAGTTTGTTGTAATAGATAAAAGTTGAAAATATTCAACTTGTGTAATCATTTTATCTATTTGCTTAATTGTATCAAGTGATTTAGAATCAGTTTTAGAACTAAGTTCCTCTTGAATTTGTAAAAGAAGAGTCTTCATATCATTTTGAAGAGGATTTTGGTTTTGTTTCTCCTCTTTATTTATACTATTTGTATTTAATTGCATAAAGCTATTTAGACTATTTTCTAATTTCTCTACAATCTTTATAATATTTTGTTGTAGGGTGAAACTATTTTGTTGATTAGTTCCTAAGTTTGAGATAAGCTCTTTTAACGATAAGATTAGAGTATTTACATTTGATGAGAAATTACTTTGAAAACTAGTTGATAAACTGTTTTGATTTGAGATATTTTGTTGAAATTTTTTTAAGTCAAGTGGTATTTCTAGTTTGTTAAAAATATTTTGTAAGTTTAATAATTTATCAATTATTTGATTTATTAGTTTTGTATCAATATTTTTTATATTTGTAAGTTCATTTTTTAAAGAGTTTAATGTTTGATTAATCTCTTGGTTTAGTTGAGTTTTTTCTACTTGAATATTTTGATTTTGAAGTAGTTTATTCTCTAGTAAAGAGATTGTTTCAACTTGATTTTTTAAATTATTTATAATATTAGCAATATTATGATTTTGATTAGATGCTGTTTTTATTTCATTTAGATTAATTAATTGATTGATTAAATTTTTTGGTTCAATCATTGTTTCATTTTTTGTGAAGAGGTTAGATGATTGAAGTAAGGAATCAATTTGTTTTAATAAAGTAGGTATATTTGTAGTGTTTTTATAAGCAAGAAGTTCTGTTTTTAATTGTGTTAAAGTTTCTTTTGTATTTGTAAGAATATTTTGCTTTACAGATTCGATATTATTCTGGTTTATACTACTTTTTCCTTCAACTTGGTTACTTATTTTTGATTCAATAAGCTGTGCTTGGTCTGAAAGATTTTTTAAACTATTTGTTAGTAGAGTTAAATTTGAAAGTTGTTTATCACCAACACTTTTCGTTAAGTTTTGTAACATAGATAGTAATGATTTTATATCTTGTGAATTAGGGGCTTGATTTAGTTGTGATTTTACTGATTCATTATTTAAAGTTAGAGTTTTATTACTACTATTTTGAAGAATTTTATCAACAAGTGTTTCTATTTTTTTTGCTTCAATATTTGGAATATCTTTTAAAATATTTTTTATTTGTAGAAGAAGTGTCTCTATTGATTTTGGAAGATTTGTTCCCTTAGTTAATTGTTCTAAAGCCTTTGATTCTAAAAAAACACCTGATTTATTAATCATATCTTTTAAAGAGTTATCATCTAAGGTAGTTATATCTTTTAAAAAATTTTGTAAAAGAGGTTTGTATTTAGCTAGGTTAGAGTCTTTATTAAGTTGATTTAGAAGTGTTGTTATTGATTGAGTGAAACTTCCTAAATCTTTAAAAAGGCTTGTGTTTTTTAATATATTTTCAATTGTACTATTTGTTTTATTACCTGTTTTTAAGTCATTAAAAAGATTCTTTAAAATGTTACTAACTGTTGTATCACCACTTTTAAGATTGTTAAGTGTTTTTACATCAGCATCTTTTAATGCATCATTTAGAACTTTATTATTATTAGGTAATAAGATATTTAATAGATTATTATTTGAAACTAACATGTTCAAAGTATATCATAAAATAATAATATGCTAATTGACATAAAATATGAATTTTTGTAAAATCTGTTTACTTAATATTAAGGACATAGATGAAATATGAAGTTGTAGTGCCTATTGATGGGTGTGAAGATGAAATGGAGTTTGAGTTTTCTAAATTAGATGATTTTTTTTCAGTTATTAGAGGAACTGAAACAGGGGTTGTTTTAAAATTAATGAGTTTTGGGGCTTTAAAATCTCTCTCTTTTGAACTTCCTGATGAGTTTCAAAATGAGTTAGAAATTGAGAGTTTAAGTGATATTTCTATTTTTTATATTTTTGTACTTCAAGCACAAGTTTCTAAATCATCAATGAATATTTTTTCTCCAATTGTTATGAACAATAAAGTTAAAAAAATGGGACAAATTCACTTAAATTTAGAAGAGTTAGGCTTAGAGAGTCTTAATGATTTATTACCAAAATTTTAGTTTTGAAAGGTTTTTTATGCAAAATATTATTATATGTCATAATCTTCAAAATAAAGAGTATTTAATTAAAGCAATAAGTGAAAATCTAAAACTTATTGACAGATTAGTTGTAAGAAATGCTAATAAAGCCCTTATTGCAAGAGTTTTAAAAAATATTGATACAATTTTATAATGCACGAAAAACAAAAAAGAATTAGATACATAAGAGTATTAGAGAAGTTTTTTACAAGAACAGTCTCTTTATTAAAACTAGAAGACTTTGATCCAAATCTATTTAAAGAGAGAACAATTAAAAATTATTCAGATATAAAAAGAACTGAAGAAGTCCATTTAAACTCAAATTATTTTATACAATTGATATTTTTTATAAATAAGACTTTATCATATGTAGAAAATTCAAGTAAAGATTTTGAAGATGAAAGGCAAGACTTACTAAAAGAAGCAAATCTTCTTCAAAAAGAGAAAAATAGGAACTCTTACAGAAAAGATAAACATAAAAGCTTAAAATTCAATGATGGATATTGATGTTTGAAAATAGTAATATTCAAGAAGAGAAGTTATTTAATCTCTCAGGAGTTTTAAAAAAAGTTCTTTATAAAAATGATGAAACTAAATATATAATTGCTGTATTAGAAAATAATCAAAAAATTTGTGGTGTCTATTTTGATACGGATATTGATAAAATAGTTGGAGAAGAGCTTCTTTTAAGAGGTAACTGGACAACACATAAAAAGTATGGAGTTCAGTTTGAATTTCAAACATTAGAATTAAAAGAAGCAGAGATGTTTTTCTTCCTAACAAAAATTGTAAAAGGGATTGGAAAAAAGTTTGCTCATGAACTTCTTGAAAGATATAGTGAAGATGAATTAGTTGAGATATTAAATGAGAGACCAAATGAGCTTTTAAACTTTAAAGGAATAAAAGAGAAAAAACTTGAGAAAATTGTTTCTTCTTGGCAAAAATTTAAACACTTAAGAGAGCTTGGAACTTTTCTTTCAAAGTTTGGTGTAACTTCAAATTTAATAAATAAAATCTATGCACACTTTAGTGAAGTAGATGATTTAATTGAGAAAATAAAACAAAATCCCTATATTCTTATTAATATAAAAGGTATTGGTTTTAAAAGAGCTGATGAGATTGCTAAATCACTTGGAATAGATTCTAAATCAGAGTTTAGAGTTACTGCTTGTATAAACTACACATTAAAAGAGTTTTGTGATAATAATGGAAACTCTTCTATTGATAAGTTTCATCTTTATAAGCTTTTAGATGATTCTTTACATTTTAATAATGAAGAAGAATTATATGAAAAAATAGTTACAAAAATGCTTGTAGAAGAGGAAATATTTCAAACAAATGAAAATAGAGTCTCTCCTTCTATGTTATATTTTGCAGAGAGGAGAATATTAGATTTTTTTCAAAGAAGAGAAGGGGAATTAAATAGAAAAATCATTGCCAATCTTGATGAATATTTAAACAAAAAAGAAGAGTCTTTAGGATTTAAATTAAGTGAAGAACAAAAAAAAGCAGTTGAAATCATAAATGAAGGTAATAAAACACTCTTTTTAATTGGTTATGCTGGAACTGGTAAATCTACTTCAAGTAGGGCTGTTCTTGAACTTCTTGAAGAGATTGTTTCATATGATGATATTATAGCTATCGCACTAAGTGGAATTGCAAGTCAAAGAATCTCTGATACAACAGGCTATGATAGTTCAACAATACAATCATTATTTGTAAAACATGAGGATAAAGAGTTTTTCCCTCATAAGGTAATTCTTCTTGATGAAGCATCAATGGTAAATTCTGTAATGTTTTATAATCTTACAAAAAAGATTCATGATGATACAATATTTATTATTGTTGGAGATGATGGACAATTGCCAGCAATTGGAGCAGGTAATATATTAGCAGATGCAATTAAATATGAACTTGCCCCCATTTGTAAATTAACAAAAATTTATAGACAAAGTGATGACCAAGCAATTGCAGTTATAGCAAATGATATTAGACAAGGAAATATTCCTGAATATGCAAAAGAGTATCAAGATTTTAAGTTTGTAAATATTTCTATTGATAACTATTATGCTGTAAAGAACTCATTAAAACAGATGGAGTTTTCAAATGTTAGAGCACAAATAAGTGAGAATATATTAAGTACAATACTTAATATTTCAAGTTATTATATACAAGGGTATTATGATTTTATAAAGAAAAAAGATATTTCAAAAGCTTTGACTCTTTTTCAAGTAATTACTCCTATGAAAGCTGGAGTTCTTGGAGTTGAAAATATAAATATGCAAATGCAAACGCTTTTTAATCATACAAAGGGAAAAGGATATCAAACAAAACTATATGAGTATAAAATGACAGATAAAGTTATTCATATTAAAAATGAAAATATGAAATCTCAAACTATGCTGATGTATAAAGCTGGTTCAAAAGAGTTCTTAGAAAAAAGAGTTTTTAACGGACAATTAGGGCTTATAATAAAACTTGATTTTGAAGAGAATCAATGTATTGTTTTGTATCCAAATGATGATATGGTAGTATTTTATGAGTTTGATGAATTAAGTTCATTATTATCTCTTGCTTACTGCTTAACTATACATAAAACTCAAGGAATGGAGTATGAAAATGCTCTTATCCCTATGACTTTTTCCCACTATATTATGCATAATACAAAGCTTTTATATACTGCAATTACAAGAGCTAAAAAAATGTGTTTTATTGTTGGGGAAGAGGAAGCTTTTAAAAGTGCTTGCAAAAGAATTGAAACGACTAAAAGAGAATCTGTTATAAATGACCTTCTATCAAAGAAAATATAAATTGTCTTTACCTCTTTAAAAGCATTTGTTTTGTATTATATCTAAAAATTTTTAGAGGATATTATTTTATGATAACTTGGATGCAAAGACACAAAAAGTGGCTTGTAATTACTATTTGGATAAGTGCTATAGCGTTTGTTGGTGCAGGTTTTGTTGGCTGGGGTTCTTATGACTATGGTTCTAAAGGTGGAACAGTAGCATTAGTTGGAGATAGAAAAGTAAGTGTTAATGAATATCAAAGGGAGTATTCACAACTTTTTGAACAATATTCTCAAGTTTTTGGTCAAGAGTTTAATCAAGAGACGGCTGATAAATTAAGACTTAAAGAGGCAGCTTATAATTTAGTAATTCAAAAAAATTTAATTTTATCATATGCTGATGAATTAGGCTTAGATGTAACAGATGAAGAGATTGTTAAACAATTAGTTAAAATCCCCGCTTTTATTAAAGATGGAAAGTTTGATAAAGATACATATATTAAAGTTTTAAATCAAAATAGAACTAATCCAATAGAGTTTGAAGCTCAGTTAAAAAGAGATCTATTATTACAAAAAGTTGAACAAATTTTTAATCTGAGTGCTCAAAACAATGAAATTAAATCTTTAAATAGATTACTATTTTCAGAAGATGATATTTCAATTAAAATTTTGACAAATAATGATATAACTATAAATATAACAGAAGATGAAGTAAAAAAATATTGGGAAACAAGTAAAGAGAACTATAGATCTCAACCAGCTATTAAATTAGAATATGATGAAGTACCTTTATCATCACAAACATTTTCTGATGAAGAGATAAATGAATATTATACAAATTTTAAAACAGATTTCAAAAAAGAGGATGGCAAAATTAAATCTTTAGAGGAGGCTAAAGAGGATGTTATCAGAGCTTTAAATGTAAAACTTACTAAAAAAACTGCTCTTAAAAAGTTTTTAAGTCTTAAAAAGGGTGAAGAAGAGTTTGAAAACAAAGATACTGTTTTTGAATCTAAATTAGCATATGATGAAAACAATAAAGCTATAAAAGATGCAATTCCAGGTGATATTTTAAAACCTTTTTTACATAAAGATAAATATGTTATTCTAAAAGTAGTAAATAAAGTTCCATCAAAAGCATTATCTTTTGAAAAAGCAAAAGATTTAGCTAAAATTGATTATATTAAAGCGGTAAAAAGTATTGAACTTAATAATTTAGCTTCTAAACAATTAGAGAGTTTTGTAGGTGAAAGTATTGGATATGTTTCAAGAAACTCTTTTGATAAAATCAAAGGCTTAAATTCACAAGAGGCATTAACATTTTTAAATCAACTTTTTTCTTTATCTGAAAAAAAGGGTAAAATTTCAGTTGGAGAGAAAATTGTATTATATAAAATTAACGATACAAGATTAGCATCTTATGATCCTGCAAAGGATGAAACTGTAAGAGCAACAATTAACAACTTAATAAATCAAGAGTTAATGAATAACTTTGTTAAAAACTTGCAAAATAGATACGAAGTTCAATCTGAAATCAAATTTGAGGAGTAATAATTGAATAAAACTCTTTTAGCAATTGATATTGGTTCATCAAACATTACAACAGTAATTGCTAAAAATAATTTAGATTATAAAATCAATATCCTAGGAACGGGTTCATATAAAAGTAACGGAATTAATAAAGGGGTTGTTTCAAATATTGAAGTAGCTTCTAAGTGCATTAAAGAGGCTGTTTTAATTGCGAAGAGAAACACTACTGAGCCAATTGATTCAACAGTAGTTTCTATTTCAGGTGCATACACTAAAGGAGTTAGAAGCTCTGGAAGTGTAAATGTACCAAATGGGTTAATTACTGAAAATGAGATAAATCAAGTAATGCAAATGGCTTTATATAATGCAACAATTATTCCTGAGTATGAAGCAGTACATGTAGTACCAATCTTTTTTAAAATTGATGATTCTGCTGATGTAGAAAATCCCTTGGGAATGAATGGTTCAAGACTTGAAGTATCTGTTTATATAGTAACTGCAAAAAAGACTGCTTTAACAAATGTTCAATCTGCACTTAAAATGGCAGGAATTGTAGTTAATAATTTTGTTTTAGATGGCTATGCTACGGCAATATCAGTATTAGATGAACAACAGAAAAAATTTGGAGCAACAGTAATTAATATTGGAGCTACTAAGACGGAGTTTGTTTGTTATAAAGGTAGTTCATTAATCTATGATGGATTTATCCCTGTTGGTTCAAACCACATAACTAATGATTTATCTGTAATGTTACACACTCCTCCAATAGCAGCAGAGAAGATTAAAACTGAGTATGGAAATTTACTAAAATCAGATGAAGAACTACTTAATAAGAAGGTTCGAACTCCAAGAATTGGAGATGAAAAAAACTCTTCTGAAGTTTCACTTGAACATGTTCAAACAATTATTCATGCAAGGGTAGAAGAGATTTTAATTCTTGTAAGAAATAAACTTAAAAAGAATGGAATTCATGAGAGTTTAGGGGCTGGTATTGTAATAACTGGTGGAATGAGTAAGTTATCAGGAATAAAAGAGCTTGCTACTTTAGTATTTGATAATTTACCTATAAAGATATCTACTCCTGTAAATATTAAAAATGGCTATATGAGTTTTGAAGATGAAAAAATGGCAACAATTGTTGGACTTCTTTTATACTCTTTAGAAACAAATAGAAATTTTGAGTTGGACTCAAATAAAAATTTAATAAGAAAAAGAAAAGTTGTAGAAAATATTCAAAAAGTAGAGGAACATGTACCTGTTCATAATATTGAACAGCAAGAAACAACTCCTCAAAGAAAAGTGGGTATTAAACCTAAAGAAGAAACAATAATGAAAGGTAATCATAGCACTACTGTACTGCCTACAATTTCAAAAGATAAAAAAGGTAAGGGAATGTCTAAGTTTTGGAACGCTATTACGGAGTGGTTTTGATGAATGATAATTTATTTAATGTGGATGATATAAAAGTGGAGATGCCAAATCAAACTTTGTCGGATAATGTAGCCAAGATATCAGTAATTGGTGTTGGTGGTGGTGGTTGTAATATGATTAATCACATGATAAATGAGGGTTCTCATAAAATTGACCTAATAGCAGCAAATACTGATTTACAGGTTTTGCATATTTCTAAAGCACCTAAGAAAATTCAATTGGGAATTAAACTTACTAAGGGACTTGGAGCGGGTATGAAGCCTGAGGTTGGTAGAGATTCTGCTGTTGAGAGTTATGAAGAGATAAAATTAGCTTTAAAAGGAGCAGATATTGTATTTATAGCAGCTGGTCTTGGTGGTGGTACTGGAACAGGTGCTGCTGCTATTATTGCAAAGGCTGCAAAAGAGATTGGAGCTTTAACTGTATCTGTTGTAACTAAACCTTTTACTTGGGAAGGTAAAAAAAGAGCTGGTTTAGCAAATTTAGGTCTTGAAGAGATTAGAAAAGTATCTGATTCGATAATTGTAGTTCCAAATGATAGATTACTTGAAATTATTGATGAAAATGTTGGTATGAAGGATGCTTTTAAAATTATTGATAATATTCTTTATCAAGCTGTAAATGGGATGACAGAAGTTATTTTAACTCCTGGAAACTCTGATATTAATACTGACTTTGCTGATGTAAAAACTATTATGCAGCATAGAGGTATGGCTTTAATGGGTATAGGAAAAGCAAAAGGGGAAAATGCGGCACAAAAAGCTTTAGAGGATGCTATTGATTCTCCACTACTAGATAAAGTATCTTTAGGTGGTGCAAAAGGTATTTTAATTCACTTTAATATACATCCTCAAGTATCACTTTTTGCTATAAATGATGTTATGTCAAGAATTCACGATACAATTGATTCTAATGCAGAGATTATTTTTGGTACAACTTCTGATAGTACTTTAGAGACAGACGAAGTTAAAATAACTATTGTAGCAACTGGATTTGAGTCTAAAAACGATACAAAAGAAGCAGAGGTCGAAGTTGAAGAGCAAGCAACTAAGAAAATAAACCCTGATGATGAAAACTATTTAGATATCCCACCTCTAATGAGAAACTATAAAGTACAATATCAGTTAAATTAAGTAGGAAGTAGTCCATAAAAAACTACTCCTCAAAAATAACCACATCATAAGAGCTTTTTTTAATTACTAAAGCTTTAGAGTTTGGTACAAGACCAAATTTATTTACATCTTTTAATTTTAATTTATACTTTTCAATTTCATTTTCAAGCTTAGTAATTCTTTTATTTTGTTGAAGTATTAAATCTACTCCTGCAAGATTAATACCTAGTTTTCTAGTGAGTGTTAAAACATATTTGATATGATCTATATCTTTTTGCGAATAGAGTCTTATTTTTCCATTTGTTCGAGAAGGCTTTATTAGTCCTTCTCTTTCATATTGTCTTAAAGTTTGTGGATGAATGTTCAATATCTCTGCAACGGCAGAAATTAGATATACAGGCTCATTATAAACATTTGTATTCATATATAATCCTTATATTGTATTAGGAAGTTTCTCTTCTAAAATTTTTACAAGCTCTTCATCAAGTTGCTCAATTTTTGGAAGAACTATATTTGCTTTTAAGTGTAAATCACCTTTTAGTCCAGTTTTTCTATCTAAAACACCTAACTCTTTAACTCTAAATTTTTGGTTTTGTTTAGTATTTTGAGGAACTTTTAATGTAATATCTTTATGAATTGTTTTTATTTCAACTTTTCCACCAAAAAGAGCTGTTTTTAAAGGTAAGTCAAATGTTTTTATAAGAGTATTTTCATCCCTTTCATACTCTGGACTTGAAGAAACATTGATTTTTATAATCATATCACCTCTTTGTCCATTATATGATTTTCCTTTTCCTTTTGCTCTAATTTTTTGACCATCTTTAATTCCCTCTGGAATTTTTATATCAAAAGAGTCATTATTTAATGAAATATGTTGTTTCCCACCTAAAATCGACACATCAAAAGCAATTGTAATTTGTGCTTGTGTATCTAAATCTGGTTCTGAGAATCCTGATTGACCAAAACCACCAAAGCCTCTAAAACCACCTTGTGAAAATCCAGAAGAACTAAAACCAGAAGCTTCACCAAACATTTGTCTTAAGATTTCGTCTAAATCTACTCCTGCTCCTTGTCCTCTTGCAAAATCATGGAAGTTTTGACCTCCAAACATTGAGTCACCAAATTGATCATACTGTTGTTTCTTTTGAGGGTCAGATAAAACCTCATATGCTGCATTAATCTCTTTGAATTTATCTTCAGCATCTTTCTCTTTATTTACATCAGGATGATATTTTCTTGCTAGTTTTCTATATGCTTTTTTTATTTCATCAGTTGATGCGTTTTCATTTACCTCTAATGTTTCATATAAGCTTTTTGCCATATTAAATCCTATGAATAATATATTAATATAATATATAGTATATCAAAAACTTGAGTCAAAGTCAATCAAGGTTTAATTTTTTTTTCTTAGAGTTGAGTCTTTAAAACTAAAAGAATGTAATTGTTTTAAGATTTTTTAATCACTTTTTTGTAATTATACATTTATGTTTACAAAAGATGAATGGACTCAACAAGAGTTATATAAATATACAAAAGAGTTAGAAAAAGAAGGATTTAAAGTAGTTTTAGTTGATACTATTTTAAAACCTTTAAATAATATTGAAACGATTACTTACAATCCCTACGAAATGGCAAAGATGTCAAATAATACAGTTTTTGTTTTCTATTGTGATACAGGTAAGACAACTAAAGAGAGATTGCCATATTATAGAAAGAAGCTTCCAAATCATAAATGTGTTAGTTTAAGAGGTGGAAGAGGGTATTGGAGACCAAACTACCAAATAAGGGAAGATATAAAAAATGTTTAAGGAGAGTTTTGAGTATGTTGTTATAGGGGCTGGTATTGCAGGTTGTAGTACAGCATATTTTTTATCTAAATATTCTAATTCTGTATTGTTAATAGATAGAAATTGTGATGTTGCACAAGGGGCAAGTGGTGCTGCTGGTGCATTTTTATCTCCTCTTTTGGGTAAACCAAATAAATTTAAAGATTTAGTTACCTCTTCTTTAAAGTTTTCAGTTGATTTTTATAAAAAGAATAGTCCTAATGAGATTAATAATTGTGGAGTGGTTAGGATTCCTAAGAATAAAGAGGATAGAGAAAAGTTTGAAAGTTATATACCTTATATGGATTTTCCTTTTAAAAAAGATGAGGAGGGATATTTTTTTGATATAGGAAGTCAAGTAAATTCATATAATATATGTAATTTTTTAGCATATAAGGTTCAAAAACGTTTTAATTATGAGATTGATAAAATAGAAAAAAAGGATGATTTTTGGCTTTTAAACTCTTCAATTAAAGCAAAAAAACTTATTCTTGCAACGGGTGCAGATATCTCTTTAATAAGTGAGGATTATTTTAATATTAGAGCTGTTTGGGGACAAAAAATTGATATTTTAACTACTACTAATCTAAGAAAAAATTACCATAAAGAGTGTAGTTTATCATTTTCAAAAAAAGTTAATAATAAATATTTGATTTCTATTGGTGCAACTCATCATAGGTTTAATTGTGATTTAAAGATTTGTAATCATTGTATAAAAACTGCAAATATTAATAAAATGTTTGCACATAGTTACAAAAAAGAGACAGTAGATGTAGATACTAATAGACTTTTAAAATTAGCTAGTGATATAAAAGAACTCAATGATATCGAACTTGTTGATATTAAAATTGGACCAAGAGCTTCAAGTGTTGATTACTTCCCAATGGTTGGTAAATTGATTGATTCTAAGACTACTTTAGAAAAGTATCCTCATTTAATAAACGGTTCTTTTGTAAAAGATGAAATGCTTATTAGTTTTGATAATCTTTATGTATTAAATGGAGTGGGTGGAAGAGGCTATGTGCTTTCTCCTTATTTAGCAAATATGTTAGTAGAAAGTATTGTTAAGAATAAAGAAATAACACCATATATTATAACTCACAGGTTGTTTAAAAGATGGGTAAAGAAAAAAAAGTTAAAGTCTAATTAATAATTAGCTCGATAGAATTGGCGAATTTTTTAGAGAGGATGTTGTCAATGGTAAATGTATTTAAAATTGTTTTTTTAGGAATAGTTGCGTTTGGAATTATTATATTTTTTACAGCTGAAGAACCACAAAAAGTTGTACTAGATGATAATGTAGTTAATATTGTTAGATATGATTCTTTACCAACAAAATATGAATTAGTTGGAAAAGATGGTGAAGTTACAAGGGATTCTTTATTTAAAAAAGGTCAAAAAACTTTACTTGTTGTAGGGAATCATGATTCTCTTGCAGTTGTTAAAGAGCTTCCAAAATATTTTAAAATTGATATTCCATATGTAATGGTTGCAAATATCTCTAGTGCTCCTTGGTTTGTAAAAAAGATGTTTATACCAAAAAAATTAGAAGAGCTTAACACTGAAACAAATATTCCAATGATTTATGATTTTGATGGATTAATGGTAGAAGCATTAAATGTTGTTGATAATTCAAAAACAAAATATTTTGTATATATTATTAATAAAGATGGTGTTATTTCTAAAATCTATGATGGAATAGTAAAAGAGGGTGCTTTAGATGGTACTATGAATGAGGAAGAGAAAAAGGCTGCATTAGCACCACTAGTAGAACTAATTAAGTAAAGAGAGTTTTTCTCCTTACTTAAAATTCTTATATAGATATTTCCATATGAAATAATTAGGTCTTAATTGAAATATTTACTATAAATTTATTAATATTATTTTAAGTTTATTTTGTATTATTACACTATTAATTTTAATAAAGGATATATAATGAAACACGAATTAATGAAACTACCTTATGAATTAGATGCTTTAGAACCTCATATGTCAAAAGAGACTTTAGAGTTCCATTATGGAAAACATCATCAAACATATGTAACAAAGTTAAATGGACTTATTGAAGGTACTAAGTATGAGAATCTATCTCTTGTTGAGATTGTAAAAGATTCTGATGGTGGAGTATTTAATAATGCTGCTCAGGTATACAATCATGATTTTTTCTGGAATGGATTAACTCCTAATGGTTCAGAAGTACCTGAAAGTGTAAGTACTGCATTAAATGAAGCTTTTGGTTCTGTTGAAGGATTTAAAGAGGAGTTTACTAATGCTGCTATCAATAACTTTGGTTCGGGTTGGACTTGGCTTGTTAAGAATAATGAAGGAAAATTAGATATTGTTTCTACATCAAATGCAGCAACACCTATAACAGATGGATTAGTTCCACTTCTTACATGTGATGTATGGGAACACGCATACTATATTGATGTAAGAAATGCAAGACCAGCTTACCTAGAAAATTTCTGGAATCTTGTAAACTGGGATTTTGTAGCAGAAAATCTTGCTAAGTAGTAAAAGAGGGCTTTCCCTCTTTTATTTAATAACTATTCACTCTTCCTTGTTGCTATATTAAATTTACCTACCGCACAAGAAACGAAACTTTTAGCAGTTGCAGCAGCTTTATTAAATCCTGATAGTTCATCAGTGGTTAAAGGGTATCCAAGAGCTCTTAGTTTTAGTTTTAAATTCTCTAACTTATCATCTTCAATATTAAGAGTAATTTTTCGTGGATTTATATTTAAATCAACAGTTACCTCTCCAAATTCTTCTTTTAAAGAGGTAATTAGAGTATTCGCACAACCAGCACATTTCACATTGTATACTTCAAATGTTTGTTTCATAACTAGCCTTTTTGTTTAGTATATCTTTTTTTTATGGATGAAGTGTGGAAATTAAAAAAATCTCTCTTCTAAAGTATTAATTAAAGATTGAACAGATTTTATAGAGTTGTTAAACTGTTCTTCTTGTTTTTTTTCTAGGTTTAATTCAATAATTTTCTCTATTCCATTACTTCCAAGCATAACAGGAACACCACCCACAACATTTTTATATCCATACTCTCCATCTAACATTACAGCACAAGGATAGATTTTTCTTTTATTATGTAAAATTGCTTCAACCATTAGTGATGTAGCATGTGCTGGAGCATAATATGCTGAACCAGTCTCTAAAAGTTTTACAATTTGAAGCCCGCCATTTTTTGTTTTTTCAACAATATCTTGAATATCTTCTTCTTTTAATATCTCATTTAATGGAACACCTGCAATAGTTGAATAATTAGGCAGTGGTACCATATCATCTCCATGTCCACCCATTACTGACGATTCTATTTGTCCTGCACCAAATCCTAATTTTTCTAAGATAAAGTGACTCATTCTAGCACTATCTAAAATTCCAGCCATTCCAATAATCTGATTTCTTTTAAAGTTTGATGTTTTAAGGGCTGTATAGACCATTGCATCTAATGGATTTGAAACCACAATTACCTTTGCATTTGAAGCATGATTTTTAACATCTTCAATTACGCTTTTCATAATTTTTGCATTTGTAAGGAGTAAATCATCTCTACTCATTGCTGGTGTTCTTGGAAGACCAGCTGTTATTACAACTACATCACACTTTTTTAAATCTTCACCTTTTGTTGCAGCTGTTACAAGAGTATGAGACTTAGCTGCGTTTGCAGCTTGTGAAATATCAAGTGCCATTGCTTGAACAATATTTTCTCGAATATCTTTCAGTACTATTGAAGAGCAAATACCTTTTGAAGCTAAAGTATATGCTAATGTAGAACCAACATTTCCAACACCAATAATTCCAACTTTTTTAGAGATCATTTTTACTCCATAGCTTATTTTTGTGATTATATCTTTTTTGATATAAAAAAAGGATAGGCAATAATACCTATCCTTTGAAAGGTTTTAAAACTTTAATTATCCAATAATTGAATTTAATGTATTTGAAGGTCTCATCGCAGCTGATGCTTTTGCATCATCAGGTAAGTAGTATCCACCAATATCAGTTCCATTTCCATGTCCTACAACTAATTCAGCAACAATTTTTTCTTCATTTTCAATCATTGCTTTAGCAATAGGTTCAAATTCAGCTTTAAGTTCAGTATCAACATCTTGAGAAGCTAATTCTTGTGCCCAGTACATTGCTAAATAGAAGTGAGAACCTCTATTATCAATAGAACCAAGTTTTCTAGCTGGAGATTTATCATTTAGTAAAAATGTTCCAGTAGCTTTATCTAATGTATCAGCTAAAACTTGTGCTTTAGGATTATTTTGAGTGTTCGCTAAATGTTCAAATGAAGCAGCTAATGCCATAAATTCACCTAATGAATCCCATCTTAAATAATCCTCTTGAATAAATTGTTGTACATGTTTTGGAGCAGAACCACCCGCACCAGTTTCAAACAGTCCTCCACCTTTCATTAATGGAACAATAGATAACATTTTTGCTGATGTTCCTAGTTCTAAAATTGGGAATAGGTCAGTATTATAATCTCTTAATACATTTCCTGTTACAGAGATAGTATCTAATCCTTTTCTCATTCTCTCTAAAGATTTTTTAGTTGCATCAACAGGAGTCATAATAGAGATATCTAAACCATTGGTATCATGTTCTGGCAAGTATTTATTAACTTTTTTGATGATTTCAGCATCATGACCTCTATTTTCATCTAACCAGAAAATTGCAGGAGTATTTGATAATCTAGCTCTATTAACTGCAAGCTTTATCCAATCTTGAATTGGAGCATCTTTAGTTTGACACATTCTAAAAATATCACCTGCTTCAACATCAAAAGAGAATACCTCATTCCCTTTCTTATCAATAACTTTAATAGTTCCTTTATCTTGTGCTTGGAAAGTTTTGTCATGTGAACCATACTCTTCAGCTTTTTTAGCCATTAAACCAACATTTGGAACTGTTCCCATTGTTCTTGGATCTAATGCACCATTTTCTTTACAATCATCAATTACTGCTTGGAATGTTCTTGCATAACATCTATCTGGAATCATTGCTAATGTATCTTCTTCTTTATCATCAACATTCCACATTTTTCCACCACCTCTAATCATCGCTGGCATAGATGCATCAATAATAACATCAGAAGGTACATGTAGATTAGTAATACCTTTTGCAGAGTTAACCATTGCTAATCTTGGTTGATTTGCATATACTTCATCAATATCAGCTAAAATTTCAGCTCTTTTAGCTTCATCAACTAGGTCTAATTTAGCATATAAATCACCAATACCATTGTTGAAGTTTACATTTAGAGAATCAAATAGTTCACCATGCTTAGCAATTAAATCTTTATAATATACTTTTACTGCATATCCAAACATAATTGGATCAGAAACTTTCATCATCGTAGCTTTAAGGTGTAAAGATAATAATATATCTCTTTTTTTAGCTTCATCGATGGCATTTTGATAGAACTCTTGTAATGAAGAGGCTTTCATTCTAGTTGCATCAATTACTTCTCCAGCTTCTAAAGGAGTTGAAGCTTTTAATATAGTCTCTTCTCCTTTATCATTGAAAAAAGAGATTTTTACGTCATTTGCTTCAGTCATTGTAGTTGCAACCTCAGCACCATAGAAGTCATCAGCATCCATATGAGCTACATTAGTTTTTGAATCTCTAACCCACACTCCCATCCTATGAGGGTTATTTTTTGCATAGTTCTTAACAGCACTTGGTGCTCTTCTATCAGAATTTCCTTCTCTTAGTACTGGGTTAACAGCAGAACCTAAGATTTTTGCATATCTTGCTGTAATCTCTTCAGATTCATCATAATTTGGTATATTGTACCCTTTTGATTGTAATTCAGCAATTGCAGATTTAAGCTGTGGGATAGAAGCTGAAATATTTGGTAATTTAACAATATTTGCAGTTGGGTCTTGAGTTAACTTACCAAGTTCTGCTAAATGATCACCAATTTTTTGGTTATCAGTTAAGTTTTCAGGGAAGTTTGCAATAATTCTAGCTGCTAAAGAGATATCCTTTGTTACCATTTCAATACCAGAGCTTTTTGTAAAAGCTTTGATGATTGGTAAAAATGAATAGGTAGCTAAAGCAGGAGCTTCATCAACTTTTGTATATATGATTTTTGACATGTCCAGTTCCTAGTATAAAATTTAAAGTACTAAAATAATAACGTTATTTGGGTTTATGCTAATTGAAAATTACTCCTATTTTTTTTTCAAAAAAGTGACTGTTTCAATTATGCACAATAATTATTTGATATTGTTCCATAACTCTTTAATAGAAGATGGCTTTTGTTTTAAAATATCAGTTTCCATTATCTTCTTTGCCTCTTTGTCAATTTTTGTTTCAGAATCTTTAATTTTGGTATAACTTTTTGTAACACCTCTATTTGCATTGATATTATTTACATGCTCTTTATAAGTTGTACTAAATTTATGGAGTCCAGTCTTGTTATCTTTTACAAAATATAGATAATCACTTTTTACAGGAAAGATAGCAGCTTTTATTGCATTTAAGCTAACAGCAGAAATTGGATTTGAAGGAAGACCTCTATTTTTATATGTATTATAAGAGGAGTTATCCTCTTTAATTCTTTGGGCTGTTACTTTAATATGTGAATATTTTCCATAATTTAATGTTCCATCCATTTGTAAAGGTATACCCTTTCTAAGTCTATTGTAAATAACTGAAGAGACTAAAGGCATTTCATCTATTGTTGCAGCCTCTTTTTGAATAATAGAAGCCATTGTTATATAGTAGTACCATTTTTTCTTATCATAATATCCAAATATTTTTCTAGAAAATTCTTCATATTTTTTATTTGTAGTTGAAAATAGATAAAAGAGTAAATGATCCTCTTTCATACCATAAGGCAAAGAGTATGTTTCTGCTAGGATATTACCATCTTCTTTATATGCATATTTATTGTATACAGCTTGTAGTTTTTCATGAGATAAGTTAAATTCTTTTGCTAATTCTTGCAAAAAAATATAAGATGTTTCTCCTGGAATTAGGATAATTGTTTTAAGAGCTGCCTTTGATTTTGTAATTTTATATAAAAAATCACCTTTTTTCATATATTGTGATTTTAAATCAATCCAACCACTTTGGGGATATCCAAAGAACCTCACCGTAAATTTATCTATAATATTCATTTCATAGCCATTTTTGTTTAGATGGGATATAATATTATTAATATTGCCTTTAGGAATATAAAGTACTTTTGTTGAGCTTAGGGGCATATTTAGATAAAAAAGCACAACAATTGAAGCTAAAAGGAATAATTCGATAATGTTAAAAGTTATCAAAGTTAGTATAATTTTTTTATTAACTCTTTTTTTATTTGTATATTTTTCTCTATTATCTGGCATAAAAATTAGTTCATTCTCCCTTGCCAATTTTTCATTCTCGCAATTGTATTTAAAATTAGATAAAAAACTTATTTTAGAGATAGAAGAGATTGAATTAAGTTTAAAAGAGTCTCGAGTAAAAAGTTCAAAAGATGATATTTTAAAGAGTATTTCTAATTTAGAGTTTTTTTTAAAAATTTTTAAAAGAATAGACATAGAAAGATTTAAAGTAAAAGATAACGAGTTTACAATTACTATAAATGAAAAGTATCTATATTTAGATAATAAGTATCTAAATGTTTCTGCTGATTTAGATGTGAATACAAATCAAATTTTTTTAAATATCTATTCAATATATCTAAAAGATATTGATTTAACATTGATTGGTAAATCAAAGATTGACTTTAGAAAAAAAATTTTAAATTTTTTTGGAGAGTTTCAATTAGATTATGTAGAAGGAGAGATTAATGCCCAACTAAATGAGCAATATTTTGATTTTTATGTAGATACAAAGAAACCAATAAAATCATTGAAGTTTTTAAAAAAGTTTTTTAGATTAGGTAAAACAGCAGAAGCTTGGATGTATGATAATGTAACAGGTGATATTGATCTGAAATATCTATATGGAAAAATAGATTTAATAAAAAAAGAACCCATTATAGAATCTATAAAAGGTCAAGCAACAATAACTGATGCAAAAATTAAATTTCATGAGAATGCACAAGTTATTGATACAAAAAAGTTAATGGTTACTTATGAAAATGATAAGCTAGTCTTCGATTTGGAGAATCCATCATATAATCAAAATAAAATCTATGGAAGTAGGGTTTATATTAATGATTTAACAAGTAAAGAAGGTGTTGTTGTAGTTGATTTAAAAACTAAATCAATGTTAAATAGTGATATTTTAGAGATTTTAGATGCCTATAAAATAAAACTTCCATTAAGACAATTAAGTGGAGAACTTGACTCCACTTTACTACTAAAAATTCCTTATCTAGCTTCTAAAAAAATGGAAATAGATGGTTTATTTAAAGCTAAAAATGCATTGTTAAAATTAAAAAATTTTAAGTTTTTAGCTAAAAATGCGGAGATTGTTCTAAAAGATAATGATGTAATTATAAAAAATTCTCATATGTTATATAATGATATGCTTGATGCAAATTTGGATTTAACTATTGATACTAAAAATTTAGTTGCCAAAGGTAATGCAAAGATAAATAACTTTGAAATAAAAGGTGATAGTGAAAGTATAGTTAAGATAACTAATTTTGAAGTACCTTTAGATATTGATTTTAATAATACAACAAAAGTAGATTTAAAAACACTAAAAACAAAATTTGAGATTAAAGATGAGTATATAGATATTAAAGTTGCAGATTTAGCTCTTATATACCCTTATTCGAAGCTTTTAGAAACTATTGATATTAAAAATGGTGATTTAGAAGTAAAATTATATAATGAAAATCTAATTGAGTTTGATGTAAATGCAAATGATTTAAATTTTCCATTTGAAAAAGATGGTAAACCAATAAAAAGCTTAAGTGCAAAAGGTATAATAAAAGATAAGCTTACAAAAATCACAACTAATAGTAGTGATATAGAAATTGTAATGAGAGAGAAAAAAAATACTATTTTAAGATTAAAAAATATTGATTTAGCTTTAAATAAAGGCTCTGATGAGAATAGAAGTAAAGAGTTTCCTAATATTGATTTAGAGTTAGAAAATTCTATAATTAAATTTAATAATAAGTATTTTTACAAAACAAAATGGGCAGATGTAAATATTAGAAATTCAAAAATATTATTTAAAGGAGAGGTAGTAGAGTTAGATTTACCTATCTTAAAAGATGATAAAGAAGTAAAAAGTTTAGAACTTTTTGGTAAATATGAAAATAATATCTTAGACATTGAAACAAAAGATAAAAAATTAAAATTTCAATATGATATAACAAAAGATAAAATTTTGATGAATCTTGAAAACTATGATATTTTATACGATACAAAGCAAGAGAGTAATGAAGATTCAAAAATATCATTTTATATTAATGGGATTAATTCAAATATTATAATAAATGAAAAACATCTTACTAAAGCTACAAAATATAAGTTTGTTTTTGAGAGAGATAAAACAGATATTGATTTGCAATATAAAACAACTTCATTTAAGTTTAACAAAGATTTTGCAGGTCATATAACAATCAATGCAAAAAATATGAATGATGACTTTTTAAACTCATTATTTTCTAAACAATTAATAAAAGATGGAGAGGTTGATCTTTATGCTGTTGGAAAAGAGGGTGTTATAAATGGAAATGCTTTTATTGAAAATAGTCGAATTATGGATTTGGCTATTTTAAATAATCTAATTACTTTGATTAATACCTCTCCTGGATTAATAAATCCATTTCTTGTCATTCCCTCTGTGGTTGGAATGGCAACAAATGATGGTTTTAATTTAAATGGATATCGAATTGTTGAAGGAAAAGTAGATTTTAATTATGATTTTAATAAAAAGTTTTTAAATATGCACAAAATAAACACTAAAGGTAATGGTATCGATTTTGATGGATATACTACAATAGATTTTAACAATTCAAATGTTGATGCAAAATTAAAACTAATCTTTTTTAAAGATTATTCAAAAATTGTAGGTTCAATTCCTGTGATAAACTATGTTCTCTTAGGGGATAAAAAGAGAGTAGATACAGAGGTTATAATTTATGGAACTTTAGAACAGCCAAAATATAGAACAAAACTTTTAGAAGAGGGAGTCTCTGCTCCTATAAATGTAATAAAAAGAATTTTTACTTCGCCACTTGAACTTTTTAAACCAACTAATAAATAAAATGAACAGAAGTGAGTAAAAATTTTTACTCATTTCTTAATACATCAATAACATCAATATTTGTTGCTTTTTTTGCTGGATAGTATGAAGATATTAAAACAATAACAATTGAGCCAATTAAGATTGAAAAAAAGTCAATTGCCGATAAATCAAGAGGTAGCTTTGAAGTTCCATATACATCAGCAGGTAGGGAGATTATCTTAAAAGTATCAAGAAACCATATTCCTGTAAATCCTAAAATAACTCCTATAAAAATTCCAGAAAACCCAATTATTGTTCCTAATTTTAAAAAAATCTGTTTTATCTCTTTAGTAGTAGCTCCCATTGATAAAAGTAGGGCAATCTCTTTTCTTCTACTCATAACAGTCATAAGAAGTGATGAAATTATATTAAGTGAAGCAACAATAATAATTAACATTAATACAATAAATAGTGCTTTTTTTTCTAGCTGCATTGCTGCAAAGAAGTTTCCATTTTGTTGCCACCATCCAACAATACCAACTCCATAAACTTGTAGATATTTTTCTAAGATTTTTATATCTTTCATGGCATTGTCTGAATATATATGTATTCCGTCAAAACTATTTTTATCTCTTTTTAAAAGAGTCTGAAGAGCTTCAATTGAGGTATAAACATAAGCTTTATCATAAGCGTGCAGACCAGATTTAAAACTGTTTTGATAAGTAAAGTTTTTCATTCTTGGCATCATTGAAAGACCACTAGGATTAAGTGATGTAAAGTACAAAGTTACCTTATCTCCTTTATAGGTAAAAAGTGTCTCTTTTATATCATTTCCTAAAATTAAATCATATTTTGATAAATTTAAGTCTTCAACAGCTTTTGCATAAATAGAGTTAATTTGTGCTTCCCTTTGTTGATTTACACCAAAAATCATTCCTCCATTCATACTATTTCCATTTTGTAAAATTACTTGTGAAGATAGATAAGGTGAGAACTTTAAATTTGGAAAATCTTTTTCAAGATTTTTTAGTAACTCTTGATTAACACTATTAGAAAATTTTGGATAGATTGAAAGGGGGTAGTTCATTGTAAAAAGTTTATTTTCAAACTCTTTAGCTGTTCCATTCATAATAGCCATTGTAATGATTAAAACCATTACCCCAATTGCTACACCTATAAATGCTAGAATAGCACTTATAGATATAAAAGGATTTTTTTTGTCAAATTTTAGATATTTTTTGACTATAAAGTTTACTAATTTTTTATTCAAATTAGTTTCCTGCTGCTAAACCTCTTTTAGGTCCACTTTTACCACAACACTGCTTATATTTTTTACCACTTCCACAAGGACAAGGTTCATTTCTTGAAATTTTCTTTTCATCAGATTGAACTTTTTGTTGATTGATATTAGTTACTAAGTTTTCAGTTGCTTCTTCCATTTGAGCTTTCATTCTCTCTAATGCTTCTTGTTCTTTTTTTGCGTCTTCTTGACTTTGAAGTTGAATTGTAAATAAAACTTTTATAATTTCGTTTTTAATACTTCCTATAAGTTCAATAAACATATTGTATGACTCTTTTTTATACTCAACTAATGGGTCTTTTTGATTATAACCTCTAAGTCCAATACCTGTTTTAAGTGTATCCATTGAATAAAGATGTTCTCTCCAAGCTTTGTCAAGAATTTGTAAATATAAAACTCTCTCTATCTCTGCTTTTTGTTCAGGTGCAGCAATACTCATTTTTTGCTCATAAACCTCTTTTATAATTGAAATAAGCTTACTTTCTAAACTTTCATAATCTTCACTAATAATATCTTTTTTTTCAATTATTAAATTTAACTCTTCTTTGAATTTAGCAACAATATAGTCATAGTTAAAATCTTCTGCTGGCATACCATTAATAATATTTGCATGTATTAATAGATTTTGAATATATTCAAGTCTATTTTCATCTAGTTTAGAATCAATATCATAATCTGGATTTAATAAATCATTTCTAAATGCATAGATAACTTTTCTTTGTTTATTTGCAACATCATCATATTCTAAGATATGTTTTCTGCTTTCAAAATGCATAGCTTCAACTTTTTTCTGTGCATTTTCAACAGCTCTTGTTACCATTTTTGATTCAATATGCTCTCCCTCTTCAATACCAATTCTTTCCATAATACCTTTGATTTTATCTGAACCAAAAATTCTTAATAGATTATCTTCTAAGGATAAATAGAATTGAGACTCCCCCACATCACCTTGTCTACCTGATCTACCTCTTAATTGGTTATCAATTCTTCTAGATTCATGTCTCTCAGTACCTATAATAGCTAAACCACCTAAATCTTTACACTCTTGAGGAAGCTTGATATCAACTCCTCTTCCAGCCATATTTGTAGCGATTGTTACTGCACCTTTTTGTCCAGCGTCTGTAATAATTTTTCCCTCTTTTTCATGTTGTTTTGCATTTAATACTGTATGAGGAATTTTAAGTTTAGTTAATAGTTTATGTAAATGTTCAGATTTTTCAATTGAGGCCGTACCTACAAGAACTGGTTGACCTTTTTCATGGTACTCTTTAATCTTTTTACTAACAGCATCAAACTTTTCTACTTCACTTTTATAGATTAAATCATTTTTATCAACTCTTTGTACAGGTACATTTGTTGGAATAGATACAACATCTAAATTATAGATCTCTGCAAACTCTGTTGCTTCTGTTTGTGCAGTACCTGTCATACCTGCTAATTTATCATACATTCTAAAATAGTTTTGAAATGTAATATCAGCTAAAGTTTGAGATTCATCTTGAATAGTTACACCTTCTTTAGCTTCTAATGCTTGGTGAAGTCCTTCTGAAAACCTTCTCCCTTCACTAAGCCTTCCTGTAAACTCATCTACTATAATTACTTCATTGTTTTTTACAACATAATCAACATCTTTTTCAAAAATATAGTTTGCTTTTAATGCTTGGTCTAAATGATGCGATAAAATAGCATTTTCAAGAGAGTAAAGATTATCTACTCCGTAAGATTGTTCAGCTTTTTCAATACCTTTTTCAGTAAGTAATATAACTCTATTTTTTTCATCAACTGTAAAATCACCTGTTGAGTAAGGTTTTTCGTCAGAAGATTTTGGCTCAATAATTTCACCTTTTTCTAAAGATAAAGCAATTTCATTTGATTTTACATAATCTGCACTTTTATGATTAGTTGGACCTGAAATTATAAGTGGTGTTCTTGCTTCATCAATTAAAATTGAATCAACTTCGTCAACAATTACAAAATTATGACCTCTTTGAACTTTCTCTTCTAGATCATAGTTCATGTTATCTCTTAAATAGTCAAAACCATACTCATTGTTTGTACCATAAGTTATATCTGCTAAGTATTGTTCTTTTCTTATTATATCATCTCTAATTTCTCCCACAATAGCACCAACAGAGTATCCTAAAAAATTGTAAAGAGGTTCTAATTCAGTGGCATCTCTATTTGCAAGATAATCATTTACTGTAACTACATGTACACCTTTACCTGTCATGGCATTTAATACTACTGGAAGAGTAGCAACAAGAGTTTTCCCTTCTCCTGTTTTCATCTCTGCAATTCTTCCATCATTTAGTACCATTCCACCAATTAATTGTACATCATAATGCCTCATATTTAGTGTTCTTTTACTAGCTTCTCTAGTAATAGCAAAAGAGTCATTTAATACTTCATCTAATCTCTTTTCTTTATTTTGTACTGCATTTTTAAGTTGAGCAAAAGCCTCTTGTAACTCCTCATCTCCCATAGCTTGATATTTGCTTTCAAGGGCAGTTATCTCATTTGCTCTTTTTTTATATTTTTTTACTTCTCTATCATTTGAGGTTCCAAATATACTTGAAAATATGTTAATCATAAAATAAGGTCCTTTTATACCAATTAATTCACAATTGATTTACTTTAATTTGGTATTAGTTATAATCGCAAGATTATATAGAAAATAAGGTTAAAGTATGTTTTATAAAGTTTTATTAATGGTATTATTATATGTCTTACCAGGTTTTGCAAAACTTGATTTAAATGAGTTAAAAAGCTTTCACGCAAAGTTTACTCAAGTAGTAACAAATGATAGTGATAAAAAAGTTGCGTACAAAGGTGAAGTTTTTATTAAAAATAGCGGTAAAGTTTTATGGAAATATAAAGAACCAATTATAAAAAATGTATATATAGTTGATGGAGTAGTAATTATTGATGAACCTGAACTTGAACAAGTTATCTATACAAACATTGAAAAAGAGATAAATATTATCAATCTTTTAAAAAATGCACAAGAAATTAATAAAAACTTATATAAAACCAAGCTATCTAATATTGAATATTTCATTCAAGTTAAAAATGAAAAAATAAAATCACTATCTTATGAAGATGAATTGCAAAATAAGATTACAATAGATTTTAATGAAGTTTCACAAAATAGTGAAATTGATGATGAACTTTTTAGATTTTTACCCCCAGATTATTACGATATAATAAAAAAATAAAATAGTTTTAGGTATAATTCAATTTTATTATAGGTACAACAGACAATAGCTTGATATTATCAAGAGGAAAGTCCGGGCTGCAGTGAAGTATGGTTCCATCTAAAGGATGGCTAGAGTAATCTAAGGGATAGTGCAACAGAAAGTAAACCGCCACCTAAGTGGTAAGGGTGAAACGGTGGGGTAAAAGCCTACCAGTCTTTTGAGTAATCTTAAGAGCTATGTAAACCCAACTTGCAGCAAGAAGGGATGGTATAAACTTCACAATTAGTACCCTTCGCAAGATTGCTTAAGTAATTTAGCAACTAGATAAATTATTGTCAAAACAAAACTCGGCTTATGTTGTGCCTATTTTTATAAAATCTACTATATTGACTATTTATAACTCACCTTGTTTAAGCTTTAAAAAAATATTATAACTATAAATTATATAATTTCTTTTTTTTTGCAAAAAGATAAATTTCAGGGATTATTCCATTACTCATAGCATCATGTGCATTGTATAATTCATCACATATTTTTGAATAAGGTGTTGTTAAGATAACATTATCTTTTTTACTATTGTCATATATAATAGAAATCTCTTCACCAAGTCTATAAATATCAATCTTTGCATTTTCTAGTCTTTTATGTGAAGGTGTTCCAGGTGTTCCGGAGTCTAATAACTTATGAGGCATCCCAGTAATAGATATTAGTTCGTTTTCTGTAAGATTAATTGTGTATAAAAAACTTTTTTTTTCATGTTCTTGGATATATATTCTACAATTTTTCATATTATTCCTTTTATTGTTTTTCTAATTTTTTCACTATCAATGTTCTATCTTTATTTATTGCAAAGAGGTTTAATATTAATTTGAATGCAATTTTCACCATCTTCACTGTATGATTTTCAAAGTTATATTTACTCATTTTAACTTTTCTAAAAAATCATAAATAGTTAACTGTTGACTTGATAAGAATTGAAATATATTTGTTTGGTTTTTATGAATAATTATTTCTTCGTTTTTTGTATCAGTTTGATTATGGTAAAATGTAGCGTTCAACTGTGCCGAATTTTGCATTTTATGTACCTCTAAAATGTAAAAAATAAATTTAGACAAAAAAACATAATTGTAAAAATAATTTACGTTCAATAAAAGAATTGTAAAATATATTAACTTAATTGATTCTTAAAACGTAAAATATATTTATATTTATTATTTAAAAAGGAAAATATATTGACAAAAAAAGAACTTGCAGAAATATTAAATGTATCTAGACCCACACTAAACAAATGGGAAAAAGAAAAACCTGAATTAGTAAGATTAGTAAATCAGGGATTGTTAATAGATGAATTAATAGAAGAAGCAGAAAGAAATTTGAAAAGATTAAAAAAAATGAAATCTGAGACTAGTAACAAAAAAATTTAATTAAAAAGAGTTTTAGTGAACTTAGATTTTATACTTCATAAGTTTTGTTGTTATTAAAAAGTTCGCTTAAATTTATAAAAAGATGAAAACAACAATCAAAAATTTTAAATTAAAAATTTTGATTGTTTTAAAGGTTACCAATTAGAAACCAGCAGAGTATCCTCTACTTGAATGACTTTTAATTAAACCATAATAAGTTTTATCTCTTATCTGTTTAATCATGTTTCTTAAAGTAAAGATTGATGTATTCTTATTTTTCCAGGCATTTTTTTTGATTATTTCAACATCTACAATTGTTCCTCTATTTTTTAATAGAGTGTTAAAAATAGACATTTGTGTTTTAGTCAAACCTACATCAATATTTTTTCTATCAAACACTTTTTTTAAAACTTTATCATAATAAAATCCTTTACCTAAATCGATTCTACTATCAATTTGTTGGCTAATAATTTCTTTTATGGTTTCTTCCACTGAAAGATTATATTCTTTAGATTTGCTCTTAAGAAATCTTTCCATCTCTTTTGTTAAATCAATTGTTAGTATGTTGCTGCTCATTTTGTTCTCTCACTTTTTTATTTCAATTATAACACATATGATTATGGATTAAACTTAAATTGAGACAATTCAGAGACAATTCTTTTAGAATTTTTAAAAAATAATTTTTTTCACAATAAAAAATTATTTTATTTTTTGTTATTTGGATAAATATAAAACTCTATTTTATTATATATTTTATTGGCAGTTTTTATCCTATATCGTAGTTATGGGATGTCCAAAAATATAGATTTTCTAACTGTTTTTTGTAAAATAATTATTTAAAGTTATAAATTGAAGTTTTTTTTAGTTATTAATTTTTTTTTTCTTTTTTTGTGAAATTATTATGAGATATGCATATTTTTTTTAATTTGTAGCTAATTTCATCCAAAATGAGTAAATTATCCCTCTATTTTTTAATTTTGCACTTAGAAGCTTAAATTTTTTATTTAGTTTATAATATTTTTTAATATAGATATATGCTTTTATTAAGTCATAGTTTATTGTAATATAAATTTATTTTTTTATGGATTTTAGAAAAACTATTATCTGTTTTAAAGATATATCTGACTTTTTTTAAGAGTTTAGCTATTTTAATATTTTCAAAATCTAAGATTGAGTCTTTTAACTCTATTTTAGAAGTAAGGTAAACTTCTCATCTTTATACATTAATATAATGTTCAGTTGCTCTTACATAAAACTTAGATAAATAGTTAGTATCTCAATCTATTTGAATAAATATAGTTATTAATTGTGTTTAATGATTAAGTGTTAAGTAGTAAATAATCTTGAGCTCTTTACATAAGTTGATTTTTTATAAACTCTAGATAATGACCCTCTTTCTCCTCAAGTTCTTGATGGGTACCACTTTGAACAATTTTACCTTCATTTAAAACATATATGATGTCTGCATTTTTTACAGTACTTAACCTATGTGCAATTGTAATAACTGTTTTATTTTTTAAAATAGGTTGAAGCTCATTGAAGAGTTTTGCTTCTGTATGTACATCAAGGGCAGAAGTTGATTCATCAAAAATGATAATTGATGGATTTGCAATTATCATTCTTGCTATTGACAATCTTTGTCTTTGTCCACCACTTAATCTTATACCATGCCTACCAACTATTGTATCCAGTTTTTTGGGCATTTTAAGCACATTCTGTTTTAGTTGGGCAATTTCAAGTGCTTTAAAAATTTTTTCATCTGAAATCTCTTTATTTCCCATTGTAATATTAAATCTAAGTGTATTATTAAATAAAATAGGCATTTGAAGTACTAAAAAAAGTTCATTTCTAAGAGACTCTTTATTTATTTCATCTACTCTTATGCCATTATATTTTATCTCTCCACTATTTTTTGTATAAAATCCTGCAATAACTTGTGCAAGTGTTGTTTTTCCACTTCCACTTGCTCCAATTAGTGCAATTTTTTCTCCAGCATTTATTTTAAAAGTAATATCTTTTAAAAGTTCTTTTTCTTCTGTATAAGAGAAATTCATATTCTTTAATTCAATATCTATTCTCTTCTCTTTGGCAATTAGTTTTTTATTTGAGTCTGGTTCTTTTTTGAGTTTTAATATTTTATTTATTCTATTTAAGGCTGCAAGTGCTGTTGTATATGAGTATTGCATTGAGAGAATATCCTGTACGGGAGTCATTATAAACCAAATGTATCCAAACATTGCAAACATCATTCCTATACTTAAATCACTATATACAACCATAATTAAGCCTGTGGCTCTTAAAGCTTCAAAGGCTATAAGAAAAATTGTAAATGAAAATCTTTCAAAAGCAACACTTTTATAGTTGTAGTTATTTGAAGTTACTTGTATATTTTTTGCTTTTTGTATAGCTTTATTAAAAAAGTATTTCTCTTTATTACTTGCTTTTATTTGTCCAAATAGTTCAAGTGATTCTCCTATATCATCTTGAAACTCTTCAATTGATTGATTCTCTTCTTTTTTTAGTTTTCCTACTTGTTTAGAGATTTTTTTTGATAGAAACATTATTATAGGTTGTATTAGAAGAATCATTATTCCAAGTATTGGATGTATAGCAATCATTACAAAAGATACAGCAATAAGTGTTAAAACAGAAGCAACAAACTTACTTGCAGATGTTATTATAAAGTTATCTAAAGTATTTACATCTGTAATTAAATTTGCAGCAATTGCACCACTTCCTAAACCTTCATATTCATTCATACATACTTTTTTTAGATGATTAATTAGTTTTTCTCTAATTTTAAAAGTTACATATTTTGCAATACTTGTAAATATTTTTGTAATGATAACTGTAAAAAGAAAATAAAAAACTCTTAGTAGTATAACCACAAGAGTTACTATTAATATATAGTATAAAGCATTTCCTGATCCAAAACTTGAGTTTATAGTATTTATAAAAAACTCAGGCTTTTCTAAAAGAACTTCATCAACAAGTGCTGGAAGCATAAGAGGAATGGGAATACTTATTATTATAGCGATTATTGTTACTAATTGTCCTAGAACAAGAGCTTTTCTCTTATGCAGTAAAAGAGTCCAAATATATTTTAAATCTATCTTATTCATTAAGTTTTACGATATTTATCTAAAAAATTGAAAGTTAATAAGCATAAATTTATTTATCTAATCTTTCACAAATATCAAGTTTCATACCTTCGTGATAATTGCAATTGAGTCCACATTGATAGCTTCCCTTTGTAGATAAATTCATTTTTTCTAGTTCTTGAAGAGAGCTTTTTCTACACTTTTCAAGTGTTTTAAATACTCCATGTTTTTTACTTCTTTTGGTATTTTCTTTATTTGGATATATCAAAGAAGTCCACTCTTCCTTGTCACTTCCCCCACCAATACATCCTGAAAATAGTAATGCTAAGAAAGTTGCTATTATAATTATTTTTTTCATTTTCTCTCTTTTTTTGTTTCTGATTCTAATATAAAAAAAATTTATCTTATATAAAAATAAACTTAAAATTGAAAATATACCTTCTTTTAGGGCTTAAATTTACAATTTTTCTACAATTTTTATGCTATTATAATCGAAAATGTACAAGAGAATATTTTATGAAAATTTTTTTTATTGCTATATTATTTATAGTTTTTATTAATCCATTATATGCTGTTGATTATAGTGAAATGAGCACTCAAGAGTTAATTGTAATTATGGGATACGTAGAAAAAAAGAATGAAGCTAAATTCAAAAAAGAGCTACAATCTAGAGTTCCAACCATGTCTCCTAAGGAAAAAGCTCAATATGAAGCTAATCTAAAAAAGATGAAAAAATAGATAATGAAAACAAGACTATTATTATTGGAAGATGATTTAACTCTTAGTGAGACTATTGTTGATTATTTTGAAGAACAAGGTTTTGAAATAGTTGTTGCTTATGATGGGGATGAAGCACAAGATATTATCTATGAACAGAAGTTTGATCTTTTTTTGCTTGATGTAAATGTTCCTTCAATGAATGGCTTTGAACTACTTAAAACTGTTAGAGCTGAAGGTAATATGACCTCTGCAATTTTTATTACCTCATTAAACTCTATGAATTCCTTAGAAGAGGGTTTTAAAAGTGGTTGTGATGATTATATTAGAAAACCTTTTGAATTAAAAGAGTTATTATTAAGAGTTCAAACTATTATTAAAAGGGAGTTTTCTAATAGTAAAGATAGTTTTATAAAAATAGATGAAAATATTACTTTTGATACAACAACAAATGAACTTATTAAAGATGGAAAAATTGTTCAATTAAATTTTAAAGAACAAAAATTGTTAAAATTTTTCTTACAAAATGCAGATGAACTTTTAGTCCATGAAAGAATTTATGATTATGTATGGGATTATGATGAACAATATAGTGATAATTCATTAAGAACATACATAAAAAATCTACGTAAGGTTTTAGGAAAAGAGAAAATTGTTAGTCTTAAAAAGCTTGGATATAGATTTAACTCAAAGTGAGAAAAGAACTCTTTTAGGGTTTCTATCTTTATACTCTTTTCTTACTATTGTTATTCTATTTTTCATCTCTTTTTTATATTATACTTTTCAAAAAGATTTAATGCTTCAGCAAAAACGTGTTTTGATGCAGGAGTATTCAAATAATTTGATTTTTAGGTTAAAAGATTTACATGTAAACTTTGATAAATATAAGTTTTATCCTAGAGATGAAAAGTATAATTCAGCAATATATGATAGTGATAAAACTTTAATTTTTTCAACTTTAGAGTCAAAAAAAGTTGATTTAGATAGCTTAAACTATACAATTGATAACAAAATACATTTTATAGAAGAACCAGAATCATACTACTTAGGTGCAAAATATGTTGTTTTAGAGATTCCTGATGATATGTTATGGTTTGAGAACTTAAAAAAAGAGATTTTTATTTTTGTTGTAATTGCTTTTTTATTTATGACTTTCTTGGGATATTTTTTATTAAAACTATTTTTAAAACCTATGAAAGATGCTTTGCATCTTCTTGATAGGTTTATAAAAGATACAACCCATGAGTTAAATACTCCTATTTCTGCAATTATCTCAAACATTGAAATGATTGATACAAGTAAATTAGATGAAAAGATGTCAAAAAAGATTAGAAGAATAGATATAGGGGCTAAAACTATTTCAAATATCTATGAAGATTTGACCTATTTAACTTTAGATAATAAAATCATATCACAAAATCAAAATCTTAATTTAAGTGAAATTGTTCATCAAAGGATTGATTATTTTAAGACCTTAGCAGATGTAAAAAAGATTGAGTTTGTTGAGAATATAAAAAAAGATGTTTATATATTTTGTGATAATAAAAAAATATCAAAATTAATTGATAATCTTTTATCAAATGCAATTAAATATAATAAAATAGGTGGTAGAATTTATGTCACTTTAAAAGAGAACTCTTTATTAATCAAAGATACAGGAAAAGGGATGAATGAAAAACAAATTAAACAGCTTTTCCAAAGATATATGAGATTTGATAAGAGTGTAGGGGGTTTTGGTATTGGTTTAAATATTGTTTCACTTATTGCTAAAGAGTATAACTTTAAAATAGATGTTAGTTCTGAGCTAAAAATAGGTACGAAAATGGAAATAAAATGGTAAGAGTAGTTTTTAGTTTAATTTTTTTTATAAATTTATTAAGTGCAGATATTTATGAAAAAAACTGTATTAGCTGCCATAAAAAACTACCTGTAACTATTGATAAATATTTTTATAGATATCTTCTAAAATATAGTAGTGAAAAAAATGTAAAGAAAGCAATGTTTAACTATCTAAAAACACCAAATAAAAATACAACTATTATGCCAGAGGCTTTTATAAAAAGATTTGGAGTTAAGAAAAAAACTGAATTAAGTGATGAACAATTACAAAAAGCATTAGAGATTTATTGGGAAAAATATAAAGTTTTTGGTAAATTAAAATAGAATAATCTTCACAATCGCTTCACAATTAATTTTTATACTTTTTTTATAAGTTTTAAAGACAAGTTCTTGTTTTTTAGGATTTACTTTTTTAGAAAGAAGATTCTTTATAAATTGGAACTAATTTTTAGGAGTATAAAATGAAAACTACAAAAATTTTAGCTGGATTATTAATTGTTGGTGCTACAACTTTGTTTGCTACAGATGGAGCTTCTTTATATAAAGCTTGTGTGGGATGTCATGGGATAAATGGTGATAAAGCTGCATTAGGAAAGTCTCAAATAATTAAAGGTTGGGATGAAAGTAAAATAGAAAAAGCTTTACAAGGTTATAAAGCTGGAACATACGGAGGACCTATGAAAGGTGTAATGAAAGGGCAAGCTGCAAGACTATCTGATACAGATATTAAAGCTTTAGCTGGATATATTTCTACACTAAAGTAGTATCAAATAAAATTGTATAAAACAGTTTTAAAAAGGATAAGTTATGAAGAAACAATTAATAGGAACAATTTTTTTAGCCACTTCTTTATTTGCAGGAAGTGATAGATTCTATGATTATGCAGAGATAAAATATAGCGAACCTATTTACGAATATGTTTATAAAAAAGTACCTAAAAGAGATTGTGAGGAAGTAAGATATAAAGTAAAGAATGAAGAGTATGATGATAGATACTATTCATCATCTAATTATAATGATCAATTAGGAATTGATACGTTAATTGGAACAGCAGCAGGTGCTGTAATAGGAAGTCAAATTGGAAAAGGAAATGGTAGAGTAGCCGCTCAAATTATAGGTGGCTTAATTGGAGCAAAGGCTGCTCATGAGATTAGAAATCATAATTTAGATGATAATTATAGTAGAGCTTATGAAGATTATACTTATGAAACAAGAACTGAGTGTTACAATAGGCCTAAAAAAGTTAAAAAAAGAGTAATTACTGGATATAAAAACTATTTTGTTTATAATGGTGTAGAACACTATAAGATAAGTAACAAACCAGAAAAAAGAGTTAAAATCACACATACAATAGATTTTTAAAAGCTAAAGTTTAAATAACTTTAGCTTTTTATAACCAAGAATCTTGCAAAATATTTGTCAAATCATACTGCCTTTATGTTGTAATTTCTAAAGTAATATTTCTATATTAAAAAAGAAAATATTTTAGAAAATATTGTTAAAATTTTACATATAATATGTAAGAAAAATATTCAAAAAAAAACAAATTAATTTTATTTTAAGTCTTCTTTGTAATAATACAGATAAAATCTAAACGTAAATTGGAGTTAATCATTAATATAAAGAAGAAACTTATTGTTAAAAATATATTTAAAATTTTTGGTGATAATCCTAAAAAAGCTTTAAATATGCTTGAGGAAGGTCAAAGTAAAGAAGAGATATTCAGAAAAACAAAAATGACCATAGGTGTTCAAAATGCAAATTTTGAGATAAATGAGGGTGAAATTTTTGTTATAATGGGATTATCTGGCTCAGGAAAGTCTACACTTGTAAGACTTTTAAATAGACTTATTGAACCCACATCGGGAAAAATTTATATAGATGAAATTGATATTACTAATCTAAGTGATAAAGAGCTAATTGAAATTCGAAGAAAAAAAATATCAATGGTATTTCAATCTTTTGCATTAATGCCACATATGACTATTCTTGATAATGTTGCTTTTGGATTAGAGTTAAGTTCAATGGAAAAATCAAAAAGAGAAGTAATTGCTTTAAAAGCACTTACTAGAGTGGGGCTTACTGAGGATTATGCACAATCATATCCAAATGAGCTTAGTGGTGGAATGCAACAAAGAGTTGGCTTAGCTAGAGCTTTGGCGAATGATCCAGATATTTTATTAATGGATGAAGCTTTTTCGGCCTTAGATCCACTTATTAAAACTGAAATGCAAGATGAACTACTCCTTCTACAAGAGAAAGAGAAGAGAACAATAGTCTTTATTTCTCATGATTTAGATGAAGCCATTAGAATTGGTGATAGAATTGCAATTATGCAAAATGGTGAAATTTCGCAAATTGGAACCCCTGAAGAGATAATAAATAATCCTGCTAATGAATATATTAAATCATTTTTTAAAGGTGTTGATATAACTTCTGTATTAACTGCTTCTCATATTGTAAAAAAAACACATCCAACAATAGTAAATAAAGATAGTACAGGAATAAATTCTGCTTTACAATATCTTGCTGACCATGATGAAGACTATGCATATTTTATTGAAAAAAATGGTAAATATATTGGTATATTAACACTTGAAACTCTAAAAAAACAAAAAAAGCTTGGGGGAATAATCCATGATGCTGTTTATTGTACTAAAGCAATAAATGAAAACCTTCAAATCTTTGAATTTATCTCTGATATAGCAGAACACAAATATCCTATAGCAATTGTTGATAATAATCATAAATATAGAGGAACAATATCAAAAAGTAGATTACTTAAAGTCTTTGATGAAGGAGTAGATTATGAGTAGTAATGATCCATGGGGAAATGCTTCAATAGCACAAGAGGATAAACAATCATCAATTGACTGGGAACAACAAGCTTTAATAAACTCTAAGGAAGAGACAAAAGATTTTGATATTTTAAATCCTTTTGAAGATACAATAATACCTTTTGATGATTTAGTTAATAGTGCAATTAATTGGCTAGTTGAAAACTTTAGAGAATTCTTTTTATCTGCAAAAGCTCCTATTGATATAGTATTAAAATCTATTGAGAGTTTTTTATTATATTTAAATCCATATATTGTAATTCTATTTTTTGTATTATTAGCACTTCAGTTCTCTTCTAAAAAGTTAGCAGTTGGGACATTAATATCTTTTTTTATAATTGGATTTATTGGTGCGTGGGAAGAGTCAATGATTACACTTGCACTTGTAATAACAGCTGTTTTGTTCTCCATATTAATAGGGCTTCCATTAGGTATTTGGAGTGCAAAAAATGATACCGTCGATAGGATAGTTCGTCCTATACTTGATGCCATGCAAACCACTCCTGCTTTTGTTTATTTGATTCCTATTGTTATGCTTTTTGGTATTGGAAATGTACCAGGAGTTATAGTAACTATAATTTTTGCTTTACCTCCTTTAATTAGATTGACAAATCTAGGCATTAGGCAGGTACCTAGTGATTTAATTGAAGCGTCTAGATCGTTTGGTGCTAGTTCATCACAAATGTTATGGAAAGTTCAAATTCCAGTTGCAATGCCAACAATTATGGCTGGAATCAATCAAACACTAATGTTAGCACTTTCAATGGTAGTAATTGCTTCTATGATTGCTGTTGGAGGGCTTGGTCAAATGGTACTTAGAGGAATAGGTCGTTTAGATATTGGCTTAGCAGCAGTTGGTGGTCTTGGAATTGTACTTTTAGCAGTAATTTTAGATAGATTGACTCAGGAGATGGGTAAACAAAACAAAGATGATAGAAGAAAATGGTATGAAAAAGGGCCTTTAGGTTTTTTTTTAAATTTTAAAAGGAGAGAAAATGATAAGTAAAAAATTGTTGATAGGAAGTTTATCTTCATTGATTTTTGCAACAAACCTATTTAGTGCAAAAGTTACAGCACTAAAAACTAATATTGCAGAGGAGTCATTTCAGATGCAAATAGTTGTAGAAATATTGAAAAAAATGGGTCATGAAGTTAAAATTACAAATGATGTAGGTTATGATATTGCATATCAAACTATTGCAAATAATGCAAATAGTGAAGATGTATTTTTTATAGCTTCAATGTGGGATCCATTACATAATTCAAAATTAGAGGGTGTAGGTGGGGAAAAGAAAGTAGCTAAATTTTCTAATTTCATTTCAAATTGTGTGCAAGGATATTTAATAGATAAAAAAACTGCTAATAAATACAATATTAAATACTACAATGATTTAAAAAAACCAGAAATTGCAAAGCTTTTTGATTTAGATGGAAATGGAAAAGCAGATTTAACTGGTTGTAATGCAGGATGGGGATGTGAAAGAGTAATTGAACATCAATTAGATGCATATGATTTAAGAGATAAAGTAGAACACAAACAAGGTGAATATTCTGCTCTTATTGCTAATACAATTGCAAATTATAAAACTGGAAAACCAATTTTATACTATACATGGATGCCATATTGGGTAAGTGGTAAGTTAGTTCCTGGAAAAGATGTAGTATTTCTACAAGTAACTCATTCAGCTAACCCAAATGCTACTTCTACTAAATTATCAAATGGTGCAGATTATGGATTTAAGGTAAATCATCAAAAAATTGTAGCAAATGCAAGTGTAAAAATAAAAAATAGGGATATTGCAAAACTATTTGATATTATAAAATTAAATGTAAATGATATAAGTGGACAAAATATGCTAATGGCTAATGGACAAAATAAAGAGAAAGATATTACAAAACATGTTCAGTCTTGGTTAGAAGCTAACTCTTTAAAAGTAGATGCTTGGATAAAAGAAGCAAAAGCTGTAAAGTAGAAACATAATTTTATTCTTGAAGTCTAAGTATTAAAAAAACTAATTAAGACTTCAAGTTTTTTATCTAAACTGTAAAATAAAAAATTAACACAATCCCATATTTTAAGAGTGGTACCACTAGTCGGACTCGAACCGACACGCCCAAGGGCAAGGGATTTTGAATCCCTCATGTCTACCAGTTTCATCATAGTGGCTATTTTGATAAAAAAAAGGATTCATCAAAAGATGAATCCTTTTTTAAGTTTAATAGAACAATTACTTAGCAACTGCTTCTTTTAAAGCTTTTCCAACTTTGAATTTTGCTACAGTTGTAGCTGGTACAGTAACAGTTTTGTTAGTACCTGGAACTTTTGCAGTTCTTTCAGCTCTTTCAGCAGTACTAAAAGTACCAAATCCAATAAAGCTTACAGACTCTTTTTTAACTAAAGTTTCAGTAATTGTTTCTAAAACTGCGTCAACTGCACCTTTGGCATCTTTTTTAGATAGTCCAGCTTTCGCTGCAACTGCATCAATAAATTCAGCTTTGTTCATACGTGAACTCCTTGTGTAAGATTAAAATCAAGTAAACTTTATAGTATTTAAGCTTTAAAATAGCTAAAACTTGGGCTTTTTGGAAGTAAAAAAGCAAAAAAAGTTAAAAAATTAATTATTTAAAAGAATTTTTGATACTTAAGAGTCTACAAGAATTTTCTAAAATGGCTATTCTTTTAACTAAATTATTGATGTCTCGATCATAAACATAAGTACCTATTCCTTTAATTATCATTATATGTTCATTTGTCTCTTTTAAATATTTTGTAATCTCTAAAGAGTTTCTATCATACCAACTATCAAAATCTCCTGGATCATAAACTTTTATTCTAGAAAAAGTTATTTTCCCGAAGTAATCCTCAAAGATGATTTCATTATGTTCAAAGGTATAAGCTGTAGTATAAATAGGTACTCCAAAGGCTATATATTTTGCTTCGTGAATATTTGTATAAATAGTTGAATGAATACTTGCATCAATACTAGCAACTTTCCATCTATAATCTTGTTTACTCATATTAAGTTCACAATATGAATTTTCACACATTTCATCAAAAATTGCATCATGTTTATTAATAATAAAAGTATTGTGATCCTTTTTAGCTGATATTGCACCATGATAAATACCAAAAAAGTTTTTTCTAAACATTGTTAAAGATAGGTCGCTTAATAGTTTTACAGTACCCGTATCAATCATCTTAAGAACCCTTAAATATATTTTTTGATATTATATCTCAAATTAAATAAAAAGATTAATATAGTTACTCTATTATTAAGGAATACTTTAATGGATATACCTCATATCCCTGTTCTATATAATGAAATATTAGAAGCTTTTAAAGATGTAAATAAAGGTTATATTATAGATTGTACTACGGGTTATGGAGGTCATAGTTTTGGTTTATTATCTAAGAATGATAATATAAACTTAATATGTAATGACCAAGATGAAGAGGCCTTACTTTTTTCGAAAAAAAGGTTAGATCCTTATAAAACAAGAGTTCTTTTTAATCAAGGAAACTTTGAGCATGTATTAGATACTTTTAGAGGTTTTAAAATAAAAGGAATACTTGCAGATATAGGAGTATCATCTTTACAACTTGATAAAACTGAAAGAGGTTTTGGTTTTGATGGTGATACTTTAGATATGAGAATGGATCAAACTAAAAGTTTAGATGCTTCAGTTGTTGTAAATAGTTACTCTCAAACAGAATTAGAAAGAGTTTTTAAAGAGTATGGAGAGGTAAAAGAGTATAAAAAAGTTGCTTCATTAATTACTAAAAACAGACCTTTTAATTCAGCAAAAGAGTTAGCAGATTTTTTATCAAAAAAGATGCATAAGGGGAAAATCCATTCGGCAACTCTTCCTTTCCAAGGAATTAGAATAGAAGTTAATGATGAACTTGGTGTGCTTGAAAGACTATTTGAGTCTATTGAAGAGATTAAACCAAAAGATTGCATTGTTGCTATTATCTCTTTTCATTCTTTGGAAGATAGAATAGTAAAAAACTATTTTAAAAGATGGAGTAAGTCTTGTATTTGCCCAAATAATGCTTTTAGATGTAATTGTGGAAATAACCATGCTTTAGGTAAAATAATTACAAAAAAGCCCATTACTCCTACAAAAGAGGAAATAAAACAAAATCCAAGAAGTAGAAGCTCAAAGTTAAGGATCTTCAAATTTGACTAAACTTAACAGCAAAAACTCTTTAATTATTGTTTTAGGAATATTATTAATAGCTTTAGTTTTATTTGTTCCAAAAATTTATTTGACAAATAATATATATTATGTAAGTAAAGATATAAATAAACTATATGCACATTATATCTCTTTAAAAGAGGAGAACAAATTTCTAGCTCAACAATTAGAAGACATGAAGTTTAAAAATCAGATTGAAGACTCAATAATAATTTATTCTATCGAAGAAGCAAAAAATGATACAAACAATAATTAATTTCGGATTAAAAAAACCAATATTAAATCACTTTTTACTCTTTTTTCTATTTATATTAGCAGTTTTTGCTTATTTTAAAATACCAAAAGAGATTTTCCCTCCTTCATCACTTGATGCTGTTTCAATTACAGGTACTTATGTTGGTACAAGTTCTGATTTACTAGATAAAATGATAGTAGAGGATTTAGAGGATGAAATTACTTCATTAGAAGAGGCAAGTGATATTAATACTATTATCAAAAATGGTTTTTTCTCTATAGATGTAAAATTAAAAGATGGTTTTGAAGCACTAGATGTAATAGATGATATCAAAGATATTGTTACTAAACTAAAAACAAATCTTCCTTCAGATATGGATGAACCAATAGTAAAAGAGGTAATTAGAGAGATTCCTTTGATTACTGTTGCTTTATATGGTGATGATAATAAAGAGAACCTTTTAAAGGTTGCTAAAGAACTAAAATCTACTTTATCTCAATTAAAAGATTTAAGTTCTCTTTCCATTTGGGGTGATTCAGATAGGGAGCTTTTAATAAAGTTTGATGAAAATAGAATAAGGGCATATGGTCTTAATCTTCAAGATGTAATTAATACTGTTCAAAATCTTACTACAATTTTTCCTGCTGGTATTGTTAAGGATAAAACAAAACACTATTATCTAAGTACTTTCAATGGTGAAAAAGATGTAAAAAAAGTTCAAGATACTATAATTAAAGTTGCTAATCAAAGATTATATTTAAGGGATATTGCAAAAGTTCAGTTTCAACTTGCAGATGTAAATAATATCTCTCACTTTAATGGAAAAACTGATGTTTCAATTGGTATAAATAAAAGTGAAAGGGGAGATGCTGTTGAACTTGTAAAAGAGATAAAAGAGATTTTACAAGATTATAAGAAGCAGTATCCTGAATTGGGCTTTGATACTCATACTGATACCTCTGTTTGGATTAAAAATAGACTTAATACAGTTGTTTCAAATATCCTTTTTGGTCTATTTTTATTGTTTTGTGCTCTTTTTTTCTTTATTAATGTAAGAATTGCTTTTGTTGTTGCAATTGGTATACCAACTTCTTTTATGATAGGACTTATTGCAGCTGAAGCAATGGGATATAGTCTAAATATGCTATCTTTGCTTGGAGCACTTATTGCTCTTGGTATGCTTGTTGATGAAGCAATTGTTGTTGGTGAAAATATATATAGACATATGGAGATGGGTAAGAGTAGATTGCAGGCTGCATATGATGGTGCAATAGAAGTTTATCCAGCAGTTTTAACTGCAACTGCAACAACTATTTTTGCTTTTTTACCTATTTTACTTATGACGGGAGAAGTTGGTAGGTTTATGAAGGTTTTACCAATTATGATTACTATTCTTCTTTTATCATCTTTAATTGAAGCTTTCTTTTTCTTACCTCTTCATGCAAGACAGCTTTTTGAGGTAGATAAGAAGGAAAAAAAAGCTGATAAAGTTTGGGAATGGAATAAAAAAGTTTACAAAACAGTATTAAATTTTCTTCTAAAAAGAAGGTTTTCAGCACTAATTTTAATGGTAGCTACTATTATAGGCTTTATTGTTATTCTTGCTGTAAATTCAAGATTTCAGTTTCTTCCTGAGTTTGATTCAACTCAAGTATATATAAATGGCTCTGTTGGAGTTGGAAAGAAGATTGAACAAACAGAAGAATTGGTATCTAGAATTGAACAAAAAATTTTAAAAGAGTATGATTTTAAAAACAATATTGACTCTATCTCTTCTATTATAGGAATAAAACTTGATGGAAAAAATTTTCCTCAAAGTGAGGAGTTCTATTTCCAAATTTTTGTAAATCTTTATGAAAGAGTTCCTCAAAATATCTTTGATAAATATATTAATCCTTACTTATCTCCTAAATATGATGATACAAATATGATTAGAGAAAAATCAGCTCAAGAGATTGAACTTGAATTAAAAGAGCTTTTAAAACCACTTATTAATAGTAAAGAGTATGAGGAGTTTAAAGTTTATGTTCAAGGAGCTGGAATTGTTAAAAATGATCTTGAATTATCTATTTCAGGTGATAGTAAAAATATAAACAGCTCTATAAAGATTATAAAAGAGAAACTTCGAAGTATAAAGGGTGTTTCAAATATTGCAGATGATATTTTAACTGGAAATGTAGAGCTTAAATTTAAAGTGAATCAATATGGACAAGAATTAGGATTTACAGAGAACTATATCTTATCTAATATTAGACCAATGTACTTCAAAGGTGCGTACTCGAAAATGTTTGATAATAATGGAATTGTTGAAGTAGTTTTCCAAAGTAAAAATAAAGATAGTTTAGAATCTTTAGATAATTTTGAATTACTAATACCTAATACTAATCAAAAAGTGTTATTAAAAGATGTTGTAACAATTGTTCAACAAAATGCTCAATCTCAAATATTTAAAGAGAATAATAAAAGAATTGTCTCTATTACTGCAAGTACAAGCAATATAACATCATCAGAGATTTTTGAGCAATTAGAACCTGTTTTAGAGGAACAAAGTAAATTTGTAACAATTGATATAAAAGGAAAGCAAAAGGAGAATAAAAAGGTACAAAAAGAGATGTCTCAATCTGCTACTATTGCTATTATTTTAATTTTCATTGCTCTAATTTGGATGTTTGATTCAATACTTAAATCACTTATTATTATTTCAACTATTCCTCTTTCTATTTTAGGTGTTCTAGTAGGGCACTTAGTAGTTGGAATAAATATCACTATGCCAAGTTTAATAGGTATAGTCGGATTAGCAGGGGTAATTGTAAATGATGGTATTATTATGATGGATTTCATAAAAAAAGCAAAAAATATTAAAGAGTTAGAAGAGTATGCTTTAATGAGATTAAGACCAATTTTACTCACATCTATTACGACAATTTTAGGTCTTTCAACACTTATGTTTTTTGCTTCTGGACAAGCACTTATTTTACAGCCTATGGCAATTGCTTTAGGGTTTGGTATTTTATGGGCTACTGTTTTAAATCTATATTATGTACCAATGGTTTATAGATTAATATATTTAAGAGAGGCAAACTAGCTAAAAGCTAGTTGCTTTTTTTATAATAGAGTTAATCATATTATTAAAAACAAGATAGTGAATAGGAATTAAACTATACCAATAAACTCTTCCAAAGACTCCTTTTGGATAGAAATAGGCTGATTGAATTAGTTTATTTCCTTCTATTTTAAACTCTAACCAAGCACTACCTGGTAATTTCATTTGTGCATACAATAAAAGCCTTTCATCTTTTTTTATATCTACAACTTTCCAAAAATCTAAACTTTCACCAACTCTTAGTTTATATTGATTTTTTCTTCCTCTTTTTAATCCAACTCCACCTAATAGTTTATCAATAAATCCTCTTATTCCCCAAAGAAAATCATAATCAAACCAGCCATTTTTACCACCTATACTTGTAAAACTTTTAAAAACCTGTTCTTTTGATAGATTGGATAAGTAAATCTCTTTTCTATCTAAAAATATTGCATCAGCAATCTCTTTATCATGATCTTTATCCCATATCTTATCTGAATTGTCAGTGTCTGACCATCTACTTATTACTTGGTTTGTTTCAATCTCTTTAACAGCTTTTTTAACTGCTTCAATGTAAGATATTGGCTTGATATTTGGGAAATATTTTTTTGCGTTTTCATTTTGTATTATAACTTCTGATTTTAAACCTTCAATTAATGCTTTTGCAACTTTAAACTGAACAGGAGTAAATAAATTTAACCAATATGAAGATAGATTAATTGATAAAAAAGGAAGAGGTATTAAAATCCTTTTTAAATCAAGTGCTTCTGCTGTTTGAAGTATCATATCTTTGTATGTTAGTTGTTTAGTTCCTATATCTATAATTAAATTTTCTTTCTCTTTTATATATAAAGATTCTTCTAAATATTTTAATACATCATCAACTGCGATGGGTTGTGCTTTTGTAAAGACCCATTTAGGAGTAGTCATTATAGGTAGTTTTTCTGTCAAGTTTCTAATAATTTCAAAACTAGTACTTCCTGAGCCAATTATAACTCCAGCTCTAATCCAGATAGTTTGAATTTCTTTTTTTGAACTTAAAACCTCTCCTGTTTCAATTCTACTTAATAGATGTTCACTTATATTTTCATCTTTTATACCTAAGCCACCAAGATAGATTATTCGTTTCACTCCACACTCTTTTGCTACATCTACAAAATTTTGAGCTGAAATTTTATCTAAGTCTTTATAGTTTGTGCTATTTAAAGAATGCACTAAATAGTATGCTATATCAATATCTTTTAGTGCTTCTTTTAATCTATTTTTATCAAAAGTATCTCCTTGAACAATCTCTATGTTACTTGGAAGTTTTGATGAAAGAGTTTTTTTATTTCTTACATATAATCTTAAAGAGATGTTTTTACTTGATAAAAGCTTTTGTTTTAGTCTTCTTCCAATATATCCAGTTGAGCCTGTAAGTAAAACTTTCATAACAACTCCTTTAAACTTTTTATAATTTTATCTTTTTATAAAAAATTTTAATACTAATTTTTTATGTGATTAATACTATTTTTTTCTTCTTTTATAGTTAATAATACCATACCTAGTGTTCTTTTTAAAAGAGTTTTATTTAAATTTACATTATATAGTTCAATCCCAGGTTCTAATGTAGTGATTACAGTTTTTCCTATTATATTTCTTCCTTCTTTTAGGAACTCTCTTGTTCTTACACCCCAAACATTATGCATTACAAGTGGTTCATTATTTTTCTCTCCCACATATAACATGATATGACCCTTTATATATAAAAGAGTAGCAAAAGGAATACCATTTTTTAAAATAAAATCCTTTTTTTGTTTGTCATTTAAAGTTGATATATCAAGATATTTGTGAAGTTGAGTTTGTCCCATAGAGTTTCTTTTAAGATATAAAGCAAAAGGAGTAAAAAAATCTTGAGTAAAAGAAGAGCAATCTCTATGATTATTTAATCCTCCCCAACTATAAGGTTCTCCTATAAACTCTTTTGCTATTTTTTCAATATTAATTTTTGTAAACTTAAGAGGAAACTTTGCTATTTTATACTCATTTATATCTACTTTTTTTATTCCAGTATTTGTTGCAAGAAGATATTTTTTATTTTTTTTAGGAAAGATTGTTCCTACTTTTAAATCTTCTAAAATATTTGTATCAAAAATTTCAAATCCTTCTTTTATTATTATATAAAGGTCAGATTCTTTAAACTCATTTAATTCTTTTTCATTTAATATTAAAAGTGTATCTGCTCTTATCCATCCTAATAATTCATTTACTTGAATAAAAGCCCATGCTTTATCTTTTGAATAGTGTGAAATAAGTATTGGAGTATTTATCTTTACTCTAGAGTTTTGATTATAATCAAAGGGGAATCCTTCTCCTGCTTTTGAAGGGTTATAAAACATTTTACTAGTTGTTGGAAATATTCTAAGGTCACTATTTTTAGTTGTGATTGCTTTTTTTAATATAGTATTATAGCTTTCAAAGTTTGAGTTATCTATTTGTTCATTAAACCATTTAGAAGAAGCTTCTACATGATTCTCTAAATATACGGTTTTATTTTTATAAATCTTTCCCCATGTTACTTCTTTTTTTGTAAAAGATAGTTTTTCTATATTCCATACATTGAAGTATTTTTTTATAAACTCTTTAGAGAGCATATCTTGTTTTAAACTAGGTAGTTTAATATTTTCCATGTATGAGCTAGGGTTTTGTGAATACTTTTTGATGTCAATTATCTCTTTGTTTTTATAAGAACAAGCAGAGAATAAAAAAATAGCAAATAGTGGAAAAATATATTTAATCATTGCAATCTCCTAGAAAATCTAGAAGATTGTAACATCTTTAAAGTAATTAAAAATTAAATATAGTTACCAACTATGTATAAAACTTTATTTTATTATAAAGGTTTTGAAAAATATATAAGTTTTAATAAAAATATATAAAATATAAATATTATAAAATCTTATAAAAATTAACGAGGAATCAATTATTTAAGTACTTTATTCTTTAGATATTGATAAGATTTCGTATGTATAAAATTTCAGTAGATAAAGAGCTTTTTAAAGATATCCAATTTAAAAAAATAAATGTAATAGAAAAAACTACATCAAAATATTGGCAAAAAGAGTTATTAGAGCCAATGATTGAGAATGATAAAATTAAATATAGTATCAAGCAAATAGACTCTCTTATTATTACAAATGGTTTAGGTGAAGAAAAACCACAACTTACAATTGAATGCAAGAAAATTGAATACTCCTTTAAAAGAGATATCTTTGAGTTTCATTTAGGAAAAATCCTAGAACAAAAAAATACTGATGGGAATGTTGATTATAAAGATAGTTTAATAGAACAGTTATTAAGAGAAAAAGCTGAACTTGAAGATAGTATGAATAGAGATCATTTAACAGGAGTCTACAATAGACGTAAAATGGAAAATGATTTATCTATATTTGTTAATCAAAATAATGCCTCTTTATTGACAGCTATTTTTGTTGATGCAGATAGATTTAAAGGTATCAATGATAATTTTGGACATGATGCAGGAGATAGGGCACTTATTTATCTTGGACAAAAACTACAACATCATGCTAAGCTTTTAAATGGTGAGATTTATAGATATGGTGGTGAAGAGTTCTTAATTTTATGTTTTATTCGTAAGGATGAATTAATATCAAAATTAAATGATTTAAGAGTAGACATTAAATCACAAAGAGTTTATCATCCAAAAAGAGATATAGCTATAACTGTTAGTATGGGAGTTTCATTTTTTAGTGAATCTAAATCAAAAGAAGATATGCTTAAGAAGGCAGATAATGGAGTTTATAAAGCTAAATCAAATGGCCGAGATAGGATAGAGTTTGGGTAAAAAAGAATAAGTTGATAGACTTACTCTTTTTTATTTAACTATTTAGCAATTTGATTAGCAATTGCTTCAATATCAGCATCAGATAAAGATACAGATTGACCTTTCATTAATGCTTTTAATTGCCCACCATAAGTTCCATCTTTATAACCTTTCATTGCAGCAATAAAATCAGCTTTTGTCATATCTTTAATAATTTTAGATTTACCCATAGCAGCTTTTTCTCCATTAGCACCATGACATCCAATACACTTTGCGTATGGATTAGCAAATGCAACGCATGCAAGAAGTGAAGTTAAAAGTAATACTTTTTTCATTATTTTTCCTTTTTAATTTTTTATATTAAAGATATTTTAATATAACTTTTCTAATATTATTATTTAATTGTAGAAAAAAAGTGAAAAATAGTATAATATAGTAACTTTTAAAAGATATTGCAAGAGCAAAAATTTAGTAAAGAGTTTTAAAAAATATTCATTTATATGACTTTGAGATAAACTATTTTTAGTTTTTTTAGAAAATATAAGACTTAAACTTAAGTCTTATATTCACTATTTTAAATTAAGATAAAAGCTCTTTTTTTAACTCTTCTTTATTTATTTTACTTTTATCTGAAGGAACTAATGGTAGAGATTTTTTATAAATGATTTTATTTGGAATCATATATGAAGCAAGATGTTTTTTTAATTCAAAAGTAATCTCTTTTGAAGGAATTTCACTTCTTGAACTATATATCATAACAATCTCTTCTTCTATTTCTTCATTTGGAATTGAAAATATTGCACATTGTTCAATTTGAGGAATATTTTTAGATACAACGGATTCTATTTCATATGGGCTTACTCGAAATCCTCTGGTTTTAATCATATCATCTCGTCTAGATACAAAATAGAAATAATCTTCTTCATCTTTATAAACATAATCTCCTGTTGCAACAACTAGTTCATCTGTTAATTGACCTTCTAGATTGATTACATCTTTTAATATTTGTATTGATTTAAATCTTTGTGCGGTTTCAATAGGAGCATTCCAATACCCTTTATAGATATATCCACCTCTATGTATTAATTCTCCTACTTCTCTTGGAGCACACTCTTTTCCTTCTTCGTTTATAACATATAGTTCTACATCAGGAATTTGTTTACCAATAGATTCAGGTCTAATCCAAATTTGTGAAGGGTCAAGATAAGTTGACCTAAATGCCTCTGTTAATCCATGCATAGAGTAGAATTTTGCATCAGGAAAATATTTATCTAAATCTTTTAACATTTTATTTGTTACATTTCCTCCTGAAGAAGTAATTACTCTTACATTTGAGAGTAAATCAACACTTGGTAATTTATGTTCATCTTCGTCAAACATTGATGAGATATTAATTGGCATTAATGGAACGATTGTAACTTTATCATTTATTAGATGGTTGAAAAAATCACCTGCAAGAATAAATCTATGTAGTGCCAATGTTGCTCTTTTATAAAGTGTACAGAAAATTTGATTTAGTCCATAATCAAGATTGAAAATTAAAGTTCCTGAAATTACATCATCCTCTTTTAATTCTAAATATTGTGATACAACTCTAGCAGAATCAATAAGATTTCTATGAGAGATTACAATACCTTTTGGTTGACCTGTTAGACCAAAGGAGTAAGTAATAACAGCATTATCATGTCCATTTACATCATTGTCAAAAGGTTTATTATAATATTTATAAATCTCTTCAAAAGATGCAATATCTCTATGTGCTGTTTCATAAGAGATTATTTGTCCATCAAAATCAATCTCTTCAATTGATTCAAGTTTTAATTTATCTGTGATAATACATCTAATATTACAATCATTGATTATATATTCAACTTGCTCAGTTTTTAGAAGTTTTGTAAGAGGAACTAGAACATAATTAGTTGATAAAACTGCTAAGATTGCAATTACTTGGTCAATTCCTTTATTTGAATATACACCAATTCTACTACCTTTTGGCAAGTCTAACTCTCTTAAATAAAAGGCAACTTGGTTAACTTTTTTTAAAAGTTCATCATATGAGATGCTTTTTTCATTAAATATTATTGCAGTTTTATTAGAATGAGAAACTACTGCATCTTCAAGTAGAGTTCTAATAGAATTAATAGACATAATTATTTCCTTTTATTTATTGTTTAACACCAAGTGTCCAAATATCATAGTTTTCATCCATTACAATATTTGGTTTGTGCTCTGAGTTCATTATTTTCTTATAGAAAAATGATACAATATCTTCAATTTCTTCTTGCTTCAGAACTTTTGTAATACCACCTGTAAATACAATTGAGTTTATTACTAATAGTTTTAATGTTACATAATTTTTTTGATAAGATGAAACTTTACAAAGTACAAGAAAAATTGCTAGTTGCATTAATATTCTTGTAGCTTTTTCACTCTCTTCTTTAAAAATGTTTTCAGTAACTTTTAAATGTGCTAATAATTCATATACAAATTCATTGTTTTTTGCTGCAAAAATTAATGATTCTCTTGATTTATAAACACCTAATTTTTTAAATACAAGTCTATCATACTCATTTTGGGTTACCATATTTTCATCTACTAAATCTTTTGAGTAGTGAATATCTGTTGTAGCCCCTCCAATATCAATTAAAATATATGGATTTGCAACAGTAAATTTAGAATTAATCATAGGTAGAGTTTTATTTACAATATATGGAGTAGAGTAGATTTGATTTGAGGTAATGTCATATAGATGTTTAATATCCTCTTTACCCATAATATCTGCTTGATAAAGATTAGTTAAATACTCTTTTAAATTTTCCTCTTCCACATGAAGTTTATTTGTAATGATATTTGGAAGTACTACGAGATTTTCAATATTTTCATTTAAATAAGGTGCATCTTTTTGGCTTCCTACATAAACAATATTTGAATATTTTAGTTTTTCTAAAAAATTAAATAGTTTTTCATCAAAGATATTTGATACAGAATCAATACCACCTACAATTATAATAACATCGATTAAATCACTTGGAATAGAAGCATTTTCAATATCTTTGTAAAGAATTGATTCTATAATATTAATACCAGAGTTAAAAGCAATATTTGTTGCATATTTTAGTGAAAAAGAGTTAGTAACAGCTATAATTAAAGTTGTTAATCCTCCATTTGCAGATGAACAGATATATACATCATCTTTATGATAGTTATGGATAATCTCTGCACATTTGTATGTTAAGTCATCATAAATATCTTTATTAAAGTCCCTAAAGTGTTGTTCTACTCCATGTACGGTACTTACTTTAAAATAAGTACTTCCTACATCAATTAATAGTTTATCATTTATTTTACTCATTGCATAATCCCTATATCATGGATAATATCATTTACAATAGATGTTGTGTCTTTATTTAAGTCACATTGAGCTTTTTCATATTCAAAACATCTATTTGGAATTGGAACTTTCCCTTTCTTTATAATTCTAATATTTTTATTTTTATCTCTAACTGTAATCATCTCATTATTATTAATAATATGAGGAGAAAAGGGTACATCAATTATTCCGTTTTTGATTGAATTAAATACTTTTCTCCATAATGTATCAGCAGGGTCATTAAATACAGCCTCCATAATAGCCATTACTTCTGCTGTTAAAATTTCTTCTTCCTCTTCATCAACAATTTTGGGTAAGCCATTTAAGATTCTTAAAAGATATTGAGTATTTGCAACTGTTTCAGCATTAGCCTCTTTTGTTGGAATACCTGCTGCTTCTTGGTTTGTTTTTGTAATAATTTTATTAGCTCCAACCATAGAGGCGATTACTGTACTCATTGAGATAAGTTGTGTTGCATAATTTGGATCCATTGGGAAAGCTCCCATCCATTGATGATATACTAAGTGAATATCTACATCTCCACAATCAATCTCATTTGCATAATAACGTGCAAGTTTTTTAATTACTATTCCCATAACAATATCTTGATTTACTGAACCTGTTTGTGAAAAAGATACTGAGAAGGATTTAACTCCTTCTTCAAGAGATAAAAGCATCTCTAATAGTTGAATTACAATTGTGATACAAGGAGGAACTAATGTTGCAGTTAATGGTCCGAACGATTCTCTATTTATTGGCTCATTTAAAACAGAGTAATTAGCACATACTCTTTCTACATATTTCCAGTAAAGAAAAGCTTTATCTAAAGGAAAATTTTTAGAGTAAGGAAGTAGGTATGTAATTGGTCCACCTTCAATTTCAAAAATACCAGATGCAATTGCAATTTCAATTAATAATCTTGCATCAGGAGTTCCATGTCTTAAAGAGATTGGTTTGTCAAAATGTGTCATCATTTTTCTTGATGTTCTATATCCATGTGTGATTAATGGATAACCGTTTAACATATCAACTTCATTTTCTTCAGATAATCTAAGCATTTTTTTTGCAGTTGCGTAGTCATTAAGTCTTGTATTTGAATCGATGGTACATGGTAATACATCAACATTTGCTTTATTAAAAAATTCATAAAGTGCAAACATTTTGTTATATGTTGGAAAACCACCTCTTGGTTGTACTAACATTTTATTTTTTGTTTTAAAATTGTATGAGATAAAAAGATTTTTTGAAGCATTTTTAACAAAATCTTCAACTTCTGCAAAGTTAAAATTATCTATATATTCATTGTTTAATATAATATTTCTTTCTTCTTGTAATAAACTCATTACTTCTTTCTGCCTTCCATGAACTTTTCTAACTCATCAAGCCCTGTATTTAAATCTACTTGGTGAAATACCAAATCAAAACCATAGTTTTTAAATCTTGGAACAATATCTTCAGCTGTTCCTGTTCCAACCACTAAATTTCCTCCAATCATAAATATTACATCATCTAATAGATTTCCATATTTGGTTTTTAGAACTTTCACTTCTCTACACCAACCTTCAGCTTCTCCATTTAGTGAAGAGATTAATAAAATATCAGCATTAGTTTCAATTACCGCATCAATAAACTCTTCTAAATAAGTATTTACCCCTAAATTAAATACTTCAAATCCTCTTGCTTGAAGTGAAAGATCAATAAGTCTATTTGCTACTACGTGAATATCATTTCCAACAACGCCAGTTACTACTTTCATATTTTTACCTAATCTTTGTGTTTTTTAAAAAGCACATATAATATCCAAAAAATGGTTAGAATCTCATATAATAAGCTAAATATCTATGTTAGTTTCATATTAGTTTTAAAATTATAATTTTTGTATAGATTTAGCTTTTTCAATAAAATATGGCACAAGTAATATTCATTTTAAAATATAAAAGTTCAATTATTTTTTTTAAATTGATTTTTCAATTATCTTTGTAATTGTATCTTGTGCTTCTTGTGCAATCTCTAATAAATCAGGATTTAAATCATCAATCATTTGAACAAAAGAGTTAAAAGCAACAACTGTTTGTCCATCCTTATTGTAAACTGAAATTCTACAAGGTATAATTGAAGATAAAGTGATATCTTCACTTAAAATCTCTTTTGCAATAAAAGGATTACAAATATCAAGAATTTTGCACTCATGGTCAAATTCAACTCCTTTATCTCTCATTTTTTCAGGAGGATTATGAATATGTTGTAAACCAAACTTATACTCTGGAAGTACTTTTTGTATATCTTCAATAAATGTATCTACGCTTTTAGGTGTATCATATAGTTTAATCAATTTAAGTCCTTGAATTAATTTTCAAGATTTTATAATCAGAGTTCTTAATTTGTAGTTAATCTAAAATTATATTTTTATTTTTTAGAGATATTAAATTTAGAATATGAAAACCTTATAAGTTTCCTATAAAGTATTTAATTGATTTTATTTTTGTAGGAAAAAAGTTACTATAAGAGGATTTTAGAGATAATAAAGCTTTAATCAAAATAAAAAAGGGGAATAAGAAATGAATTTTTTTACAGCTGATTTATGTGATGCTTATCCAGATAAAACTTATATACTAGATGATGAATTTAAAAACTATGGGGCAAAGAAAAAGGTTTGTGGTGAAGTGGTAACTATAAAACTTGATCGAAATAATAGTGAATTAATTAAGCTATTAAGGGATGAAGATGGTAGAGGAAAAATAGTTGTAGTTGATGTAGAAAATGAGTATTTTGCAGTTGTTGGAGAGAATTTAATGAAATTTGCTTCACAAAACAATTATGAGGGGATTATTGTAAATGGTTTTATTAGGGATACTTTACAAATAAAAGATATTGAAGTTGCACTATTTGCAAGAGGTACTTGTCCTAGAAAGTATATCCCAGTAACACAAGCTCAAAGAGGAATTGATTTGTCTTTTTGTGGTGTAGAGTTTAAACAAGGTGATTATATTTATGCTGATACAGATGGAATCATTTTAACAAAAGAAAAAATTGTTTAATGCATATACAAATGAAAGTATAGGGAAAAGAATGAAATATATTAAAGATACTATAAATTTAAGTGTAGGTAAAGTAGAAGAGAAGAGAGCAGAAATAAGAGAATATTTTTTACAAACATATGAATTAGATGAAAAACTTTTTAATTTGCTATCTAAAAAAGAGTATATATATAAACAAGCAAATAGGTTGAGACATCCTTTGATTTTTTATTATGGACATACTGCAACTTTTTTTATAAATAAGTTGAATATAGCAAATATTATAAATAAACGAATAAATAGAAGCTATGAGTCTATTTTTGCAATTGGTGTTGATGAAATGAGTTGGGATGATTTAAATAGTGAAAATTATTCATGGCCAAGTTTTGAAGAGACAAAAGAGTATAGAGATGAAGTAAAGAGCTTAGTTCTAGACCTTATTGATACAATAGAGTTTACTATGCCAATTAATTGGGAATCTCCGATGTGGATTATTTTAATGGGTATTGAGCATGAGAATATTCATATTGAAACTACTTCGGTGTTATTAAGAGAGTTAAATATTAAATATTTAATTGAGGATGAGATATTTATATATAATAATGAAGCAAGTCAAGAGTATCCTCAAAATAAGTTGATATCTGTGGAAGCAGGGGAGGTTATTCTTGAAAAAGATTATGATAATCCAATTTTTTATGCTTGGGATAATGAGTTCGCTTTTCATAAAGCAGAGGTAAAAGCCTTTAAAGCAAGTAAATATCTTGTATCTAATGGAGAGTTTTTAGAGTTTGTAAAAGAAGCTGGTTACTCAAAACCTCAATACTTCTCAAAAGATGGTAAAAAGTGGTTAGATTTCACCCAATCAAAACATCCAACATTTTGGGTAAAAAAAGGTAAACATTACTATTTAAGAGAGATAAATAGAGTTGTTCCTCTACCCTTGAACTATCCAGTTGATGTAAATGTATATGAAGCAGAGGCTTTTTGTAAATATAAATCAGAAAAATTAGGCATAGAGCTTAGACTTCCAACAGAGGATGAATATTATAGATTAAATGATATGGTAAAAGCTCAAGAACATGAAGCAAATATTGGTTTAAAGTATTTTAATCAAACACCAGTAGATAAATATAGCTTTGGTGAGTTTTATGATGTAGTTGGAAATGTTTGGCAGTGGAGTATAACTCCAATTTATCCTTTTGATGGATTTAAGACTCATCCTGCTTATGATGATTTTACTACACCCACTTTTGATGATAAACATGCACTTATAAAAGGTGGTTCTTTTATCTCTTTAGGAAATGAGATTTTAAGAAGTGCAAGATATGCTTTTAGAAAACACTTCTTTCAACATGCAGGTTTTAGATATGTTCAATCAAATAATGATTACAAAACAGTATTAAATAATAATGTATATGAAACAGATGAAGCTATTTCACAATATTGTGAATTTCATTATGGAGAAGAGAATTTTGCAGTTAAAAACTTTCCAAAAAATTCAGTTGAAATTTTAAAACCATATTTGAAAAACAAAACAAAAGCACTTGATTTAGGTTGTTCAGTTGGTAGATCTACTTTTGAGTTAGGAAAAATATTCGATGAGGTACTAGGAATAGATTTTTCTGCAAATTTTATTAATGTTGGAGTTAAACTTAAAAAGTATGACTCTCTTACTTATAAAGTTATTAAAGAGGGTGATTTATATGATGAAAAAAGAGTTTCTTTAAAGGATTTTGGTCTTGATAAAATCAAACATAAAGTATCTTTTATGCAAGGAGATGCTTGTAATTTAAAAGAACTTTACAGTGATTATGATTTAATTTTTTGTTCAAATTTAATTGATAGATTATATTATCCTCAAAAATTTTTAGACAATATTCCAAATAGAGTAAATAAAAATGGTTTTTTAGTACTACTTAGTCCTTATACTTGGCTTGAGGAGTATACACCAAAAGAGAATTGGCTTGGTGGATTTTTAAAAGATAATAAAGAGATTACAACTTTAGATACTTTAAAACAGAATTTAGAAGATCGATTTGAATTAGTTGATATAATAGATGTTCCTTTCGTAATAAAAGAGACAGCAAGAAAATATCAGCATACAATCTCACAAATGACAATTTGGAAGAGAAAATAAATATAATAATTTTACTTATTTTTAGATAAACTTTCCTTTATGGAAAGTTTAAAACTTATAGATTCGAAAAAAGATTTATTTTTTTATTTTTCGGTTTTTTTAGTTATCTTCTTACTTAATATAGTTTATGAATATTTTAAATATCAAGACTTAGTATCTGAGGAGATATTTGAAAGTGAATCTCAAATTTTAAATATATATGAAAAAGATGAACTTCAAGTATTAAAATTACAAAGTAGTGATTTTATTTTTTTTACTTCTATTGATAAAAAATACTCTTTTAAAAAGCTTGATAGTATAAATATAGCAATAATCACTACTAAAATAGACTTTTTATCTTTTTTAAAAGGTTTTTATGCAAAATCTGTTTATTATGATGTTTTAGAGAATAAAGCTACAATAAAAAATAGGCTTTATGAAAAAATTTTAAAAGCTCATTCAAATATTAAGATTCAAGAACTTTTTTCAGCTCTTTTTCTAGCAATTCCTATATCAAAAGAGAATCGCCAAGTCTATACTGATTTGGGTATCTCTCATTTAATAGCCATTTCAGGTTTTCATCTTGCTATATTAACTTTTATTCTTTATTGGATAATCTATTTCCCTTACTCTTTTTTTCATAAAAGATACTTTATTTATAGAAATAGAAAATATGATATAACTTTAATTACTATTTTTTTTCTCTTTTTATATTTGCAATTGACAAATATCGTTCCATCTTTACTTAGAAGTTTTATAATGCTTTGTTTAGGTATCTATTTTTTAAGAAGAAATTATGAATTAATATCTTTTCAAACTCTTTTTTTTACTCTTTTATTTATAATTGCACTCTTTCCAAAATATATTTTTTCTATCTCATTATGGTTTTCAATTATTGGAGTTTTTTATATCTTTTTATATATACAATATTTTAAAAAGTTACCAAAACTTTTTAATTTTCTTTTTTTTAATTTTTGGATATTTTTTGTTTTTAATCCAATTGTGCATTTTTTCTTTTCAAATACTTCCTATGAGCAGTTGTTATCTCCTTTTATTACTCTATTTTTTACTATTTTTTATCCTATTGAGTTATTATTGCATCTATTTAATTATGCGAATTTATTAGATGATTTTATTTTGGTTTTATTAAACTATAATATCTATGTTTATAGTTTTGAAACACCACTTTATTTTTTTATTATATATATTTTATGTAGCATATGTAGTATTTTTAGTAAAAAATATTTTATAGTCTTAAATATATTATTAATGATTTTTAATATCAAACTATATATTTTTTAAAAAACTAATCTAATAACTTCAATATATATTTATAAATTTAAATAATCATGTTTTATACAGTGATCACAATTAATTATCTCTTCATACTCTGCTGTTGTAAGCTCAATTTCTGGAAAATGTTTTTTTATTAAATTAATTGCTTTTTCATCTGCTGAAAATAGGACTGATTTATTTTCCATATTTCCAATAACTACTTTTTTGGTCTCTTTTAATAAGCTTTCTACGTGCTCATCCCAATATGAAAGAAGTTTTTTATTTTCAGATAACTCTTCTGATTTATGATCCCACTCAAGACACATATCTGGTAAAATACCACATGATCTCATATCATTAAAATCTAAAGTTACACCATACATTTTCATGACATACTCCTTATAATATGAACTTTTGAATATTTTAACACAAATTATAATCGTTATATTTATTTCTAAAATTTAACTTTATTATTTAAGTAAAGATAAGATTTAAACTAGATATTTATAAACTCTTTTTTATTTTCTATTACTTTTTTTAGGTAGTTTCTTGTCTCTTCATAGGGTAATTTTAATTTTAAGGTATCATAAATTTCTTTTGCAGATTTACTATTTATGATATCTTTTGCTATCTTTTTGTTTGCAGAAAAGGTTTTTAAAACATTTCCGGCACCTGTATTATATGCACTAATTACACAATACTCTTTCGAAACTTCATTATAAATACCAACTAAATATCTTGTATTTAAAAGCTTTAGATATGCAGTCCCCATCTCTATATTATTTTTTGCATTAAAAAGATATGAAGATGTTGGAGTTTTTGCACTCCCTTTTAAATATTCGTGAGTATCTCTTCCTGCTGTTTTAGGTACAACTTGCATAAGACCAATGGCACCAGCATTACTCATTGCAAATTGATTGAAGTTACTTTCTGTTTTTATTATTGAATAGATTAAATTTTCACTTATATTAAACTTTTTTGCATACTTTTGAACAAGTGGTTTAAACTTTGCAACTCTTATGTTTGCATGATCTTTTACCATAGGAATTTCCACATAAAAAACTTTAATAGTATTTGACTCTTTTTTTATTGTTTTTTCTTGAAACTCTTTTTTAATAAGTATATCTGCAAATCTATTTGCTCTCCATTCATATCTTATATTTTTATTCTGATCATCTTTTACTTCTCCTAAAAGATAAGGAGTTTCGCCAAGCTTTATCTCTCCTACACCAAAAAGATCAGCTGCTCTTGGATCATCAGGTAAAAGGAGTGTAGTTACAATTGCATTTTGTAAACTTTGTTTAGGATTCTTTGTATCAATTGTTTCAACTGTAATAATACCTTTATCAAAATCTATTGAAGCTCTACTTTTATAGTTTTGCATATATTTTACATACTCTTTTTGCTTTGGTAGTTTTGTATTGTTTTTTCCCCATATAGAAGCTATTTCTTCAAAAAAATTGTTTATAAATTCTATATCATTTTTTAATTTTTTAGGATTATTTGCATAAGTGATTACTTTTGATTTTCCTAGTGATTTTAAGGCTACTGAAGGATTCTCACTAATAACAGCACGTGTTAGATTAATTGTATCATTTAGTGTACAACCATTAAATAAAAAGAGAGCTGGGAGTATAAATAATCTTTTTTTCATCTTTTTATTTTATCAAAAATATTTTAATAATAGATTGACTATAATCTTTTTATGATAATATTAGATTTTGAGACAAATAGTTCAAGTGTTTATGATGTGATTGAAGCTGCTGCTGTTAAGATAGTTTTAAAGAATGGAGATTATAAAGTAGTTGATAAATTTCATAGATATTATCTTTCAAGATATCCTGTTAATTCGTACTCTTATGAAGTTCATAGATTAACACCTGAAAAAATACTTGCTCATAGAAATGGTGCTTCTTATGCTTCTTATTTTAAAGAGGATGAAGATTTTTTTGATTTTTGCAAAAATTCAAATACTTTAATTGCTCATAATATAGACTTTGAATTAAGACATTTAAGAAATCTTGTAAGTTTTGAAAATCATTTCTGTACAATGAAAGAGAATAAATATATTGTAAAAGCATTAAATAAAAATGGAAATATCAAAAATCCAAAGCTTGATGAAACTTGTATCTATTATGGAATTGATTTTAACGAAAACTCATATCATAGTGCTACTTATGATGTTAGTAAAACCTATGAGATATTAAGAAGAATGGAAAAAAAGATTATTTTTTAATCTTTTACACTTTTAATAAACTCATCCATCCAATTAAAAAATTTTAAAGTTGAATCATAAAATTTGAAATTATAGTTTATAATTTTTTTTGAGTAGAAAGTTCTATTTGGTTTAAATGTTTTATATACAAGTAAGCCTTTATATCTACTAAGATAAGAGTAGGGTGAATCTTTATCAAATCCAACTGGAACTCTTATAAATTCAGGTTCAGGTACTATAATGTTTTTTTGTCTTAACTCTTCAAGTATTTCATGTAAAGCTTTTGCATTTTTTTCAATCTTTATATACTCTCTATAATTTTTTAGAAGTTCCTCTTTAAAAGCTTTTATTCCTGTTGCTAATAAAACCTCATGTGATTTATATTGCATATAAAAACAAGGAGATTTCATACGATGTTTAACTCCCTGCCAAAACATAATTCCTATTTTGGTTTTTATAGGGGTTTTATCTTTACTAAATCTTATATCTCGATATATTTTAAATAATGAACCACCTGCTTTTGGTTGAGCTTTAATAAAAGGTGCTAAAGCAATTAAATGCTCTCCCATCTCTTCTACATAGGCTTTATTGGGCTTTAGTATATACTCCTCCCATCTATGTCTATTATTTTCAAACCAAGTTTTATTATTATTTTGTTCAATCTCTTTTAAAAATTCTATTGCTTCTTTTTTAAATCCATCAAATTTCATCTTAAATCTTTTTTTATTTAGATTTTAACAAAAAAATTGCTTATTCGCAAATTAATCAAAATCTAGGTATGATTGCGAAAAATGTAATATTTTAAGGTGATTTTTTATGGAAATGATTTTAAATGAAAATGATATGGTTGTAGGTGCAAGATTTAAAAATGGTACAATTCAAGACTATGTGGATGATGCACAAACTTATGGTCTTATAAGAATAGAAGAGACAACAGCAAATTGGTTTTTATTTAATAGCTTTGAGTCTTCAGTAGAGATTCAAGAGTTATATAAAAAAGTTACTAATAATGAGCATTTTATTAAAAATGATTTTGGTGAAGAAATAGTTGTTTTTAATAGACAAGGTAATTGCTCATATGAAAAGATTATAGCAAAAATAGATGACTATTTAGATGATGAAATTATGTCAAGTGTTTATTAGAAAGGATTACAAATCGAAAATTTTGAAAAGTTAAATCTTCATCCTTTAATTTTAAAAGCGATTGAACTACAAGGTTATAATAGCCCAACTCAGGTACAGAAGAGAGTTATACCAATAATTGGTAAAAGAATTGATGTGATAGCTGCATCAAAATCTGGTACAGGGAAAACGGCAGCATATATACTTCCTATGTTAAATAAAATAAATGCAAATTTAAACTTTCAAAATAGAGTTTTAAGAGGTTTAATCATTGTTCCAACAAGAGAGTTAGCTGAGCAAGTTTCAAAATCACTTGCGGATTATGGAAGATTTATAAAGGTAAAACATACAAAAGTTATTGGTGGTACAAGTAGAACAAAACAGGCACAAATACTAAAAAGTGGTGTTGATATTGTTGTGGCAACTCCTGGTAGGCTTCTTGATTTATCAAAAGAGGAAATGATTGATTTAAGTTCAGTGAATTTTATTGTTCTTGATGAAGCAGATACTATGCTTGAGATGGGATTCATTGAAGAGATTGAAAAGATTTTTTCACAATGTTCTATATATAGACAAATAATTATGTGCTCTGCAACAGTCTCACAAAATATAAGAAAACTTGCAAAAGAGTTTTTGAAAGAGCCTGTTACTGTTCAAGTTCATGATAGACGAGACAGAGTAGAGTTAATAAAGCATAGAGCTTATAAGATAGATATTAAAAAGAAAAAAGAACTAATAACAAAGTTAATAAAAGATTCAAATTGTGAACAAATACTTCTTTTTGTAAATAAAAAAGATGCAGCAGATGCGGCAATGGAACACTTTAAAGAGCATGGAGTAAAAGCAGCACCTATTCATGGTTCAATTGAGTATAAACATAGAGTTCAAGCTATTAAAGAGTTTAGAAATAAAAAAATTCAGGTATTAATTGCGACTGATATTGCAGGAAGAGGTTTAGATATAAAAGAGCTTCCTCTTGTTATAAATTATAATCTTCCTGAAACAACAGATGATTTTACACATAGGGCTGGAAGAACAGGTAGAGCAGGTAATATAGGTGAAGTAATTACTATTTTGACAGTTGAAGATTATAATAGATTTACTAAAATTGAAAGAGATTTAAAGCTTAATGTTAGAAGAGAGATTCATAAAGATTTTCCTTTAAAAGATAGACAACCAAGGCAAAAAGTTCAAGCAAAGAAAAAACTTAGTGAGAAAAAAGGTAAAAAACTACCTAATGAACTAACTAAAACTAGTACAAAATCTAAAAAGACTACAAAAAGAGATGCCAATAGAAGCTTTAAAAAGTAGTATTAAGCAATAGAAAATGAAAAATAAAATCTATTTAAGTAATTTAAAAAAGAGTAAAATAAGTTGCTTAATGCATAGACCAGTTGCCCATAGAGGATTTCATAAGGGAAAAATTATTCCAGAAAACTCACTTCTTTCATTTAAAAGTGCTATTGATAAAAATTATGCAATTGAGCTTGACATAAGAATTACAAAAGATAAAAAAATTATTGTTTTTCATGATGAAAATCTTTATAGATTATGTTTAAAAGATGAGATAGTTTCAAATCTTAACTATAAAGATTTAGATGATAAATTTTTATATAATACAAAGGAGAAAATTCCTTTACTAAGTGAAGTCTTACACTTAATTGAAGGTAAAGTTCCTCTTCTTATTGAAGTTAAAAACTATTCTAAAATAGGAGAGTTTGAAACTATCCTTTCAAAAGAGCTAGAGAATTACAAAGGGGAGTTTGCGGTTTGCTCTTTTAATACAAAAGTTATCTCTTGGTTTAAAAAGAATAGGCCAGAGTTTTTAAGAGCTATTATTTTTGGTGATTTAAAAAAGTATGAAAAAAAATTTTCTTTTTTTCTTTTTTTATATAGATATATAAAATCGAATCCTGATTTTGTATCTTTTGAGTATGAATTTCTTGATAGTATAATACCAACGTTTTGTAGATATTTTAAAATTAAGTTTTTTTGTTGGACAATTGATTCTTTTGAAAAAATGAAAAAAGCTAAAAAGCTTGCAGATAATATAATTTTTGAAAATATAAAGATATAAAAGATAGGAATTCCTATCTTTTATACTTTAAATTACTCCAAGTTTATTTAAAAATAGTAGAGCAATTGCTATTGGTACAATATATCTTATTAATATAAACCAGATATTAAATACAGTAAGAGAAACATGTGCTGTAAATTTTGTTTTTAATACATTTTTATCAACAAAGTATCCTAAAAAGATACAAGTTACAAATCCAGAGATTGGAAGTGACACTGATGATGTTAAATAATCAAGCCAATCAAATAGATTCTTTCCAAAAAAAGTAAGCATAGAACTATAATCTTCACTCATAGATAATAATGCAATAATTCCTAAAATATAAACAAAAATTGAACAATAAATTGTAGCTTTTTCTCTTGATATACTAAATTTTTCTATTAAGTATTTTAATGATGGTTCAATTAATGATACCGCTGAAGTAATTCCTGCAAAAAGAAGTGCTAGGAAAAATGCAACTGCAATAATTTGTCCAAATACTCCCCAAGTACTAAAAATTAATGGTAAAGAAATAAATACTAATCCTGGACCAGCTGAACTTTCTGCTCCTGCTGAGAAGAGAAAAGAGAAAATGATAATACCAGCAATTAAAGCAATTGCTGTATCAAGTACGGCAACCATAACAGAAGATTTTACAAAGTTTGTATCATTTGTCATTGAAGCTGAATAAGTAATAATAATACCCATACCAAGTGATAGTGTAAAGAAAGCTTGTCCCACTGCGGCTAAAATTGCATCACTTCCAATTTTAGACCAATCAGGCATAAACATAAACTCAATTGATTTTCCAAATGAGTCAAGTGTAAATGCATAGATTAATAATCCAAGAAGAATTAGAGTCAATAGTGGCATTAGAATTAAATTTAATTTTTCAATACCTTTTTTTATCCCCTTTAAGATAATAAAAATAATAGTTATTACTACAATAGTATGAAATAAAATTTGGGTTCCAATCTCTTTTGTAATAAGAGTATTAAACATTGTTTCAGCTTCTTTAATATTGCTAGGAAGACCTGTAAAAGAAACTACAATGTAGTTTAGAATCCAACCAATAATAAAAGCATAAAAAGATAAAACAGTAATCCCAGCAAAAATTTGAAATCCAGCCCATCTCCAACTACTTTTCTTAGAAACTGAAAGCTCTTGATAAGCTGTTGCTGCATTTGTTCTTGCTTCTTTACCAATATATGATTCTGCAATAAAAATTGTTAAACCGATTATTGCAATTGCAATAAGATATACTATTACAAAAGCACCACCACCATACTCACCTGTAACATATGGAAATTTCCATATATTACCTAAACCAACAGCAGAACCAGCTGCTGCTAAAATAAATCCAATTCTAGAAAAGTTATTTGTTTTCATTAAATTGCTCCTAGTTTATTTAAGAATAAAATTATAATTGCGATAGGAACAACATATCTAATTAAAAAATACCAAATATTAAATATTTTTTGACTTGTGTGTTTAATAAATTTTTCTTCTAATAGTTTTTTGTCAACAAAGAATCCTAAAAATATACAAGTTACAATTGCTGCAATTGGCATAGTAACTGATGAAGTCATAAAATCCATAATATCAAAGGCATTTTTTCCAAAGAATGTTAACTCCATTCCAAAAGCTTTAGACATTGATAACAAAGCTACAATACCTAAAATATAAAACGTCCCACCACAAATAATAGTTGCTTTAGTTCTTGTAATATTAAATCTATCAATGAAAAATCTTAAAGAAGGTTCAATCATAGATACAGCAGAAGTAATACCTGCAAATACTAAAGCGACAAAAAATGAAACAGCAATTATTTGTCCTAATACTCCCCAACCTGAAAAAATAACAGGTAATGAAATAAAAACAAGTCCTGGACCAGCAGAACTTTGTGCTCCTGCTTCAAAAAGGTAAGAAAAAATAATTAAACCAGCAACTAATGCAATAATTGTATCAACTAAAGCAACATAGATTGATGATTTAATAAAATTTGCCTCTTTAGGTAAAGAAGCAGAATAAGTTAAAATAGTACCAACACCCAACGATAGAGTAAAGAAAGCTTGTCCTAATGCTGCTAATAGTGCATTTCCATCAATTTTTGAAAAATCAGGAGTAAACATAAATGATACAGCTTGAGAAAAAGAATCAAGTGTGAATGCATACATTAATAAGCCAAATAAAATAATAGCTAATAGAGGCATTAATATTAGATTGAGTTTTTCAATACCAGCTTTGATACCTTTTAAAACAATAAAGATAACTAAACTAGCAATTACTGTATGATAAACTATTAATGAGCCAATATCATCAGAGATTAGTTTTTCAAAATTTGCACCTGCAATACTTGCTTGGGTTGGTAACTCTGAAAAAGATGTGATTACATAGTCTAAAATCCATCCAAGTACAACTGAATAAAAAGAAAGAATAATAAGACCATTAAAAACCATAAAACCAGCAAGTTTCCAATTTTGATTTTTTGATTTTGATAAAGAAACAAATGATGTAGATACATCAGCTTGTCCACTTTGTCCAATTATTGATTCGGCTAAGAATACAGTAAGACCAATAAATAAAATTGCAAGTAGATACACTAATACAAAGGCACCACCACCAAACTCTCCTGTAATATATGGAAATTTCCATATATTACCTAAACCAACAGCAGAACCAGCTGCTGCTAAAATAAAACCGATACGTGAAAATCTATTCACAACATACCCTTTATTATTAAAACTTTCTTATCATTATAATGTAATTTTATGAAACTAATATGAAATTAAAGAGTTTATTAAAAAATGTTTAGGTTTTTTTATTACTTTTAGTAATTTTTTACGATATTTGATTGTTTTCTAGGAAAAACATAATAGAACTAAGTTCTATTATGTTTTTTATTAATATTCTATTTCAGTATTAGTTAGAGCTTTATCAATTGAGTATTTTAAATCCTCATCAAGTTCCATATTTTTTCTCATCCAGTTTAAGTATCCTGAATCTTCTTGTGCAACTTGTACTATCTCTTTATTTTTATATTTACCAAATTTAAATTTTTTAATTAAAACTGGAGTTTTTGTTAGCTCAACAAGTTTTTCCATTGGGTTGTAGTCTGGATAAATTTCTCTACATTTTCCAACAAGTTTAGTTAAAAAAAGTTTCATTACTAATACATCACCAATAGCATCATGTGCTTTAATAGTAATATTATATTTATTGGCTTCAATTTCTTCTTTTTTGTAAAGTTCTAAGGCATATCTTAGGTATTGAAGTCTATGGTAAGGCATATCAGGGAATAAATGTTTTGCACATCTTAATGTATCAATAATTTGATATTGATTTACAAATCCCTCTTTCTCTATCATTGCTAAATCAAAGGTAATATTATGAGCAATTAAAAAGTTTTTTTCATTATTTAGCTCTTCTAATCTTTTATAGAATTTTGTTTGAGTAGCTAAAGGTTTATCTTCAATTAAGTCAGGGGTGATATTATGAACCTCCATTGCTTCAAGCTTTATCTCAACATCACTTGAACAAAGTTCATCATAAGGTTCTACATTTCCTTTTTGGTCAACAACTATTGCTCCAAATTGGATAACTCTATCTTCTTCTTGATTTCCTGTTGTTTCTGTATCAAATAGTACATAATATGGCATAATTGACTCCTATGAAATTATGTTTATAAAGCTTAAATGATAAGCATTCCATCACCATAAGAGTAGAATCTATATCTCTCTTTTATGGCTTCGTCATAAATTTCTAAAGTTTTTTCTAATCCAACAAATGATGCAATAAGCATAATTAATGTTGATTTTGGTAAGTGAAAATTTGTAAGTAAATGGTCTACTTTTATGGGTCTATTTGCAGGATTTAAAAATAGGTCACATTCACCTTGAATTTTATTTGTTCTTGCATAATATTCAACAGTTCTTGTAACTGTTGTACCTACTGCAAGTACTCTTTTTGCTTTATCTAAAGCTTTTTTTGCTTCAATTCCAATTTCAAAGTATTCGCTATGCATTGGATGTTTTAATATATCTTCACTATCAACTGGTTTAAAAGTTCCTGCTCCCACATGTAGTGTTAAATAGTTTATTGGAAATTTATTACTTATTTTCTCTAATAACTCTTTAGTAAAATGAAGTGATGCAGTTGGAGCTGCAACTGCACCATAATTTTTTGCAAAAAGTGTTTGATAATCTTGATTATCTTGCTCTTCATCATCTCTATTTATATATGGAGGTAAAGGTAGATGTCCAATTTCATTTAAAATTTCAACAAGAGATAAAAAATCTAATTTTGTTTTATTTTGAGTGAAAAGAACAACTCTACTTCCATCATCATTTACTTCTAAAACTTCTGCGATTAAATCTTTTGGGAAAAATAGTTTTGTTCCTACTTTTACTTTTCCTCTAATCATTACAAGGTATCTATCCATAAATAAAGGTTTGTTAAGTAGAAGCTCAATTTTTCCACCTGAATTTTTTTCTCCAAAAATTCTAGCTTTTATAACTTTTGTATCATTTAAAAATACAAAAATATCATCAGGTAAAAAATCCATAAGATTTTTAAATGTTGTATGTGTTATTGAATCGTTTTTTGTATTATAAACAAGTAGTCTTGCACTATCTGCTGGATGAACAGGATAAGTAGCTACAAGTTCTTTGGGTAATTTATAATCATAGCTTGATGTTTTTAAGGGATCAAGCATATGATTTACTCTTCTTCATCTATTGGAGTATATGGATTGAATATTTTTGCAATATAAATTGATACTCCATAAAGTAAAATTAGTGGACCAGCCATTAAAAATTGTGTTAATACATCAGGTGGTGTTAAAAGCGAAGCTAAGATAAAGATTAATACAACGGCATATTTAAAGAAATCTTTTAACATCTTATCATCAACAAGTCCAATTTTTGCTAAGAAAAAAGTAATTACTGGTAACTCAAAAGCAATACCAAAACCAAATAAAAGTTTTGTAAAGAAAGTTACATATTTACCAATACTTGGTAACATTGTTACAACAACAGAACCAAAATTAATTAAGAATTCAAAACCAAAAGGTACAACTATATAGTATGCAAATGAAGCTCCAACTAAGAACATTAATGTTGCAAAAAATACAAAAGGAATTACAAGCTTTTTCTCATGTTCATAAAGTCCTGGAGCTAGGAATAACCACATCTGCCAGAAGATTATTGGAAGTGAGAGTATAAAACCAGAAAAGAAAGCAACTTTTAATGATGTAAAGAAAGGTTCTTGGATTTCAACTGCAACCATTTTTGAGTTAGGTGGTAATACTGTCTCAACAGGCACCATCATCCATTCTAAAATTGGTGCATAAAAGAAAAAACATGCAAAAAAAGCAATAACTAAACATATTGCTGAATTAATAAGTCTTTTTCTTAAATCTTCAATATGGGGTTTTAAATCTTCTAACATTATTTTTTGTCCTCAGTTTTTTCAAAATCTTCAATATCTATTTTAAATTTATTTATACTATCTGTTGTCTTTGTTTCTTCTATTACTTGAACTTCTTGAAGCTCCTCTTTAGGCTCTTCTTTTTTCTTTTTTTTCTTCTTTTTTGTCTCTTTTAATGAGACTCTTTCCTCTTCTAAGTTATCTTTTTTAGTTGAAGTAGTCATATCATCATTAATAATATTGTTTAAACCTAAATCAATATTCTCTTTAACATTTAGAGTTGATTTTGCATTTTCAATTTGAGCTTTATATCTAGCAGCTTCCTCTTTCATCTCTGAAATATTTAGTTCATTATCAAGAGTTGATTTAGCATCCTCAATTCCTGATTTAAATTTTTTAAGAAACTTTGCTATTTCAACCATGGCAGTAGGTAGCTTTTCTGGTCCTAATGCAATAATTGCAATAACTGCAATTAATAGTATTTCCATAAAACCCATTCCAAACATATTAATTCTCCAGTGTCATTGTAAAGGATGAGATTTTACCAAAAGTTTGCTAAAATCAGACCTAAGTAATAAAAAATAATTTAAGAAGGATTCATATGAAATTGATAGTTTTACTTGTGATTGGTGTAATCTTATATTTTATTGCAAGGAGTTATAAGACAGAGAAGTTTGAAAATATAAAACTAGATATAAAAGAGAATTTTCAGGGTGATTTAATGAATCATGAAGCTGGTTTATTAGTCGCACTCATGGCAAAGGTTGCAAAAGCTGATGGTTCTGTTTGTGAATTAGAAGCACAAATGTTAAAGCATACTTTTACTGATATTTCACGTCATTTTGAAAATCAAGAGGAAATAAGAGAGAAGTTAAAGCAGATTTATACAAAACAAAAAGAGAGTTTTGATAATACAATAGATATATGTGAAAAATTATACAAAATAACAAAATATGATTATTCAAAACGTGTTAGAATATTAGAGTATCTTTTAAATCTTGCTTTTATTGATAAAGAGTTTTCAAATACTGAAAGAATGATTACAGAGGATATTTCAAATGCTTTAAAGATTAAAAAATTAGATTTTGATAATTTAATTAATAGATTTGAAACTTTTTATAAAGAGCAAAGGGCAAATCAAGCAATGTCTTTACAGAAGGCATATGAGGTATTAGAGTCTACACCAAATGATGATGATAATATTTTAAAGAAGAATTATAGAGCATTAGTTAAAAAACATCATCCAGATATAGTTGCAGGACAAGGAGCTAGTCAAAATATTATAGATGAAGCAACTAGGAAGCTTCAAGAGATAAATGAAGCCTATGAATTAATTAAAAAAGAGAGAAAAATTTAGTTGATAGAGAATTTTGCACTTGATTATGAAGTATGTAACTGTAAAAAGGTTACTATAAAAGATATTATTAATGTAATTAAAAATGAAAAAGCAATAACTTTGGGAGAAATACAAGAATTGACGACAGCTGGTACAGAGTGCAGATACTGTATATTTAAGGAAGGAGATTTTGGAAAGATGAAAAAGAAAATTTATTGTAAAGAGATTTTAAAAAAGGTTTTAAATGGCTAGAAAATTCCCACATTCATTTGAGGTTTGTAAGTGTAAGCATGTGACATTAGGAGAGATTATCTATTCAATTAAAGAGAAAGGTGCTAACTCCTTAGAATCAATAGGTACAATTACAGATGCTGGAACAGCATGTAAATGTTGTCAAAGTTCTCAAAAAGATATTGGTTCTGAAAAAATGGAACTTTATATAGAAGAAATATTAAATAAGTTTAGAAGTTAGTAGATGGAAAAAGAAAAAATAATTGAAGAGATAAAAGTATTAATTGCATCAACAAAAGGTGACAATATTGAGATTAACCCTAGTTTTTTAGAGTACTTTCAAGTTGAAGAGCTAATTGAAATAAAAGAGCAACTTATTGTTAAAAAAAATAAAATAAGAGAAAATACTTTCGAATTTTTAGATGAAATTTATGAAAAAACAAAGGAAAATTAAATATAATAAAAATAATAAAAGGATATATATTGATTAATTGGGAAAACATAAAAAAACAGTTACTTGATTTTTTAAAAAGCGAACTTAAAAAAACAGGATTATCAAAAGTTACAATTGGTTTATCAGGTGGACTTGATTCAGCTGTTGTTGCAGTTTTATGCAAAGAAGCTTTTGGTGATAATATGAGTGCTGTTTTAATGCCTTCACAATTTTCTTCTAAAGCAAGTATTGATGATGCAATTGAACTGTGTGAAAAGTTTAATATTAAATATGAAATAAAATCTATTGCTCCAATGGTAGAAGCTTTCATAGATAATATGAATGAAGACAGATTAAGGATTGGTAATTTTAGTGCCAGAATGAGAATGTCTGTTTTATATGACACATCTTCAAGAGATAAATCAATAGTTGTTGGAACATCAAACAAAAGTGAGCTTTTATTAGGTTATGGAACTATTTTTGGTGATATTGCTTGTGCAATTAACCCAATTGGTGAAATATATAAAAGTGATGAATTTGAGTTCGCTAAATATCTTGGTGTTTCGGAAGCTATTATCAATAAAAAACCAAGTGCAGATTTATGGGAAGGACAAAGTGATGAAGAAGAGTTAGGTTACTCTTATGCACTAATGGATGAAGTTTTGAAACTTTTGGTTGATGAAGGGAAAAACCAAAAAGAGATAATTTCATCTGGTTATGATAAAGCTTTAGTAGAAAAATTGGTATATAGAATTGAATCTAATGCATTTAAGGGTAAATTACCTGTAATTGCAAAAATTAAATGGAGTTAAGAATGAGAGAAATACCTTTTTACCAAACATCAATTGCAGAAGAAGAGCTAAATCAATTAAAAGCAGTTTTAGAGTTAAACAAAGATGAAAATAAAGTTTTAGAATTAGAGGATAATATTGCAAACTTTGTTGGTGCGAAATATGCAGTTGCCACATGTAATGCAACAGCAGCAATTCATTTAGCACTTAGTGCAATAAAGCTTAAAAGAGGAGATAAAATTTTAATGTCTGTAAACTCTTTTGTTAATGTTCCTGAGGTTGTTAGACATTTTGATGCAGAACCTATTTTTATCGATATCAATACTGAAGATATGAATATTGATGTAAATAAGTTTGAAAAAGCACTTGCAGAAAATAAAACAAAAAAACTTAGGGGAGCTATTATTACATTTGTTGCAGGTCAAACACCTGATTTAGATAGAATTTATGATATTGCTGAAAAATATGGAATTATTTTAATTGAAGATGCAACATGTGCACTTGGAGTAACTTACAATGATGAAACAGTTGGTTCTTTAAGAGCAGATATGACAATTTTCTCTACAAATCCATCAAATGGAAAATATATTGTTAGTGGATCAGGTATGATTGTAACAAATAATGAGGAAATAGCAGATCGTGCAAGATTACTTAGAACTCACGCTATTACAACAACATATGACGATTTTGGAAACTTAGATTATATTTATGATGTTGTAGATATTGGGCATAAATATGATATTTCAGAGCTTGATGCTGCATTCTCTTTGGCTCAATTAAAAAAGACAAATAAGTTTATTAAAAGAAGAAAAGAGATTGCAAAAATCTATATTGATAGATTATCTGGAATTAAACATGTTATTATTCCATCTCATAAAGATGAGCATATCTTTACGCAGTTTATTATTAAGATTTCAAGAAATAGAGATGCTTTTGCTAGAGCATTAAAAGAGAAAGGAATTGCAACAGGGCTTAATTATATTCCTTTACATCTTCTATCTTATTATAAGAGTAAATATTCAATTAAGATTACAGAGTTTAGTTCGGCATTGACTTCTTATCAACAAATTCTTTCAATTCCTATGTATCCGAGTTTGACAGATGAAGAGGTTAATTATATCTGTGATAAAATTATTGAAATTGCTTCTGAATGGATATAATATTTGAAAAAGAGAATAGTTTTATGGGTTGAAGAGTATCTCTTCTTCCCTAATCTTTTTCAAAGAATTGTCTCCTTTTTATTATTACCCTTTACTCTTATTTATTTGTTAATTATTGCTTTTAAAAGGATAAAAACTAAACAAATAGATTTTGGTATACCAATTGTTTCTATTGGAAATATTATTGTAGGAGGTAGTGGTAAAACTCCTTTAACAATATATTTGGCACAAAAATACTCTAATGTTGCAGTGATTTTACGTGGCTATGGTAGAGAGTCAAAAGGTCTTTATGTTGTTTCAAAAAAAGGTAAAATTCAAGTTGATGTAAAAATTAGTGGAGATGAGGCAATGTTATTGTCAAATGCTTTACCAAATGCAACAGTAATAGTTAGTGAAGATAGAAAGAAAGCTATTTTAAAAGCTAAAGAATTGGGCTGTAAAATAGTTTTTTTAGATGATGGTTTTTCTAAATATGATATTAAAAAGTTTGATATTTTAATCCGTCCAAAGGATGAACCTACAAATCTATTTTGTCTTCCAAGTGGAGGATATAGAGAACCAAAAATGACCTATTCATTGGCTAATTTAGAATTACAAGAGGGAATTGATTTTAAACGAGTTGTCTCTTTTTCAAAAGATGGAGTAAATATTGATATCTTACCTTTAAAACTACTTTTACTTACAGCTATTTCTAAACCTAAAAGATTATTGAATTTTTTACCTTCTCATACAAAGATAGAAGCTTTTGAAGATCATCATAACTTTACACTTGATGAAATTAAAATTATTAAAAATAAGTATAAAAATTATAGTATAATTACCACTAGAAAGGATTATGTAAAACTGAAAAAGTTTGGACTAAAAAATCTTTATTTGATGGATTTGTCTCTTCAAATTGATAAAGAGGAAAAGCTTATATCAGTAAATAATTATATTGATTCTTTTAATATTTAATTTATTATGTATGCTAATATTTATATAAAGGTTTACTTATGAATATTGAAAAAAATTTTAATT
>CAYZST010000003.1:0-2930 GCA_964480765.1 uncultured Arcobacter sp. | reverse complement strand
GTATGCTAATATTTATATAAAGGTTTACTTATGAATATTGAAAAAAATTTTAATTTTATTACTTCTAAAACTTTTTTTGATGAATTTAATAGACAAAAGAAAAGTGAAAGTTTATTTATTAGTTTTTTAGAATTGACACCTGATTTTATTTACATAAAGGATTTAAATCATAAATTTCTGTATACAAGTCAATCTTTTGCAACTCTCACTGGATTTACAACGTGGAAAAAGCTTATTGGAAAAGATGATTTTGATATTTTTCCTAAAAGACATGCTCAAATCTATTTTGAGAAAGAGAAAAATGTACTTTGTAAAGGGGAGCATTTAACTAATATTGAAGAACCCTATTATAATCAAGAAGGAAAACTTTGTTATGTAAGTTCAAGTAAAAGGCCTATGTATGATGAAAGTGGAAGAATTATAGGTCTTTTTGGTATTAGTAGAGATATTACAAAAAGAAAAGAGCTTGAAAATAAATTAGAGATTTTTGCTAGCTATGATTCCTTAACTCAACTCTATAATAGAAGATTTTTTTTTATTGAAACTCAAAAACTTATTGAAGAGTCAAAAAAAAGGAATTTAAACTTTGTTATATATTTTCTTGATCTTAATGATTTTAAATTAATTAATGATAATCATGGTCATGAAATAGGTGATATAGTATTAAAAATTGTCTCTAAAAGATTAAAAAATAGTTTTAGGGATAGTGATTATATTTGCAGATATGGTGGAGATGAATTTATTATTATGATTCCTGAGTTCTCATCAGAAAAAGAGATAAATAAGATTAGTGAAAATACTAAAGAGATTCTTTCTAAACCTATAAAGATTTTTGATATTTATTTTGAAATAGGGTGTAGTATAGGAACTGCTATTTTTCCAGATGATGCAACTTCTATTGAAAAACTTATATCAATTTCAGATAAAAGAATGTATGAAGATAAGAAGAGAAATAAATAGTTTTCTCTTCTAATTTTTTACAATATGTCCAACAAACTTTGACATATTATTTAATATTTTTTCTCCTCTTCTAAATCCTAGACCACAAGCTTCATAGGCATAAAATACGCCAGCTTGATATGAGTTTCCTTCACTATCTGTTGGAAGTTCTACATACTCTTGATAGATAGTTTTATGTCCTTCATATTCTCCCGAAGTTTCAACATCAATACTACCATCTACATTGATAATTTTTATATTTGCTCCTTCTCTACCAAAACATTTTTTTTCTACTTGTTTTTTATTAACTAGAGGTTCAAATGATGTCTCAAGAAGTAGTGGATGATTTGGATATAAGTCCCAAAGGATTTTCATAAAACCTTTTGATTGAAACATTAATGTATAGGCAGGATTAAAGATTATTGCTTTTTTCTCTTTGATTATTTCTGTTAAAATTAGAGCTAACTCACTCTCTTCAATAGCTATATCTTCCCAAGGAATCAATTTAAACCAAAACTCAAAATTTTCATTATCTTTGAATATTCCTTCATCATTGAATTGAGTGTTTTCAATAAATTCAAAATCAGTATGAAAACCAGCTTCTGTTGCAATATGTTGTAAAAGTTTTGTTGTATTTATATCTTCAAATGAACTGGAAATTGATGAAAATAGTATTTTCCATCCAAGTTTTGAGTAATATTCATCAAATTTGTCAACTTCTGAATCAAGGGTAATAATTCTTTTGAAATTATCACTTAAAGCTTCATATAAATTGTTAAACTGACTAGCTTCATCTAATCCATTTTTCTTTAACATTGCCCATTGAATAATTGCTGTTTCAAAAAGGGAAGTAGGAGTATCTGCATTAAATTCAATCAATTTAATAGGTTTTTTATCAATTCCACCTGCTAAATCAAATCTTGAGTAAAGATGCCAATGTACATCATTTTTCCAAGACTCTTTAATAGTATCTACAAGATTAAAAGGAATATTTAATTCGTGAAATAGATTGTTTTCAACTACATACTCTCCTGCCTCACAAAACATATCATAAAGTTCATTTGTAGCTTCATAAAATGCTTCTGCTTCTTCAGGAGTGATTTCAATAATTTCATTTGTTATGTAAGATGAGTTGTCTTCATCTGTATGCCATACAAATCCAATTGATTCTAAATATTCATTTGTTAGGGGTTCAAGTTTTTGTAATCTCATTTTTAACCACCAAATAAACTATTTGACGTTGATGAACCAGATTTACTACCAAAAAATCCACTTTTTTTAGAAGAACTAGATTTATTTGAAGTAGTTGTAGTTTTGGAAAAAGAGCTTTGAGATCTACTATAAGTTTGAGGTGACTTATATTGTGCTTTTCTTTGATTTTGATAGTTTTGATTGTTAAATAGTTTATTTCCAATCCATGAACCAATTAAAGCACCTGCAATTGAAGATAATAAAACTCCACCAAGTCCCATTCCTCCATTAGATAATTGTGCTTGGTCAGGATTAGTAAGAGCTGATATTCCAGCATCGATTTTTGCAGCTTCTTCTTTAACTAATTTATCAATTTCATCTTTTGAAAGAATTCTTTCACTTCCATCAGGTTTTCTTAAAACAATAGTTGTTTTAGAGGCAGGGAATTCATCTGCAATTATATATTTACCATCTATTGATTCTTCAATAATTACAAAGGCTCCTTGTTTTTGAGAAGCATTTTTTAAAGCATCAGCTTGACCTTGGTTTTGCTGTTGATTTGCTGATTTATCTTCACAACCAATAAGTCCTATAACTAAAAAACTTGCAAGACCTCCGACCATAGTATAGTTTGAAATTTTTTTAATATGATTTCTTTTTTTCAATTTTACTATCCTTAATAAATTTCTTATAACAGTATTTTTAAAGTTTATATATTACTGAATTGTTCATATAAAAAAGATGAAGCCCTAAAAAAGTTCGCCTTAGAGATATTTGGATACTTAGTAACTTTAATTATC
>CAYZST010000002.1:100389-155792 GCA_964480765.1 uncultured Arcobacter sp. | reverse complement strand
GCTGGTGTAGCTCAGTTGGCTAGAGCAGCTGATTTGTAATCAGCAGGTCGGGGGTTCGAATCCCTTCACCAGCTCCATTCAATATTGATACTCTTATTTATCCTCTTTTGAAAAAGTATCATTAATAGCATCTTTTGTTGTCTCGTAAGCACTATTTGCATTATCTTTTGTATATTTCCAAGCATCAGAAGAGTCTTTTTTTATACCTTTCCAAGTGGCACATCCACCAAAAATAAATAGTATTAATAAAGTAGTAAATATAGTTTTCATCTAAAGACTCCTTATAAGAAAAATTTAATTTGATTGTACAAAATATTCGATTAATTTATATTGTTATCTCTTTAATATCAGCGATTTTTTTGAACCCTTGATAAACTAAACCAATAACATTTTTTCTATTTATTCTAATCTCTTCATTCTCATGATTAACAAATACATTATCAAAGAAATTATCTAATTGTGGTTTAAGTGCAAATAGTGCCTCTAATTCATCCTCATAGCTCTCATAATTTTTTGATGAAGCTGTTGTAAATGTAGAGTATAACTCTTTTTCAGCGATATCTTCTAATAGTTCTTCATTAACTTTTAATTCTGAATTAACATCAATATCTTTAATGATATTTGCTACTCTTTTAAATGTAGCTGTATACTCTTTAAAATTATCACTTTGAACAATAGGATTTAAGGCACAAAGCTTTTTATAGATTTTAAATATATTAGTTTCACCTGAACCTAAAACTGCTTTTAAAATAGAAGGATTTACATCAAATATTTTAAAAAGTCTTTCATTAAAAAATTCAATTAATTGCTCTTTTTTTAAGCCTTTATAATTTGAAGATAAAGAGTCAATAATTTCATTTAAATCTACTGGAAGTTCATGTTCAATTGCAATTTTTACAATTCCTGATGCAGCTCTTCTTAATCCAAATGGGTCTTTAGAGCCTGATGGAATCTTACCAATACTAAATAATCCCATTAAATTATCTAATTTATAAGATAAAGCAACAATAGAAGAGAATTTATTTGATGGAAGCTCTGAATCTTCACCATCTGGTAAATATTGTTCTTTTAGTGCAGTATATACTAATTGTTCTTCTCCAGCAATCTTTGCATAGTAATATCCCATAAGTCCTTGAAGTTCTGTAAACTCATAAACCATTTCAGACATTAAGTCTGCTTTTGTCATCATCACTGTTTTTATTAAAAGCTCTTTTTGTTCAACATTAAATTTATCTGCTAAGACAGTTGCAAGTTGAACCTCTCTTTCACTTTTTTCATACATTGAACCTAAACCTTCAACAAACACTAACTTTTTTAGTCTTTCATTAGAAAGTCCATTTTTAATATCATTTTTCCAGAAAAACATTGCATCAGCAAGTCTTGGTCTTAAAACTTTTTCATTTCCTTCAATAATATAACCAAAATCATCTGTTTTTGAGTTTGATACAACAATAAAATTATTTGTTAATTTATCATCTTTATATACTGCAAAATATCTCTGATGCTCTTTCATTGAAGTAACAATAACCTCTTCGGGTAAGACTAAGAATTCTTCATCAAATTTACCAATTAAAGTAGTAGGATACTCTGTAATAGCAACAACTTCTGCTAATAACTCTTTATCAAGTTCAATTTTTACATTATGTTTTTGCTCAATACTTCTCATCTGTTCAAGAATAATTTTTTCTCTTTCATCAGGGTATAGAATCACACCATTTTTATCTAATTGATAAAAATAATCACCAGCAAAATCAAATGTAAATGGTTCATAAGAAACCATTCTATGGGCAAAAGAGAAGTTAGAAGATTTAACACCAAATAATTCTGCTTCAACAAGCTCTTCCCCTAGCATAATACTTAAACTTCTAATTGGTCTAATAAAACTATCAGTTCTTTTTCCCCATCTCATTGATTTACCAAAATTTAAAGAAGTAATAAATAGATTTACCATTTCATTTAATAGTTTTTTTGATTCAATTCCAAGAACCTCTTTTTTAAAGTATAGAATTTCACCTTTTCCTTGGTCAATTCTTTGAAGTTCATCAACACTTACACCACATTTTTTAGCAAAACCTAATGCTGCACCTGTTGGAACACCATTATTAAATGCTATTTTTACAGGAGCTCCAAACATCTCCTCTATAGAATTTTCTTGTTTTACTTGGAAATCTCTATGCCATAATACTAATCTTCTTGGTGTGTAAAAAAAATCAAAGTCACATAATAATCTATTTTTTTCTAAAATATCAGCCCATTTTTTTTCAATATTTGGCAACTCTTTTAAAAATGGAATTGCGGGTAATTCTTCAACACCAATCTCTATTAATAATGGTTTAGTCATATGATTTTTCCTTCTTTTCTCTCTTTTTTTCTTCGTTCTCTTCTAATTTTTGAGTATATTTATCTATTTGTTGTCTATTAAACCCTTTTATAAACATAAAAACCATAAATACAAATAAAATAAGAACAAATATATCTAAAATCTCTTTCATCTTACACACTCTTTAAAAAATATAGATAATATCTAAAATTTACTTATTAAGTAATGAGGAATAAATTACTCCATCAATCTCATTTAGCGCAATTTTTTCAATCTCTTCACTATCATCAATAATTGCAAGAACTTTTGAGTCAAACATATAGTTTTCTGCTATTTTTTGAATAGATTTTGCAAACTTTTTATCACAAATAATATATTTACAATTGAGTGCATTACAATAAATAGCCTCTTTTATATTTGAGATAATAACAGCTGTACTTAAGTCATTTTTTCTTGCATATAATAATAGATTTTCATCATAGTTAAATATTAAAGTAGAGTTTGGTTCAGAATGCTCAATATCCATAATAGAATCAATGTACGTAAATGTTTTATGTGGTATTAAATTATCACCTATTAAAATCATATATTTCCTCTCTTATTTATTTGAAAGACACTCTTTTGAACAAAAGTATCTGCCATTACTTAAAATAGCCTCTTTTTTTGATACAAAAATAGAACAACCTGGACACTCTACCATTATGTCTTCAATTTTTTCATTATTCTCTTTTTTTATATCTTTTTCTCTATCTTTTTTAAATAAAACTATATAAATCAAAAAAAGAACAACAGCTGCTATTAATATTTTTAGAATCATTAATTAACCTTTTATAAATAAATAGTTTCTATCTTTTCTAGTAACTACATTGTAATTATTTAATTTTGCTTCTTTTATCTCTTCTTCAAGAAGAGTTCCTTTATAAAATAAATATGAACTATTATCTTTTGATATATTTTTAGTTATATCTAGGAGTAATGATGTATTTGTAACGGCTCTTGAGGTTATTAAATCAACTTTTAGGTTTTTAACCTCTTCTACTCTACTTCCAATAATATTTATATTATTAAGTCCTAAACTATTTTTTACAAAATTTAAAAAAGCAACTCTTTTTACTCTTGGTTCAATTAAATATGCTTTTTTATCTGCCCGTGCCATTGCTATTATAAAGCCAGGATACCCTGCTCCTGTACCAATATCAGCAAAGCTATTAAACTCTTCTACAAATTTAAGTGGATATACTGAATCAATTATATTCTCTTCAATATCATTTTTACTTAATTTTCCACTTAAATTATGAACCTTACCCCATTGTTGAAGCAGTTTTATAAAAGTTTCACATCTTTCAAAAAATTTTTCATCAAGATTAATCTCTTTTATTTCCTCTTTAAGAGCCATTAAAACATGTGTCCCATATGTTCTTTTTTTGTATTAATATAATCTTTATTATATTTATTTGCTTTAGTTATTGCAGGAATTCTTTCTACAATATCTAAACCTAAGGATTCAATGTACTTAATTTTTATTGGATTATTTGTTATTAATTTGATTTTTTTTAGATTTAAATCGTCAAAAATTTCATTTACAACTGAATAATCTCTATCATCTTCTCCAAAACCAAGCTCTAAATTTGCTTCAATAGTATTTCTTCCATTATCTTGTAAAGCATAGGCATTAATCTTATTTAAAAGACCAATATTTCTTCCTTCTTGTCTGTGATAAATTATTAATCCACCTTCACGTGCTATAAATTTTAGAGCTAAATCAAGTTGATTTTGACAATCACATTTTAAACTTCCTAATGTATCTCCTGTTAAACATTCAGAATGAATTCTTACATAAGGAACTTTAATTTTATCAAAATCTTCACTCATAATTGCCAAATGTTCTTGATTATTTTGTTTATATACTCTAATTTTAAATTTTCCGTATTTTGTGGGTAGATTGGCAATATTTGATTTCTCTATATTCATATCTTTTTAAACCTTAAATTGTTAAAATACCCGTGATTATAGCGAACAAAGGTAAATATAATGTTTAAAAGATTTAGAAGATTAAGAATTAATCCTATTTTAAGAAACTTAGTGCAAGAAACAATATTAACAAAAAATGACTTTATATACCCACTTTTTGTTAGAGAAGGAGAAGGTATAAAAAAAGAGATTAAATCAATGCCAGGTGTTTTCCAAATGAGTATTGATGAAGTTTTAAAAGAGTGTGAATACTTAAATAGTATTGGTTTAAACTCGATTATTCTTTTTGCTATTCCTGATGTTAAAGATTCAGTAGGTAGTGAGTGTTTATGTGATGAAAGTATAATCGCAAGAACTATTAAGGCTATTAAAGCAAAATTGCCAGAAATGTTTATTGTAACAGATTTATGTTTCTGTGAATATACAGACCATGGTCATTGTGGGATTTTAGATCCTAAAACTCAAACTGTAGATAATGATAAAACTTTAGATATTTCAAAACAACAAGCAATAGTTCATGCAAAAGCAGGTGCAGATATGATTGCTCCTTCAGGAATGATGGATGGCATTATTGAAGCATTAAGAGAGGTTTTAGATAAAAATGGATTTGAAAACTTACCAATCATGGCTTATTCTACAAAGTTTGCAAGTGCATATTATGGACCATTTAGAGATGTTGCAGAATCAACACCAAGCTTTGGAGATAGAAGATCTTATCAAATGAATCCAGCAAATAGATTAGAAGCATTGGAAGAATCTTTAGAAGATGAAAGACAGGGTGCAGATATACTTATGGTAAAACCTGCTTTAGCATTTATGGATATAATAAGAGATATTAGAAACAAATCAAATCTACCAATTTGTGCTTATAATGTAAGTGGTGAATATGCAATGCTAAAACATGCAGGTGCTGCTGGACTTATTGATTATGAAAAAGTTATGTTAGAGACTTTAATTGGATTTAAAAGAGCTGGTGCTGATTTAATTATCACATATCATGCAAAAGAAGCTTGTGAAATTCTAAACAAATAATTTAAGTACAATATTAAGATTTATGTCAAGTTCAGAGAGTATATTGAGGAAATAATAAACTTTTTACATAAATTTAGATATAATCTTAAATTTTATTAAAGTTTAAATTTTAATATTGAGAAAAGGTATAATTTAAAATGTTTGGTTTTTTATGGGACAAACTTATCAAGAAGCAATCGAAAATTCGAATATAGTATCAAAAACAGATATTAACGGTGTAATTACTTTTGTTAATGATGAGTTCTGCAAGATTTCTGGCTTCTCTAAAGAGGAATTAATTGGAAGTTATCATAACATAGTAAGACATCCTGACGTTCCAAAAAAGAATTTTACAATTTTATGGAATACAATTTTAGCAAAAAAATCATTTAAGGCAACAGTTAAAAATATTTGCAAAGATGGTTCTACTGTATACTTAAATACAACTATTACGCCAATACTTGATGATAAAAATAATATTAAAGAGTTTATTGCTATTAGATATGATGTTACAAAAGAAGTTGAATTAAAAAAAGCATTAGAGAGAAAAGATAAAGAGTTACATATATTAAATAAGACTTTGGAACAAAGAGTTCAAAAACAGACTGCACAATTTATTGAATTAAACCAAACATTAGAGCAAAGAGTTCAAGAAGAAATTGCTAAAAATAAAGAGAAACAAAAAATACTTTTTTGGCAATCCCGAATGGCTAGTTTAGGTCAGATGTTAGCAAATATAGCTCATCAGTGGAGACAACCTTTAACAGAACTTTCTCTTACTATGTTTAATATCAAAAAAAGTGCAAAAAGAAATGATTTAGAAAAAATCAATGAATATTATAAAGAATCTTTATCAATAATAGAAAATATGTCTAAAACAATTGATGATTTTTCAAATTTTTTTAATCCTAATAAAGCAAAAGAGAAATTTTATTTAGACCACTCAATTAATGAATCTTTAATAATAACAAAAAAACTTTTACAAAAAGAGTCAATTAAAGTCAAAAAATATTTTGAAAATATAGAAGTTGTTGGTGTTTTAAATGAACTTACACAAATAATTATAAACTTAATTCAAAACTCTACTGAAGCATTTAAACTAAATAATATAAAAGATAGAAGAATAGAGATTGTTATAAAAAAAGATTCTAATTTTGCGATTATAGAGTATAAAGATAATGCGGGTGGAGCTGATGAAGATATAGTTGATAAGATTTTTGAACCATATTTTACAACGAAGCATCAAAGTAATGGAACAGGATTAGGTCTATTTATGTCTAAAATGATTATTGAGAAGAGTCTTGATGGAACTATTGATGCTAAAAATGATGAAAACGGTTTAATTTTTATAATAAAAATACCTTTGGGAGAGTAGATGAATAATGAAATTTTATTAAGAGAGTTAAAAATATTGTTTGTTGAAGATGAATTCAATATTACTAAACTTATAAAAGAAGCATTGAGTGATTATTTTTTTTCATTCACAGTTGCTTCAAATGGAAAAGAAGGAATTGAGAAGTTTAAAAAAGTTAATCCAGATATAGTAATTACTGACATAATGATGCCTCAATTTGATGGACTTGAAATGACAAAAAAAATCAAAGAAATTGATGAAAATATTCCAATAATAGTACTTAGCGCTTTTTCTGAAAAAGACAAACTCTTAAAAGCAATAGATATTGGCATAACGAAATACTTTATTAAACCATTTGATCCTGAAGAATTATTAGACTATTTAGTTTTTTTAGCTCAAAAAATAAAAAAACATAGAATAATATATTTGGGTAAGAATTTTAGTTTTGATAATAATACAAAAAATTTATATGAAAATAATCAATTAGTAAATATTACTAAGAGAGAAAAAGATTTTATTGCTCTTTTAATAGAAAATAGAAATAGTATTGCAAACAAAGAGTATATAAAAGAGAAATTATGGCCCAATGATAGAGTATCAGATGAAAGGCTAAGAACTTTTATTAAAAGGTTTAGAAAAAAGAGTTCAAAGAGCTTAATCAAGAATATTTCAGGACAGGGATATTTAATTTCTGAAGATGATATTTAAATCATCTTTTATCTTTTTTTTGTCAAAGCTTTTATTTGGATTTTTAAGATTATTTAGATTTTCTACTTCTAAAAAATTTTGAATATAGAACTCTCTTTGATAGTCGTTTTCTACTAATATATCAATCATTTCGTTTATATCTTCTTCATTAAGAAGTCCCGTAAACAATGTTGTTCTAACTTCAAATTTTATAGTAGAATTATTTAAAATATTTAATGAATTCAAAAATTTATCATATAAGTTACTTTTGGTTATATTGTAAAATTTATGCTTTGGTGCTTTAAAATCTAATGATACAAAGTCTAATAAATAGTTGTCAAGAAGTTCTTTTATTAATAAAGGATTAGAACCATTTGTATCAAGTTTAATTTTAAAACCTAAGTTTGTAATCTCTTTACAAACTTTTCTTAAATCATGTCCTGTTGCTTCTCCTCCACTTAAAACAACAGCATCTAATAAACCAACTCTTTTTTTAAGAAAATTATATAAATCTTTTAATTCATAATTTCCCTCTTTTGCCAACACAATATTTGGATTATAACAGTATTGGCATCTCATATTGCATGAATGAAACCATACAACACAAGAGAGATGATCTTTATAATCAGTTGTAGTAAATTTAGTAATATCATAAATAGGTTTTTTCGACAAATTTTAACCTTTGTTTATGTTCTCCTTTTTTACCAATGTTAAAACTTTCAACAGGTCTATGGTATCCCATTACTCTTGTATATACAATACATTTAGTTCTTTTCTCTTTTAATTTTTCAGGCTCTAAGCTTTTCATTATTTAACTCCTCATCTAAAATTTCTTGATCACAAACGGGACAATACTCATATTCACCATTAATATAACCATGTTTAGGACAAATAGAAAATATAGGTGTTACAGTTATATATGGTAGTTTATAATTGCTCATAACATTTTTTATTAATTTTCTACAAGATTCAGTGGAAGATATTCTCTCTTTCATATATAGATGCAAAACTGTACCTCCTGTATATTTACATTGTAAGTCATCTTGCAAATCTAATGCTTCAAAAATATCATCTGTAAAATCTGCAGGAAGTTGCGAAGAGTTTGTATAATAGATATTTTTCCCAAATCCTGCTTGTAAAATATCTTTATATCTTTTTTTATCCTCTTTTGCAAATCTATAAGTAGTTCCTTCAGCAGGTGTTGCTTCAAGATTGTATAGATTTCCTGTTTCCTCTTGATATGAAATCATTTTTTCTCTCATAAAATTCAAAATTTCATTAGTTAATAAAATACCTTCTTTTTTTGAGATATCAAACTCTTTTTGAGAAAAGTTTATAATCATTTCATTTATACCATTTACTCCAATAGTAGAAAAATGATTATTAAATCCTGGTAGATATCTTTTTGTATATGGAAATAATCCTCTTTCATATAGGTCATTAACAAAAACCCTTTTTTTCTCTAAGGTTGATTTTGCTAAATCCATTAACTCTTCAAGCCTTGATAAAAGTGCTTTTTTATTTCCCTTAAAAAGGTATCCAAGTCTTGCCATATTAATTGTTACAACTCCAATACTTCCTGTCATTTCTGCACTTCCAAAAAGTCCACCACCTCTTTTTAATAGCTCTCTTAAATCAAGTTGTAATCTACAACACATTGATCTTACATGACCAGGTTTGTAAGCGTTTTCATTGGGGATTAATTTTCCATTTTCATCTTTTATATATTGACTCCCTATAAAGTTTTGAAAGTATGAGGAACCAATTTTTGCACTATTTTCAAAGAGTAAATCAGTATTTTCACCATACCAATCAAAGTCTTCTGTTAAGTTAACAGTAGGAATTGGAAAAGTAAAAGGCTGACCTGTTTTATCCCCTTGTGTCATTATTTCATAATAGGCTTTATTAATCATATTCATCTGTTTTTGAAAATCTTTATATGTCATGTCAGTTAAAGATTCATAACCTTTATCTTTAGCAATTTTTAATAACTCTTCATCATTGATATATTTAAATAGATGTTCTTGATTTTTAGTTGGAATTTGGTTTTTTAAATCTCTTGGAACTGTCCAATCAATAGTAATATTTGTAAAAGGGCTTTGTCCCCATCTAGCGGGTACATTTAAATTATAAATAAAACTTCTGATATTTTTCTTTACTTCATTATAAGTTAGTTTATCCTTAAATACATATGGAGCTAAATAAGTATCAAAAGATGAAAATGCTTGTGCTCCCGCCCATTCACTTTGAAGAATACCTAAAAAGTTTGCCATTTGTCCTAAAGCCTCTCTAAAATGGTTGGGTGCATTACTTTCAACTCTTCCTCTAACTCCATTAAATCCCTCATCAAGAAGAACTCTTAAACTCCAACCAGCACAATAACCACTTAAGCAATCTAAATCATGGATATGATAATCAGCATTTCTATGAGCGTGACCTTCTTCTTTTGAATATATTTTATCTAACCAATAATTAGCAATTACCTTCCCTGCACTATTGTTGATAAGACCAGCATGGGAATACCCTGTATTTGAATTAGCATTAATCCTCCAATCAGTGCCATTAATATACTCTTCAATAGTTTGTGTTGAATTTATATAAGTTGTATCTTCATTTAATCCTAAAATGTGTTCTCTTTGCAGTTTATGCATATGTCTATATAACATAAAAGATTTCATTACATCAAAATATCTTGCTTTATACAATTCATGTTCAATTAAGTCTTGCACATCTTCAACTGTAATAACCCTCTTTTCTTCCAATGTTTCAAACACATTTAAATAGATAGTTGAGTCATAAGTTACATGTACACTTTTAAAAGCTTTTTTGATTGCATCTTTAATTTTATACTCTTTAAAAGTTTCATAACTTCCATCTCTTTTAAGTATTTTTTCTAGCATATTAATCCTTTATTAATTGAAGAATAATAAAACTTAAGCCCTTAAAAAATAATAATACAAAATGTCACTAAAATGTCATTGGGGTGTTCTGTAATTTAAAAATAATTTTTTTAAGAGAGGGTAGAACTTTAAAAAAAGCTAATTGGAATCTTAACTATTTAATTAATAAAAAGATAGTTTTGGATATAATATCTCCTTTTAATATTAAAAAATTTAGGAATTACATAAATGGATATTGATTTAATATTACAAAATATTTTAAATCCCCCTATTCTATTCTTTTTTTTAGGAATGCTTGCTGTATTCTTAAAATCTGATTTATCAATACCACAACCTTTACCAAAACTATTCTCTTTATATTTACTTATTGCAATTGGTTTACATGGTGGATATGAGTTGTCAAAAAGTGGTTTAAACTTCTATGTAGTAAAAGCTTTATTGCTTGCAGTATTTATGGCAATACTTGTACCTATATACAGCTATTTTATTTTAAAAACAAAACTAGATACCTATAATGCTGTTGCTATTGCAGCTACTTTTGGTTCTATTAGTGCTGTAACGTTTATTACAGGTATTACTTATTTGCAAACAATTGGTGTAGAATATGGTGGATATATGGTTGCTGCAATGACTCTTATGGAATCACCTGCAATTGTAATTGGACTTGTTTTTGCTGCACTTTTTGCAAAAGATAAAGAGTCAAAAAATGAAAGAACTGATTGGAAAGAGATTTTAAGAGAAGCTTTTTTTAACCCATCAGTATTTCTACTAATTGGTGCATTAATTATTGGTATGTCAACGGGTGAAAAGGGTTGGCACTCTATGGAGCCACTTTTTGGTACATTATTTAAAGGCTTCTTAGCTTTTTTTCTTTTAGATATGGGATTAGTAGCTGCAAGAAAAATTTATGAACTCAAAAAAGTTGGTCTTTTCTTAATTGCTTTTGCAATAATTATGCCAATGGTAAATGCTTCAGTAGCAGTTACTTTAGCATACTTTTTTGAAATTTCAAAAGGAGATGCTTTTCTTTTAGCATTATTAAGTGGTAGTGCTTCTTATATTGCAGTACCTGCTGCTATGAGACTATCTGTACCTCAAGCTAACCCAGGAATATATTTACCATTAAGTTTAGCAATTACTTTCCCTTTTAATATTTCATTAGGGATACCACTTTACTATTTCTTTATAAACACACTATGGGGATAAGTTATGAAAAATATGAAAAAAGTAGAAATTATTATTGAATCTGTATATATAAATAGATTACTCAATCTTTTAAGGAAGCTTGGCATTACTGGATATACGATTATAAAAGATATTGAAGGTTGTGGGGGACACGGATTAAAAACAGCTGATGATGTAACTGATGTTTTTAGCAATAATTATGTGTTTACTGTATGTGAAAAGGAAAAATATTTAAATATGGAAAATGATATTAGAAACTTTATCAAAAAATATGGTGGTAAATGTATTGTTAGTGACGTAATGTTACTTATATAATTTATAAATTTTATGGAGTGAGAATAAATGGATAAAAACTTTAATTATTCTAGTTTAAAACTAGGTATTATTGGTGGTGGACAATTAGGAAAAATCATGTCTCAAAAAGCGAAAAAAATGGGATTTCATGTAACTATTTTAGATCCAACTTTTAACTGTCCAGCTGCTCAAGTTTCAGATAAGCATATTATAGGTGGGTTTTATGATAAAGATAAGCTAGAACAGTTAGTGCAAGAAAATGATGTTACAACTTTTGAATTAGAGCATGTTGATATGTCAATTTTAAAAGAGTTATATGACCATGGGCATAATATTCACCCTTCTCCATATGTAATGGAGCTTATTCAAAATAAATATGAACAAAAGAAACTTTTAGATGAAAAAGGTATTCCTGTTCCAGCATATAAAGATGTAAAAAATGCTCAAGATTTAGCATCTTTTGGATTTCCTGTAATTCAAAAAACAAAGCTTGGTGGTTATGATGGGAAAGGTGTTCAAATGCTAAAAACAGCTGAAGAAGCATCTACAATTGCTATTCAAGCCGATTCATTTATTGAAGAACTAGTTGATATTAATAAAGAGTTAGCAATTATTGTTGCAAGAAATATTAAGGGCGAAATTAAGTGTTATCCAGTAGTTGAAATGTTATTTGATGAAAGAGTAAATATCTGTGATAGTGTTATGGCTCCTGCAAGAATTTCAAAAGAAATTGAACAAAAAGCTATTGATATTTCAATAAAATCTATTGAAGCTTTAGATGGTGTTGGTATTTTTGGTGTTGAACTATTTTTAACAAATAGTAATGAAGTATTAGTTAATGAAATCGCACCAAGACCTCATAACTCTGGACACTATACAGTTGAAGCATGTGCAACATCTCAATTTGAACAAATTATAAGAGCTGTTACAAATCTACCTTTAGGTTCTACAAAATTGATTTCACCTGCTGTAATGGTTAACTTACTTGGTGAAGAAGGTTATGAAGGTGAGCCTTTTATTGATGGAATTCACGATGCTTTAGAGATACCAGAGTTATCATTTCATTTTTATGGAAAAAGTTTTACAAAACCATTTAGAAAAATGGGGCATGTAACAGTACTTGATGATGATATAAATGAAGCTTTAAATAAAGCAATGAAAGCAAAAGATATTTTAAAAATTAAAGGGAATAAAAAAGTATGAGTAAAAAACCATTAGTTGGCATTATTATGGGAAGTGATTCAGATCTTCCAGTTATGAGTGCAGCAGCACAAATGTGTGAGGAGTTTGGAATCGAATATGAAGTAAGTATAGTATCAGCACATAGAACACCTGATAGGTTAGTCAAATACTCTAAAACAGCAGTTGATAGAGGCTTAAAGGTTATTATTGCAGGTGCAGGAGGTGCAGCACACTTACCAGGAATGGTTGCATCACTTACTCCTCTTCCAGTTATTGGAGTACCTGTAAAAGGTTCAAATCTAGAAGGAATGGATTCTCTTTTATCAATTGTACAAATGCCAGGAGGTGTTCCTGTTGCAACAGTAGCAGTTAATGGTGCAAAGAATGCAGGTATTTTAGCCGCACAAATTATTGGCTCTAGTGATGAAACAATTAGAGAGAAAATTTCAGATTATAAGATCCAAATGAGAGAAGAAGTTGAAGTTAAAATAGAAAAACTAGATGAACTTAAATATAAAGATTACTTAAAACAAATGTCTAAAAAAAACTAGTTTATTGTTAAGTTATAAGTAAAGGCATTTGATATATAATATTAGCTTTTATAATATGGAAGGACATTAAGTGAGACATTTTTTAACATTAAAAGATTATACTAAAGAAGAGATTTTAGAGATTTTACAATTAGCACATAAAATTAAAAAAGAGACTAAAAATAAAATATTTAAAGATTATATGCCAAAACATACACTTGGAATGATTTTTGAAAAATCAAGTACAAGAACAAGAGTAAGTTTTGAAGTTGGTATCTATCAACTTGGTGGAGTTGGTCTATTTTTATCTTCAAATGATATTCAGTTAGGACGTGGAGAGCCTATGGCTGATACTTCAAGAGTTGTTTCTAGCATGGTTGATATGGTTATGATTAGAACTTTTGAACAATCAAAGATTGAAGAGTTTGCTAAATATTCTAAAGTTCCTGTTATAAATGGACTTACAAATGAGTATCATCCAGTTCAATTAATGGCTGATTATATGACAATTCAAGAAGCTGGTCTTGATGAAAATTTAGTTGTTTCGTATGTAGGAGATGGAAATAATCTTGCGCATTCATGGTTAATGTTAGCTTCTAAACTGGGATTTGAGTTAAGAATTGCAACACCAAAAACTTATGAAGTAAATGAGAATATTTTAAAAGATGCATTAAACTTTGCAAAAGAATCAGGGGCTAAAATTATTATTGGCAATGATCCTAAAGAGGCTTGTAAAGGAGCAACAGTAATTACAACTGATACTTGGATTTCTATGGGTCAAGAGGATGAAAAAGAGCAAAGATTAAAAGATTTTGATGGATATATAGTTGATGATACAATGATGAGTATAGGTGCACCAAATGCTATATTTTTACACTGCTTACCCGCATATAGAGCTTATGAAGTAAGCGAAAGTGTTATTGAAGGTTCACAAAGTTTAGTTTTTGAAGAGGCTGAAAATAGACTTCATGCACAAAAGGGTATAATGGTTTGGCTAAATAGACAATTAAGTAGAAAATATGATTGATTTTAAAAAGTTTGAAAAATACTCTAAAGCAGGACCTAGATACACTTCATACCCTACTGCACCTGAGTTTACTGAAGAGTTTAGTCAAGAAGATTTAAAGGAGTATTTCAAAAATCAAAATGATAATAGAAATTTATCTTTATATATTCATTTACCCTTTTGTAGAAGTGCCTGTTACTTCTGTGGATGTAATGTAATTTTTACTTCAAAAGAGGATAAAAAAGTAAAATACATAGAGTATTTAAAAAAAGAATTAGCTATCTTAAAAGAGCATTTAAATACACAAAGAGTAATAACTCAAATGCACTTTGGTGGAGGAACACCAACTTTTTTTACTCCTTCACAATTAGAAGAAATTATTTCTATGTTAAAAAATACTTTTCCAAACTTTTCTGATGATGCTGAAATTTCATGTGAAGTAGATCCAAGATTTTTTACTCAAGAACATATGAATGTCCTAAAAGCAGGAGGCTTTAATAGATTAAGTTTTGGTGTACAAGACCTTAATGAAGAGGTTCAAAAAACAATTCATAGAGTTCAGCCATATGAAACAACTGAAAATGTAATGAGAATTGCAAGAGAGGCTGGAATTAATTCAATTAATATTGATTTAATCTATGGTCTTCCACATCAAAATAGAAAAACTTTTAATGAAACAATTAAGCAAATAATCAAACTTGACCCTGATAGACTTGCTGTATTTAATTATGCTCATGTTCCATGGTTAATGAAAACAATGAGAAAGTTTGATGAAACAACTTTTGCTCCTCCATCTGAAAAGCTTGAGATACTAAAAGATACAATTGAATTTTTTACAACAAATGGTTATAAAATGGTTGGAATGGATCACTTTGCTAAACCTGAAGATGAATTATTTAAAGCAATAAAAAAAGGTGAACTTCATAGAAATTTCCAAGGATATACTACAAAAGGTGGTGCGGATTTAATTGGAATTGGTGTTACTTCTATTGGTAATGGTGTTGATTATTATGCACAAAACTTTAAAGATTTAAAACAGTATGAAACTGCACTTGACAATGGAGATTTACCAATTTTCAAAGGTTATAAATTAAGCCAAGATGATATTTTAAGACAATATGTAATTATGGAGTTAATGAGCAACTTCTCTTTAAACATAAAAAGAGTGGAAGCTACTTTTAATATTAATTTTTACGAATATTTTAATGATGCTCTTGAATCTTTAAATGAATTTATTAAAGCAGATTTAATTTCTATTGAAAATAATAAAGTTTTAGTTTCACAAACTGGAACAATGCTCATTAGAAATATTTGTATGCCATTTGATGCATATCTTAAAAAAATTCCCGAAAATAAAAGAAAGTTTTCAAAAACAATTTAAAGTATGAAGAGAGCAATAAACTACAATAATGAATATATTAAATAAAGAAAAATTTGATTATACACAAATAAGCGATGATTGTGTTAAATGTGGTAAATGTAAACCAGTATGTACTATTTTTAATATTAATGAAGATGAAACAACAAGTCCAAGAGGATTTATTGATTTATTAGGTGCTTATAAAAGAGATGAATTAGAATTAGATCAAAATGCAAAAGATATATTTGAATCATGTTTTTTATGTACAAACTGTGTTGAAGTTTGTCCAAATGATCTACCTACTGACATGATTATAGAACAAGTAAGAAGCGATATTGCCAAAAAATATGGTATTGCTTGGTATAAAAGACTATTTTTCTATCTTTTAAGACATAGAAAAACCATGGATTTATTATCAAAACTTGGATGGATGTTTCAAACATGTGCATTGAAAATTGATAAAACAAAACAGTCAGCATTACCAAGATTCTCTTTACCAATTGTTAAAAAAGATAGAGCTTTACCCTTTGCAGATATGACAAGTTTTCTTAGAAAGTATCCTGAAAATATCTTTGCTAAACATAAAAAACAAGAAGAGGCTAAAAAAGGAAGAGTTGCTATATTTATTGGGTGTATGAGTAATTATACATATACAAATACAGGTGATTCTTTAGTTAAAATTTTAAATAAACTTGAATTAGATATATTTATTCCTAAAAAACAGTTATGCTGTGGAGCTCCTGCCTATTTTACAGGAGCTTTTGATACTGTTGATTATTTAGTAAAGAATAATATTGAGTATTTTGAAACTTGGATTGATGATGTTGATGCTATTATTATTCCAGAAGCTACCTGTAGTGCAATGATTAATCAAGATTGGGAACATTATTTACATAACCAACCAGAATGGAAAGAGAGAGCCTCTAAAATTTCTAAAAAAGTTTTTATGGCTACAAAATGGCTAGAGAATAATACACAATTAAAAGAGTTATTAGCTAAATCTAATAAAAAAATGAATGAAGTAATTACATACCATGATCCATGTCATGCAAAAAAAATGCAAGGAGTTTGGCAAGAGCCTAGAAATCTTTTAAAACAAAATTACGTACTAACAGAGATGAGTGATTCAAATAGATGTTGTGGATTTGGTGGAGTAACTATGCAAACTGAAAAATATCATTTTGCAAAAAGTGCTGGAGCACCAAAAGCTGCAATGATTCAAGAGACAAAAGCACAAATAGTAAGTGCTGAATGTTCTGCTTGTAGAATGCAGATAACTAACTCTTTATATCAAAGTGATGTAAAAGATGTTATATTTAAAAATCCTATTGAATTAATAGCAGATGCATTAGAAGACTAAATATGGAATTTTGGCAAAATATATATTCACAATTTGATCCCATTGCATTTAATTTAGGTTCAATTGCTGTTCATTGGTATGGAATCATGTACGCACTTGCACTACTTTCTGCTATATTTGTTGCAAAGTGGTTAATTAAACATGATAAATTAACCATTTCAAATGATCTATTTGACTCATATATCTGGTGGACTGAAATAGGTGTTATTTTAGGAGCAAGATTAGGGTATATAATTTTTTATGATCCTAATACAATATACTATTTAACCCATCCATGGGAAATATTTAATCCTTTTGTAAATGGTGAGTTTACAGGTATTGCTGGAATGAGTTATCATGGAGCTTTTATAGGTTTTTTAATAGCTTCAATTCTTTTTTGTAAAAAACATAAAGTATCATTTTGGTTTCTTGCAGATATTGCTGTAATTGGTATTAGTGCTGGTTATGTATTTGGAAGAATAGGTAATTTCTTTAATCAAGAGCTTGTAGGTAGAGTTACAGATGTACCTTGGGGAATCTATGTAGATGGTATATTAAGACACCCTTCTCAACTTTATGAAGCATTTTTAGAAGGTATTTTAATATTTATTATTTTATATGCAATAAGAAAAAGAAAAAGTTTTGATGGACAATTGGCAATCTATTATGGAATATTATACTCTTCAATGAGAATTATTGCTGAATTCTTTAGAGAACCAGACATTCAATTAGGTTTTCTTTATGGAGAATGGTTAACTATGGGAATGTTAATTTCAGGAGTTTTTGCAGTAGGAAGTGGAATATTACTTATAGTTCTAAAAAAAAGAGCTAACCTTTAACGGTAATTGTTCCATACTGTTTTTCATAGGCTTCAATTAAATCTTCTAAATCTTTAATTTTTTTTCTATACTCATCAATATAACTTTGAAGAGTTTTTATAGCCTCTTGTGATTTTTCAATTTTTTCTGTAATAATTAAATTTTTCTTTTTAAATTTTTGATATTCTTCAACTGATGTAACAGCAGTTTGATGTAGTTTTTCTATTCTTTTTTGATAAGCAATTTGTAAATCGTCATTCTTTTTTAAAGCATCTTTTAATTTATTTTCTAAAGATAAAATTCTACCTTTATCATTATTATTTTTTTCTCTTAATTGTTTTATTTGAGAATTAAGTTCATTAAAAAATTTAGCAACTTGTTCATCTTTTTGCATTTTTGCTGCATGTACAGCATCCTCAAACTCTTCTTGAAGCTGTTTCTCATGCCTTACTTGTTGAGATTTTTGATGCATAATATATTTTTTTAACTTATGCTTCTCTTCTTCTTGCTCTGTAATTAAAAATCTACTAGCAGCATACTTTTCAATATTACCATCTTTATCTAAAACAGGAAAAATAGTCGACTGAACATAATATGTTGAGCCATCTTTAGCTCTATTTTTAATTTTTCCTTTCCAAATCTTTTTATTTTGGATTGTATCCCAAAGCTCTTTATAAACTTTTTCTGAAAAATCAGGATGTCTGATTATATTATGTTTTGATCCTATAAGTTCCTCTTCACTATATCCTGAAACTTTACAGAAAATATCATTAGCATAAATGATAGTTCCTTTTAAATCAGTTTCACTAACAAGATTTTCTTTATCTAAAATCTCTTTATAAATTTCTAATTCATGTTTTTGCTTAAAAATAAGCTTTTGATTTAATCTATCTTGTAATACTTTATTTAATATTTTAAGTGTAGAATTTAACTGCACAGGTTTAATAATATAATCTGTAACATTTAATTTTATTGCTTTAATTAAAATATCCATATCATTAAAAGCAGTTACAATTAAAATGGGAATATCAATATCATCTTTTCTTACTTCAGACATAAATTCAATACCATTAACATTAGGCATATTTATATCTGTAAGTATGATATCAATACTTTCGTAGTGTTCTTTATAAAGTTCTAGCCCTTCTTTTCCATCAGAAGCAATAAAAACTTCTTTAAACATTTTTTTGAGGATAGAAGAAGTCTCTTTTCTAATTACTTCGTCATCCTCTAAATATAATATAGAAGATTCATTCAATACTGCAAATTCAGTATTATTTAGATTCGATGTATCCATATTCCACAGCTAATTCATCAATCTTTTTTTGTAGTAAATCTATTCTCCAACCATGTCTATTAGCAAAACTTTCTATTTCTATCTCTCTTTGTTCAGGTGTACAAAAAATAAATATTCTTTTTAAGAATGGTCTTGGTACTTGAATTGCAATTAATTGAAAATAGTTCTCTTTACAACTTCTTGAACAAAAAGCTTTACTCATTGCAATTTTTTTACCACAGTATGGACAATGTGACATTGATTATTCCCCTTTTGATTATTACTTTTTAGTTATTAATTTATAAAATTTAGCATTCGTTACATCTTGCAGAAACTTAGGATCTATCTCATGAAGTGCAATTATTACTACTTCTTTATCACCCATTATCCAACCTTTACCAGAATCTATAATTTTATGATCCTCAAACATTTGAATCAATTCTTCCTTAGATACTATTCGCTCTTCCATAGCCTTCCCTAACTACCATAAAATATATAATTATTTTATATCGTCTAAAGTGTAACCTTTATTTGAGTGATTTTTAATAATTTCATAGTAAGTTTTTTGCCTAATTTTATTTACAATATTTCTCATTGTATAAATTGACATATTTTTACCTTTCCATACAACACTTTTAATTGTATCATAATCAACAATATCACCTCTTTTTGCAATAAGAAGTTTCATGAAACCTTTTTCAAGTCTTGTAAAGTCAATAAGGTTTCCTCCTGCTTTAAAGAACTGATCTCTATACTCATCAAAATAAATTCCATTTTGAAATTCAATTTTATCACCTCTTTTTGTTTGGTTAAGACACATAATTACAGCAAATTTAATATCTTTTGTTCTTAATGGCTTTGTTAAAAAAGTATAAGCGTTATTATTAATTGCCGTAACAACTTGTTCATTATTTTCATCACCAGAGATAATGATTCTTGGTAGAGTTGGTGCAATATGAGTTATATTTGTACATGCATCATCAAAATCTTTTGCATCTATACTTGTATCTATAATAATCATATCATAATTATTATTTGTTATTAACTCAATTGCTTCATCAGCACTAGTTACTAATGTCAATTCTTTAAAATACTCATCAAATTCATTTTCAATAGTATTTTTTACCTCCACATCATTACTAACGAATAGTAATTTTGCGTTATACAGTTTTCTAATATTTTTTAATGTTTTATGCATGATATTTACTCTTTATTAAATAAATTTTAATGTATTCTAACAAAAAAAAAAGTTTTTGTCAAAATAAAATTATTTAAAAATAAATAAATATTACATATTTAGATTTTATTTTAACTCTTGCCAACTAAATCCGATACTTTGAGATACTTTTAATGGAATATCTAACTCATATATATTTTCCATTATTTCAACTAATTTTTTTGTTATTTTATCTACTACCTCTTCTTTTATTTCAAAAATTAATTCATCATGAATTTGAAGTAACATCTTTACATCATCTGAGTTTTTGAACTCTTTAAATATCTTAATCATTGATAATTTAATTAAATCTGCTGCACTTCCTTGGAAAAGAGTATTTACTGATTCTCTTAAAAATGCTGCTTTCATCATCCCATTTGCTGAATCAAAATCAAATATTCTTCTTCTTTTTACTAATGTTTCAATATAGCCTTTTTCTAAAGAGATATTTTCAATTGATTTTAAATACTCTTTTACATCTACAAAGTTTTCGAAATAAGCATCTATATATTGTTTTGCTTCTTTTGCAGGTATTCCCAAAGTATCACCAAGTTTTTTACTTCCCATTCCATATAAAAGTCCAAAATTTATCGATTTTGCAATTGCTCTTTTAGAATCGGCTTCTTCTTCACCAAAAATTTTAACTGCTGTTTGTCTATGAATATCTTTGTCTTCATTAAAAGCTTCAATTAAAGCTTTATCTTTAGAAAAATGAGCCAATAATCTTAATTCAATTTGAGAATAATCTATTCCAACAAGTTTATATCCATCTTTAGGAATAAAAGCACTTCTAATTTGTGATCCTGCATCACTTCTAACGGGGATATTTTGTAAATTAGGGTTTTTTGAACTTAATCTTCCTGTTGCAGTACCTGTTTGTAAAAAAGAGGTATAAATTCTATTTGCTTTATTTGCTAATCCAAGTTCTAATAAAGGTTCGATATAAGTTGATTGAAGCTTAAAAACCTCTCTATATTGCAAAAGCAATGGAATAATTTTATGTTGTCCTTTTAATTTTTGTAAAACAAGTTCATTTGTACTATATCCACTTTTGGTCTTTTTTGAAGGGGGTAATTTTAAAGTTTCAAAAAGAATTGAACCTAACTGTTTTGGAGAGTTTATATTAAACTCGCAACCTGCTGCTTCATAAATTTTTATTACTAATTCTTGAATATGTTTTTTATTCGTCTCTTTTAACTCTTTAAGTTTCTCAATATCTACTTTAATACCATTATCTTCCATGTCTGCTAAAACATAAACAAAATCAAATTCAATATTATGTGCAATTTGTATTAAATGTTCACACTCTTTATTTTTAAACTCTTCTAACAACGAAAAATATAGTTTATAAGTAAATAAGGCATCTTCAGCTGCATAGTTACAAGCTTCCACTAAATCCACATTAGAGAAATTTTCACCTTTTTTTACGATATCATTAAAAGCTATCATCTTATGATTAAAATATTTTTCTGCAAGGGAATCAAGACCAATTTTTGAACTTGAATCTAAAAGCCATGCTAGTATCATAGTATCAGCATATAATTTCAACTCAATATTAAAAATATTTTTAACTATTGCATAGTCATATTTAAAGTTTTGTAAAACCAATTTTTTCTTATTTAAAATCTCTATTGCTTCTTTTGCTATGTTTTTTGAAACCTGTTTATTTACACCTAAATAGTTGTGATTTATTGGTACATAATATGCGATATTTTTTTCATAGGCAAATGAGAAACCAACAATATCAGCATTTTTTACATCAAGATTAGTTGTTTCAGTATCAAAGGCAACTATTGTGTCCTCATTAATTGTATTTACTAAATCTAAAAGTGTTTGTTCATCATCTAATAAAATATATGATAATTTTTCTTCCTCTTTTGCAGTTTTTTCAGGTATTTTTGTTTTATAATTCAAACCCTCTTTATTGACTTTTTCAATAATTCTATTTAAATCATACTCTTGTAATATATCTGCAATCTTTAAAATTGGATTCTCTTTGGGTAACACATATTGTTCTAAATCATCAATAAAATGACAATCTGTTTTTAGTGTTACAAGCTCTTTTGAGATATAAGCTAGCTCTTTTCCTTCAATTAAAAGATTTTTCCATCTGATTTTTTCTATGTTTTCTATATTTGCATATATATTATCTAAACTATTATACTCTTTAATAAGTGCTTGGGCAGTTTTTTCTCCTACTCCTTTTACGCCAGGGACATTATCAGCACTATCTCCTAATAAAGATTGATAATCAATAAATTGTGAAGGTGTAACACCAAACTTTTCAAAACACTTTTTTTCATCAATAACTACTTTTTTAATTGGATCAAAAAGATATACTCGATTATCATCAATTAATTGATAAAGATCTTTATCATGAGAAACAATTCTTACTTCTAAATCTTTATCTTTGCTATCTTTTACAATTGATGCTACTATATCATCTGCTTCAAAACCAGTTTTAATAGCTGTCTTAAAACCCATTTTTTCTATCCACTCTATTGCAACTGGAAGTTGTTTAAGCAAATCTTCTGGTACATCAGGTCTATGAGACTTATACTCATTGTAGATTTCATTTCTAAAAGTCTCTCCTTTTGCGTCTAATGCAAATACAATATAATCTGTTTGAAAATCTTTTCCAATATTAGAAATAAAATTCATAAATCCAGTTAAAAGACCCGTAGGAAAGCCACTGTTTGATTTTAATGGAGGTAAGGCATAAAAACTTCTAAATAAAAATCCAAATGTATCTATAACAGTAATTGTTTTTTTCATAAAATAAATCTTTCTTAATTAAATTTGGTATGGTTTAAAGAATTTATATTATAATAATGTCACTTAAAAAGAAGGTTTTAGATTGTCTTTAGATGATATTGAAAAATTAAAAAGAAACAACCAAGAACTTCAAGAGATTATTAATAACTCTTGGGATGGTATTGGAATTATTGATAGAAATGCTAAACTAATATATGTAAATAATGCCTTTATGCCAATATTAGGTTTTACTAAAGAAGAGCTAGTAAATATGAATTTTACTGGTTTCATGCAAAAAAAATATGTATTAGATTTTAAAGAGCTCTTAAATGTAGAAATTAATGAAAAAAAATACCAAGCAGAAATTGATATTGTCTGTCTAAGAAAAGACAAAAAACAAGTTTATTTAAAAATCACTATCTCTTCAATGTTAAATAAAAACCTTTTTGTAATAAATACAAAAGATATTACTTCACAAATCTCTGATAATGAAATTTTAGATGATTATATTATATCTATGCATACAGATTTACATGGACATATAATAAAGGTTAGTTCTGCCTTCTTAAAACTAACAGGATATAAAAAAAATGATATTATTGGAAAAGCTTTTCTCTCTTTAGCTCATAAAGATGCAAATTTAATCGTTTATAAAAACATAGAAAAATCTCTTGAAAATCTTCAAGAATGGAGTGGAAAATTAAAAAAAAGCAAAGCTAATGGTGATGCATTTTGGATAAATATAAAAATAAAACCTATGTTTAATAAATATGGTGATGTTATAGGTTATACTTCATTTATGTTTGATATAACTAAAGAGATAAATTTAAATGATGAAACCTCCATGCTTCAAGAGCAAGTATCAATAGCAAAAGAGGAGATAAATCAAAAAAATAGTTTGTTAATGCAACAATCTAAAATGGCAATTATGTCAGAAACTTTACAAAAACTCTCTCATGAATGGAGACAACCTTTAAACTTAATCTCAATAAAAGCTCAAAAACTTGAACTTATGTATGAACTAAAGAGTAATCCTTCTGCTGAGGATACAATAAAAACATTAAAAGAGATAAAAACTCAAGCAAATTCACTCTCTTCAACAATCGAAAATTTTCAAAAATATTTAGAACCTAAAAATAAAAAAGAGAATTATAAAGTCTCAAAACTTTTAAATAAAATAGTAAAAGAGTTTAAAGAAAAATTCAAAGAGTTAACTATTGAAATAGAAATAAAAGATGATATTATTTATGAAACATATTTTGATGAAACAAAAACAATTTTTTTTAATATTTTAAAAAATTCAATAGAAGCTATGTTAAAAAATAGAATAGAAAAAGGGAAAATAAATATTTTAGAGTATATAATAAATGATACAATTTATTATGAAATTAGTGATAATGCTGGAGGAATAAATGAAAATAAAATGCATAAAATTTTCGAACCATATTTCTCAACAAAAGAGATAAAACATGGAGTTGGATTAGGATTATATAATTGTAAACTAATAGTTACCACTCTATTAAATGGTATTATTACTGTTCAAAATAATAAACTTGGTGTAACTTTCAAAATCTCTATACCAATTAAATAAATTAGAAGGAATTATTGATGATTATTATACCAGCAAGATTAAATTCAAGTAGATTTGCAAATAAAATTTTAGTGGATATCTTAGGTTTACCAATGGTAATTAAAACAGCAAAACAAGTAAGTAGTTTAGATAGAGTTGTTATTGCTACTGATTCACAAGAGGTTATTGATTTAGCAAAAAAGTATAATTTTGAAGCTGTAATGACCTCAAAAAAACATCAAAGTGGAACAGATAGAATTAATGAAGCTATAAATATTTTAGGTTTAGATGATGATGAAATAATCGTTAACGTACAAGCAGATGAACCTTTTATTGAACCTGAAGTTATACAAAAAGTAATAAATAGAGTTAAAGAAATAAAAAAGAAAAATGAAAAGATTATGATAACAAGTTGTTACAAAAAAATAAATTCAGAACTTGCTGATGATCCAAACCATGTAAAAGTTGTACTTGATGAACACTCAAATGCAATTTACTTCTCTAGAGCAAAGATACCTTATCACAGAGACCATTATGAGATTTCATCTTATTATGGTCATTTAGGAATTTACGGTTTTACAAAAAAATCTTTAAATGATTTCTGCAATTTAAATCCTTCAAAATTGGAGAATATTGAAAAACTTGAACAATTAAGAGCAATTGATTATGGACATAAAATTGCAATGGTCGAAGTTCAATCAAAATCTTTTGGTATTGATACTGAAGAAGATTTAAAAAATGCACTAAAAATCTTCGAAGAATAAATTATTTATAAACAAAAATCTCTTAAATATTTATGTTTTTTAATTATTTTGGTATAATTTTAATAAAGATATACTTATTGTTTAAAGGCTAGGCATGAATAAAGAAATTCTAAAAAAAATTAATCTTTTATATGTTGAAGATGAAAATGATGTAAGAGAATTTACAAGTAAAACAATAAGTGGTATTGTAAATAATATTATAATTGCAGTAAATGGGCTAGAAGGACTTGATAAATATTTAGAAAATCCTGAAATCAATTTAATCCTTACAGATATTAATATGCCTAAAATGGGTGGATTAGAGATGTGTGCAGAAATAAGAAAAAAAGATAAGGATATTCCTATTGTTATTACAAGTGCACATAGTGATCCAGATTTTCTTAAAAAAGCAATTGATGTAAAAGTTAGTGCATATGCCATGAAACCAATTGATTTATATAAATTAATAGAAAGTATGATTATGGCTTTTGAACCAATTTATTTAAGAAATGAGCTTGAAAAAATTAATTTAAATTTAAAGCATCAAGTAGAAGAAGCAGTTAAACAAACTAAATCAATTTTAGATGCACAAGATAATATTGTTATCTTAACAGATTTAAATAAAATAATTGATGTTAATAAAAAATTCTTAGAGTTTTTTGATGTTAAAGATCTCAATGAGTTCAATGAAAAAAATGGTTCAATCTTAAGTAAACTGAAAAAAGTAAAAGGTTTTTTCAATGAGTCAATTTTAGCTAATAATGAAAACTGGATAGAAGAACTTCAAAAGTTAGATGAACTTGATAGAGTTGTAAAAATTGAGAATAAACAACAAGTAGATAGAATTTTTTCAGTTAATGTTGATGATTATGAACATAAAGGAGAACATTATGTAATCTCTTTAACAGATATAACTGAATTAAAAGAAAAGTCAAATCTTTTAGAGTATCAAGCAACTCATGATCAACTAACAGGTCTTTTCAATAGACAAAAGTTTAATAATATGTTTACAAAAGAGATTAAACGTGGAAAAAGATACTCTAACTCATTATCTTTAATAATTTTTGATATTGATGATTTTAAAAGTTTTAATGATAATTTTGGACACCCTGTTGGAGATGAGGTTTTAAAAGTAATAGCAAAAATTGTTTCAAATAGTATTAGGGAACATGACATAGCTGTAAGGTGGGGAGGAGAAGAGTTTTTAATCCTTTTGCCACAAACCACTTTAAATGGAGCTTTACAAGTTGCAGAAAAAATTAGAACTACAATTGAAAAACACTCTTCTAAATTAATTCCTAGACAAGTTACAGCAAGTTTTGGAGTAACTGTATTACTTAAGGAGGATAATGAAGAGAGTCTATTAAGTAAAGCAGATAAAAATCTATATGAGGCAAAAGCACTAGGAAAGAATAGAACGATAGCCTCTTAATTAGAAATTAAAGCTCTCTCCTAAATAATGCTGTCTTACACTTCCATCACTTTTAATATCTTCTGCATTTCCTGAAGCTAAAAGACTACCACTTTTCATAACATAAGCCCTATCACATATTTCAAGAGTTTCTCTTACATTATGATCTGTAATTAATACCCCTATTCCAATTTTTGTAAGTTCATGAATAATCTCTTGAATATCTTTTACTGCAATTGGATCAACTCCTGCAAAAGGTTCATCTAAGAGTAAAAATTTAGGTTTTGATACAAGTGCTCTTGCAATTTCTGTTCTTCTTCTTTCTCCTCCTGAAAGAGATATACCTTTTCTTTGTCTAATGGGTTCAATATTGAAAACTTCTAATAAATCTTCTACTCTTTTATGTTGCTCTTTTTTATCAGCTGTGACTATTTGTGCAGCAAGCATCAAGTTATCTTCAACTGATAAATCTTTGAAAATTGATGATTCTTGAGGCAAATATCCTATTCCTTTTAATGCTCTTTTATGTAAAGGGAGTTTTGTGATATCTTCATCATCAAAATATACACTTCCACTAGTTGGTTTAACTAAACCACAAACAGTATAGAAAGTCGTTGTTTTACCAGCTCCATTTGGTCCTAGAAGACCTACAATTTCACCTGAATTAACCTCTAATGAGATTCCATGTAGAATTTGAACCTTTTTTATATTTTTCTTTATATTTTCAATTCTTAATCTATTTTTTTTACTCATTGATACTATATTGCCTCTTATTCTCAATTTTTTCTATATTTAAAATAATTACATTATAACCATATGATTTTAATATCTCTTCAAGTTTTTCATCTCCCCATTCAACAAAATGTGTACCTTCTTTATCAAACTCTTCTAAAAGACCTAAAGAGATAAACTCTTCTAAAGTTTTATTATAAATATCATAGTGATAAATCTTATTTGAATAAATTGATTGAATTGAAAAAGTTGGAGACGTAACTATATCATCTAGTTTTAATACTTTTACATAATTTTTTACAAAAGTTGTTTTTCCGCTTGCCAAGTCACCTCTTAATATTACAGTACAATTATTATTGAAAGTTTCCACTCTATTTTTTAACTTATTAACTATAATATTAATCTCATCTAATGCTAATATTTCTCTATTCAAAACTATTCCTAGCTTAGTTTTGATGATATAGAGATCAATTCATAAAGTTTTTCTTTTGTTTTGCCACTTAAAATTGCATCCTTTGCCATTTCAATACCATCTTTAAAATCTCTAGCCTTATCATCTACAATTAATGCCGCAGCTGCATTTATTAAAACAATATCAAGTTTTGCATCTGTAATATTGTTTGATAAAATATCAATTGTAGTTTGTGCATTTTGTTTTACATCTCCACCTAAAATTTCTTTTTTAGAAGCTAATTTTAAACCATAATGCTCAGGGTTGATTTCAAAATCATCTAACCTTCCATTTTCAAGTTTAGTTGCAAAAGTAATATCAGATATTGAAATTTCATCCATTTCATCTTTAGATGAAACTACAATGGCCTTTTTTGTTCCCAATAAGTCTAAGGCTGTTGCAATTTTATTGATATATTTTTTATTAAATACACCAATTAATTGCTTAGAAACTGTTGCAGGATTTGATAATGGTCCTAAGATATTAAAAATAGTTCTATGTGGTATTGATTTTCTAATTGGCATAATATACTTCATTGAAGGATGATGGTTTTGTGCAAACATAAAACAAAAACCTGTATCTTCCAACATTTTTACAATATTTTCTAACGAAAGATTTAAATTTAAACCTAAAAACTCTAATACATCTGCACTACCACTTTCACTTGTAATACTTCTATTGCCATGTTTTGCTACATAACAACCACAAGCAGCTAAAAGAATTGATACAGTGGTTGATATATTAAAAGAGTTAGATTTATCTCCACCTGTACCACAATTATCAATTAATCTCTTTTTTAAATCATAATGTATAGGAAGAGGAACAAGATGATCTCTCATAGCACTTGCAGCACCTGCTATCTCCGCTGCTGTTTCTCCTCTTTCATAAAGATTAATTAAATACTCTTTTACTTCTTCTTCTGATAATCTGTTTTCAAAAATATCATCAAACTTCAACTTTGCCGAGTTAAACATTTTTCCCCTTCAATTTTTTTTACAAACTCTTCCATCTTAGATTTTGGAGTTGACTTAGTAGTAGGTATTTGTAAGACTTCATATTTATCACTTCTTTCAAGATATTTAATCTCAATAATATCTCTTACTTTTACCTCTTTTGCTTTTTTAACAACTTGATTATTTATAAATACTACTTTATGTTCAAGCATATCTTCAGCAACTGCTCTTCTTTTTGTTATATTAACTGCATTTAAAAATTTATCTATTCTCATACTTTATATTATATCTAAAGAGTATTTAAAGATAAATTGTAATAACTTTAAATTTAAAAAAAAATAAACTAAAATATAATTTTTATAAAATTAATTAAAAAATAAAAGATATAAAAAAAGTTTTTTATCTAAATTCAGTAAAAAAACGTAAAATTGAACTACTTTATAATTAAAAATTAGCTATTATAATTATCTTAAGATTATCTATTATAGTAGGATGAGTTAAATGAATAAAAAAGATATTAAAAAAGTTGTATTAGCTTATAGTGGTGGGCTTGACACTTCAACTATTTTAAAATGGCTTCAAGATGAATATAAAGCAGAAGTTATCACTTTTACTGCTGATTTAGGACAAGGTGAAGAGGTAGAACCTGCTAGACAAAAAGCTCTTGCTTGTGGAATTAAACCAGAAAATATTTTTATTTTAGATATTAAAGAAGAGTTTGTAAAAGATTATGTATTTCCAATGTTTAGAGCAAATACAATTTATGAGGGAGAGTATCTACTAGGTACTTCAATTGCTAGACCACTTATTGCAAAAAAACAGATTGAAATTGCAAATAAAATGGGTGCAGATGCAGTATCTCATGGTGCTACTGGGAAAGGTAATGATCAAATTAGATTTGAACTTGGATATTTAGGATTAAGTCCTGATATTACTGTTATAGCTCCTTGGAGAGAGTGGAACTTAAATTCAAGAGAGAAACTATTAGCATATGCAAAAGAACATGGCATTGAAATTGATAAAAAACATATTGATGAAAATGGTAACCCTATAATCTCTCCATACTCTATGGATGCCAATCTACTTCATATATCTTATGAAGGTTTATCATTAGAAGATCCAAATAGAGAACCTTCTGAAGATATGTGGTTATGGACAAACTCACCTGAAAATGCACCTGATACGGCTGAATATATTACAATTACATATAAAAATGGTGATCCTATTGCAATTAACTCAGAAGAGATGTCTCCTGCAACTATTTTAGAAACATTAAATAAATATGGAAGTAAACATGGTATTGGAAGAGTTGATATTGTTGAAAATAGATATGTAGGTATGAAAGCTAGAGGTTGTTATGAAACTCCAGGTGGAACTATTATGTTAAAAGCTCATAGAGCCATAGAGTCGATTACACTTGACAGAGAAGCAGCACATTTAAAAGATGAATTGATGCCAAGATATGCAAAACTTATTTATCAAGGGTATTGGTTCTCTCCTGAAAGAGAAATGATTCAAGCTGCAATTGATGAAACTCAAAAAAATGTTGAAGGAACTGTAAGGCTTAAACTTTACAAGGGAAATGTTATTGTAGTAGGTAGAGAGTCAAAAAACTCTTTATTTTCTGAGGCTCATTCAACTTTTGAAGAGGATGAAGTATATAACCAAAAAGATGCAGAAGGTTTTATTAGGCTAAATGCATTAAGATTTATTATTGCAGGTCAAAATAAAAAATATTATCACCTTTAATAATTTAAAATTATTTATATTATATGGATTTAAAAATGTGTTATTTGAAAGATTTAAAAAAAATAGTTGAGATTAACTCTTTTACTCAAAATAAACAAGGTGTAGATGAAGTAGGCAAAATAATGCACTCTTGGTTAGAAGAATTAGGCTTTTCTTTAGAGGTTTTTAAAAGAGAGTTAATTGGTGATCATCTATTATTTAAAACAGAAAAACAAGAAGGAATAAAAATACTTCTTTTAGGACATAATGATACTGTTTTCCCACCAAACTATTTTGAAAGTTTTAGTGAAGATACAAAGTGGGTATATGGTCCTGGTGTTTGTGATATGAAAGGTGGAAATATTGTTGCTTTAGAAGCACTTAGAAATATATTTAATAAAAATGGAAAAATTTTTAATATTGATTTTTTATTAGTATCTGATGAAGAGACAGGAAGTGATGACTCAAAAGCAGTAACTTCCTCAATTGCTAAAAATTATGATTTGTGTTTTGTATTTGAAGCCGCAGGAAAAAATTTAGAACTTGTTACTAGTAGAAAAGGTGTTGGACGATATATTATTAAGATTGATGGTAAAGCTGCACATGCTGGTACATCGTATACCAAAGGAGTTAATGCTAATTTAGAAGGTGCTATTAAATTACAAAAATATTCTGAACTTATTGATCTTGATAAAGGAACTATTGTAAACGTTGGGAAATGTGAAGGTGGAATTGGAATAAATACAGTTTCTCCACATTTTGAAATGATGATGGAATTTAGATTTGATAAAAAAAGTGAACAAAAAAGAGTTCAAAAAGCAGTGGAAAAAATCACTTCTACATCTTTTGTTGAGGGGACAAAAGCTCATGCAGATGGGATAATTCAACGTAATGTAATGGAAGAGAATCAAAAACAGTTAGAGTTAATTAATTTTTTTGAAAAACTATTATCTTATAAAATTCCTATTGAGCATAGAGGTGGTGTAAGTGATGCAAATATTGTTTCAAGTTGTGGAGTCACTACAATTGATGGGTTTGGTCCATATGGAGATGGGGATCATACTAAAAAAGAAAGAGCACTAAAAAGTTCATTTGATAAAAGAATCAAAATGATGACAAAAATATTAGAATATTATCAACAAAACTAAATAAAAGGAAGGAGAGAGTATGGGGAAGAAAAAAATTGGTATGTGGTTATATCAAAATGGTGGTGGGAATAAAATTCAAGAGAAAATGATTAAAAAACTTAAAGAGCGTGAAATTGATGTTTTGCCCAATATAAACCTAAGAGATGCAATTGCAGAAAATGGACATATTCTTTGGAATGATATTAAGTTAAACAAATTAGATTTGTTTTTTTCTTATAATGCAGGAGAACAGACTCAATATCAAATGTATTTATACAAAGCACTTAATAATGTGATTCCAATGATAAACTCATATAATGCTTTTAAGTTAACAGAAGATAAATTTCAAACAGCATTTTTATTAAGACAGCATAAAATACAAACAGCTGATTATAAACTTTGTCATAGGGATGATACTTATCATTTACAATCAATTATAAAAGAATGGTCAAAAATGGTTTATAAACCAACTGATGGTTGGGGCGGTGTAGGATTAACAAAAATTGAAAATCAAGAGACTCTAGATATGTTAATGCCCTTTTTAAACCATATGGACTTAAGATATTTTTATGTTGAAAAATTTATAGATTATGATAATACCGACTTTAGGGTTGATATTGTGGATAATCAATATGTTGGATGTTATGGTCGAAAAGCTAAAAAAGGTGATTGGAAAACAAATGTCACTAGTGGTGGAAGCGTATTTTTAAGAGAAGAAAATGAGGATGTAATCAAATTGGCACTAAAAGCAGCTAAAGTTACGGGACTCGATATTGCAGGTGTTGATATTATTTATGATAGAAAAAAAGAGGAGTATATAGTACTTGAAGTTAATGGTATTCCTGCATTTATAACACCAGAACAAGAAAAAATAGGAATAAATTACAATAATAAAAAAATTGATCTCATTGTAGATTTAATTGAAAGAAAAATAAAATAATAATATTAGGGAAAATAAGATGAAGAAGTTACCAAAATTAGGTTTTTTATATCTTGATTATGTACTTAGGTTTTTTGATCAATCAAACTTTAGAGGTTGGCCAGATAAAATCGAAGCAGTTACATATCATTGGGGGAAAGATAAAAAGAGGTTTATTAACGAAGTAAAAAGAAAAAAGATTGATATCTTAATTGGAAATATTCCAGCAACTGCATATGATACATTTCTTGAAATTGCCAAGGAATTACCTCATGTGAGATTTGTTCCCTCTCTTGAGACACAGTTTTCAAACAAATCAAAAGAGAATGTTACTCTATTTTGTAAAAAACATAAACTCTCTATTCCCAAAACAAAAATCTTCTATGATAAGAAGAAAGGTTTTGATTATCTAAAAAATAGTGCAAAATATCCACAAATTATTAAAAGAAGTTATGGACCTTCAAACTATGGTGGATATTATGTTCATAAAGCAAATAACTTTAAAGAGGCTAAAAAACTATTAGATGAGAAAAAGTATACACCAATTTATACTCAAAATGCAATTGATTTAAAATACTCAGGAGATATTAGAGTAATGCTAATTGGACATAAACCAATTTGTGCTTTTTGGAGATTTTCTGGGGAAGGAGAATGGATCACCAATACATCTCAAGGTGGTTCAATGTCTTATGACAATATACCCATGAATGCTTTAGAACTTTCAGTAAAAGCTAGTAAAGCTGCAAAAGCTGAATATTGGGCTTGTGATATTGCAATTGATGCAGAAACTGAAAATGCTTATATATTAGAGTGTGCTACTGCATTTGCAGCTTTCCCTTATGTTAGAGATTGGATATGTCAATATCTAATGTGGGATTTTTCAAATGGTAAATTTCCTAAACCACACATTCCTCTATTCTCTTGGGAAGAGCTTGGTAAAATTGATTCAAGTTTACTTAGAACAATGAGACATATAGGTTTTAGTAGATATAAGCCTTCATGTGATGGAACATGGTACATAAATGATCCTCTGGATACATTTGATATGGAAAAGACTAAAACAAGTAATGCTAGTGATTTTCCTATTTCAGTTAATCCTGAGAAATTACCAATTAACAATGAATTAAACAAAAAAGCAAATAGAGATATTTTTGAGATTAATAAAATAAATCTAAATAGTGCTTCTTTAACTGATTTAATGACTCTACATGCAATGGAGGAAGAGTTAGCATTAGAGATTCAAGATTATCTAAAAGATAATATTGTTACAGACTCTTCAGACTTATTAGAGCTTGAATCAATTGATGAACAACTTTTACAAAGTTGGGGTGATAATCTAGATGATATGAGAATAGATATAAATAAAGCTGATGTTTCTATCTTAAAAAAGATTAAAGGAATAGGTTCAAAACTAGCAAAAACTATCTATGAGTTTAAACAGAAGAATGGTATAAATAGTTTAGATGAGTTAACAAGTATTGAAGGTATTGGTAAAAATAAATTAAATCAAATTAAATCTAGACTGAAAATAGGAGAATAGCTTTTGAAGCAGCTTTATCGTTCATATGATGAATCAACTGAGACTTTTAAGAAATTAGAGATTAAATATCCAAATAATTTTAAAATTGAATCAATTGGTAAAACTTGGGAAAAACGAGATATAAATCTAATTACTATTTCTATTGATATAAATAATGCCAATAAATATCCTGCCCTATTCTATACAGGAACAATCCATGCAAGAGAATGGGTGGGTCATGAATTAGCTATTGAGTTTGCAAACTATATTTTAGAAAACCTAGATATTGACCCTGCTATTCAAGCTTATCTAAAAAATGCAACTATATACATGGTTCCTTGTGCAAATCCTGATGGATATGAATACTCAAGAAATCACTTCTGTTTTTGGAGAAAGAATAGAAGAGTAAATGCTGATGGTTCATATGGTGTAGATTTAAATAGAAATTTTTCTATTGGTTATGTAAAATCAACACTTCCAACATCAAATGTTTATGGTGGACCTGAACCATTTTCAGAACCAGAAACAAGAGCTTTAAAAGATTTTGTTGAATCTCATAAGAATATAACTATTGCTTTAGATTACCATTCACAAGGAAATGTATTCTTTCCAGCTCATGACTTTAGGCATGAAGATACTATTGATACAACAGATATGAATACTTTATGTGCAAATATGGCAGAAGAGATAAGAAAAATATCTGGTCGTGAATATGGAATTCATCAGGGTAAACCACCTGTAAAACTTATTTCAGGAAGTGGTAGGGAATTTTATTATTCAAAAGGGATAATCTCTGTTGTTGTTGAAGTAGGAACTAGAAATATATCTGATTATATGAACGATATGAATGAACACTTAAGAGAGCATATTCCTGCACTTTTAATTGCACTAAAAGAGGTTCCTAACTACTCTAAAAAAGCTTCTGTAAAAAGAGTAAACTCTTTCGAAGTAACTAAAATAGGTTCACATCATATTAATTTAAAATGGGAATATAAAACAGATAAAAATTTGTTTTTTGAAATATATAGAAGTCAAAGAAATAAAAACTTTTGTAATGCGTCAAATCTAGTTACAAGAACACAGGCTTTAGAGTTTAGTGATATTAATCTTCAAAGTAACAAAGACTATTTTTATAATATAAGAGTAGTAAATAAAAAAACTTCAGAGAAATCACCTTTTTATCCTCAAATTAAAGTTAGAACAAATCCTGATTATGATGAATTTAGTAGAACCTATTATGCAAGTGCCAAAAGAACAGGATATCTTGCAGAGCATATAAATAATAATGAAAAACATTTTGGAATTAACTCTTTATTTGTTGGAGTTGACGAAAATAAAGGTATTTCATATGCAATTGTTACAATTGAAATGAAATCTTTACCCCAAAATGCTTTAATTAAATATGCTTCATTTAATCTCTATCCTATAAATAGAGTTTCTACTACAATTGAAAAGTATGGAGAATGGAATGTAGGTATCGTAGATCCTAATTTTGATGGTGACTTTACAGATTTTGATGATGTTCATAATATTGATATTTTAAAATATATTGGTAGACCAACTGAATCTCATCAATTAACTCAAGGTATTTGGAGAAGTTGGGAGCTTTCAGGAAAAGAGTGTGAATATTTACAAGAAGTAGCAGCAGAAACAGGAACAGTTGTATTTAGAGTTGAAGGACCTAAAGAGTTAAGAATTGGGAGAACCAAACAGATGATGCAATGGGATATTGGATATGGAAAGTTTGGATATGGCTTACCTTATAGACCACGCCTTGAACTTACTTATACCTTAAAACCTACAATAACTGAACTTTTTCCTAAAGCTGTTTATACTGTATCAAAAAATGAGCTTAAATCAGATGAAATAAGTGCTGGTTTTGATGATGAAGGTAAAAAAATATACTCTACTTTCGAATTTAATTTATCATCAATGCCACCATATGATGATACGATAATCACAAAAGCATATTTTGAATTAAACTCTACAAAAATTTATATAAAAGAGGATATTAGGTTTCACCTTGAGTTTGTTGATGAAAAGATAGATCAAGATTATGATAGTATTACAAATAGAGAGATTATCCAAAATATTGGTTATGATGTAAGTGCAATAGAACTTAAAAACAATCAAAAACAATATTTTACCTTTGATACATATGCAGAGATTACTTTAAATGAGAAATTAAGAGATAAAACTGATGTTGCTTTTGTTTTAAAGCCTACATCATCAAAAAAAGCAATTAAAGATAAAAGGGTATCTTGGGAGATTAAAGAGCAATCATTATCTCCAAAACTTATCATTGAACATATTCCTAAAAGAAGGTTTCCAATAGAAAAAGTTACAAATGTAAAGTTAACAAAAGAGAATGGCAAAATAAAGCTTACTTGGGATAATCCTAAGGACAGTGCTTTTAAAGGTGTAAAAGTGATTAAAAATGCATTTAGAGCACCTTTTTCCAATCAAGATGGCGAAAAGTTATATGCAGGTGTAGATACCTATACTTTTGATGATTTTGGAGCAAAAGATATAGAAAAATTTTATGCAATATTTACCTATGATGATGTACCTAACTACTCTTTACCTGTAATTATTAAATACACTGCAGACTAATATAGGCTTTATTATCTCTTATGCTTAGCTATTAAGATATAATAGTTTTTTTAATAATTTAAATTAAGGATTTAAAGATGATTATGAAGTTTAAAGAGTTTTATCCAAAAATAGAACAAACTGCTTGGATTGCACCAAGTGCAGATGTTATTGGAAATGTTGAGATAGGAGCAAACTCTTCTGTTTGGTTTGGTTGTGTAATTAGGGCTGATATTAATGAAGTAAGGATAGGTAAGAATACAAATATTCAAGACTTATCAATGATTCATACGGATACTCATACAAAAACTATTTTAGGAGATAATATAACTATTGGACATAAAGTAATGTTACATGGTTGCACTATTGAAGATAACTGTTTAATAGGTATGAGTGCAACAATTTTAGATAATGCTGTAATAGGTGAAGGCTCAATTGTTGGTGCAAACTCACTTGTAACTCAAGGAAAAAAATTTCCTCCCAAAAGTTTAATTATGGGAAGTCCTGCAAAGGTTGTTAAACAATTAAGTGATGAAGATGTAAAAGGCTTAATTGAACATGCAGCTCATTATATAGATTATAAGAATGATTATTCATAGAAGATTTTTCTACACATATTAATTTAATTTTTTACATTTTTAAAATAAGTTTATCTTTTATGCCGTACTTTTTCATCAGTATCCTTATTTTAAAGCATTCATTGTATTTGTCACAAGTTCTCTTACATCAAAAGGTTTTAATAAATATGAATAAACACCCAACTTTGTAACTTTTTCTATGTTCTCTTCATCAGCATAAGCAGAAGTAACAATAAATGGCATATTAGGAGAAATTTTCTTTATATCTTTCATCATTGAAATACCGTTTTTTATGGGCATATTAATATCTGTAATAATAAGATCAATATTTTTAGTTTTAAATTTTTCTAGTCCATCTTCTCCATTTTTTGCACTAATTACATTAAAAATATATTTTAAACAACTTTCAACACTTGAACGTATACTAAATTCATCTTCAACATATAAAATTGTAAAATCTTTAAAGTTTTTTATTTGAGAAGTCATTGTTACACCTCCTTTAATAATCTATATTAAAATTATATTTGAAAAAGGTATTACAAAAGTATTATTTATTTTATATTGATTCTGTAACCAAAGCCATAAATATTCTCTATATCTAGGCTTGGAAGTTTTTTCCTAAGTCTGGATATTATATTTTTAAGATTATTAATATCAGGAGCAATATTTTCATCATCTGACCAAAGATAATTTAATATTTCTTCAATTGTATGGGTTTTTTCTGTATATTTTAAGAGTATACTCAATAACATAATCTCTTTTTTAGTAAGTTTTATATTTTTTTCATTTTTTTGTAACTGTTTTGTTTGTTTATTCCAAATTAATTCATCATTTATTTTTACAATATCTTTATTTATATTTTCATCTAAGGGTTGATTACTTTTCAATTCTTTTAATTTGGTAAATAAAACATGAACCATTTCATCATGGTTTAAAGGTTTAGTTATAAAATGAGATATTCCTATATTTACCAACTCTAGTAGATAATTAGACTCATTATGTGCAGATAAAACAATTAATAATTGTTCTTTATTTTGCTCATAAACTAGTTTTGTAAACTCTATACCATCCATAATTGGCATTTGAATATCAGTAATAACAATATCATAAAATTTATCATTATCTATTTTAAATTTATTAAACTTTTCAATTCCTTCTTTTCCATTTCTTACAACATCTATAGGAGTTGAAAATATTAACTCTAAAAACTCTTTTGTCTCTTTTAATATATTCTCATCATCTTCAACTAAAAGAATATTTTTATTTTTAGCATACTCCTCTAAAAGTATATAATCAACCATAAAATTTATCTCCTAAAAAGTATTATTAAATTATACTATATTGAGATTTTTATTAAACAGGTTTTTTAATGAAAGATACAATATTTGAACAATTTTTTAATAATACAATAGAGGGTATTATAATTATTCAAAATGGATTTATTAAAAATATAAACAAATCTATGCTTGATATCTTAAGATACAAGAGTAAAGATGAAATAATTGGAAATTTGGCAACAGGTATATTAATTCCAAATATTAGTCAAAAATATTTAGAGTATGATAATGCAATATTTGAAGAGGTATCATTGATTTCAAAAGAGGGAGATATTATTCCTGCAATTATTAAAATCGAAGATATAAAATATGAAAAAGAAGTTTATAAAATGGTCTTTATTCTTAATTTAACCGAACTAAAAGAGAAAGAGAGTTTACTTTTAGAGCAATCTAGAATGGCTGCTATGGGAGAGATGATTTCAATGATTGCACATCAGTGGAAACAACCTCTTAGTTCTATATCAACTGCAATATCAACATTAAAACTTAGAATTAAAATGAATAAGTATAATGCAAATAGTTTTGAAAATAAAATTAATGATATTGAAAACTATCTATTATATATGTCTAATACAATTGATGATTTTAGAAACTTCTTTAAAACAACAAAAGAAAAAGAGTTAATTAGTTTAAACTCTATTGTTAATATTACATTGGAGATGATAGAAAAACCTTTTAAAAAAAGAGGAATAAATATAATAATTCAAAAGAGTGTTTTAGATCCAATATTTACTTACAAGAACGAAATATTACAAGTTTTATTAAATATTTTAAATAACTCAAATGATGCCTTTAAAGAAAAAAATATTAGAAAAGATAAAGTAATTAAAATTGGATATGAAGATTTTGATAGTTTTCAAAAAATATCTATCGAGGATAATGCAGGAGGTATTCCTGAAGAGATAATAAGTAAAATATTTGATCCTTATTTTTCCACAAAAGATGAGAAAAATGGAACAGGTTTAGGTCTTTATATGTGTAAAATTATTATAGAGAAACATTGTAACGGAAAAATCTATGTATCTAATAGAAATGAAGGTGTTTGTTTTGAAATAATTATTGAAAAATAAAAAGAGAAAACTCTCTTCTTATTATCTTGGATAGTTCTCTTTTAATTTAGAATAAAGATCTGAAAAACTTACACTTTCTAAATCTTCAAGAATAGAAACCATTACTACATTATCTTCATTTCCATTCCAAACTTTTACATAAGTTCCCTCTTTATACCCATGGTCTTGTCTAAATTTATTTAAACAATTTTTACCTATATATAGTTTTTGAAGCCAAGTAAATGATAAACCTGAAATCTTACAACATCTAAAGAATTGATCAATAAATCTTTCAATTCCACTAAATGATGGCATATTCCCTGTTTCTATTGCCAATGAGATATAAGATAGTTTTTCTGCCTCTTTAACCATTGATTGCACATCAATATCTTCTAATGCTTCATAAATACAATGGGTATTTACTAAAGAGACTGCCTTAGGTACATTTGTTTCTTGTAAAATATAAGACATTAGAAAATGCCAAATATCAACAAGCTCTACATGAATATTATTCATATCTGGTTTATCAGAAATATTTTTCCAATGTTTCCATGGAGTTGAATCAATTAACTCTGCAACTTCCATATGAATACATCTTAACCAATTAATCTCTTTTCCAAATCTATTAATTCCCAATTCCCAATTTTTTCCGTTTGTTGAATCATTTAGCTCTTTTTGTAATAAAAACATCTCTTCAAGTTTATGAGGAAATGAAGATGCTTCTTCTAAAAGCTGTGCTAAAGGTAAACACTCTTCAACTAAGCTATCTAATGTTTGGTTATTAGGTAAATCTTTCTCTCCCTTTAAAAGATGGATAATAAATGAAATAGTATATGGAACTTCATCTCTCTCTTCCCACTCTAAAATATCTGATGGGGTAACACCTATATAATGAACAAAATCTTCAATTGATAAAAATCCTAATGATTTAATACTATCTTTCAAATCTTTGTATAACAAAATCAATACTCCTATATTAAACTTGAATAAAACTGTTATTTTACTCTAAAATCACTTTATATAAAATCTTTTAAACTTGAGGTAAAGTTATCTTAAAGACTGCACCTTTTTCTGAGTTATAAACACTTAACTTTCCTTCATTATGTTTTTCAACAATTTTTTTACACATATAAAGACCTAAACCTGTTCCATTTTTATCTCTTTTAGTGGAGAAATAAGGATCAAAAATTTTTCCTATTATATTTTCACTAATGCCTCCACCATTGTCCTCAATTTCAATTAATACACAATTTATCTCTTCGGATATAACTATATTTATCTCTTTTTCTTCAACCTTTTTTTCAATTAAGATATCTCTTGCATTTTTAAGAAGATTAATAAATACTTGTATTAACTCATTTATATGTATTTGAACTTTTTTATCAGTTTTAGATTCAATATTAACTTTAATAGAGTCTGACTCTAACATAAAAGAGACAAAATCAATCGCCTTTTTAATTATATCTTTTACTATTATCTCTTCTTTGGGTTTATCAGGAAGGAAAAAATCTCTAAAATCATCAATTGTCTTACTCATATAATCTAATTGACTACTTATTTCATCAACTACTTGTTCTAAAAGTTCATCAGAGATTTTTCCTTCTATCTTTTTTGTTAATGGTAACTTTTGAGTTAATATTGATACTGCTTGTAAAGGTTGTCTCCATTGATGTGCAATCATAGATATCATCTCTCCCATTGAAGCAGATTTAGATTGTTCTACTAAAATTGATTGTTGATTTTCAAGCTCTTTTTGATTACTTATATTTTGCATAATTGCTTCATATTCAATTACTTCTTTATTTTCATTAAAAACAGGTGTAATAATTGTATCTACCCAATAAAAAGCACCATTTTTTTTAAGACTTTTTATCTCTCCATGCCAAGTTTTTTCTTTCTTTAAAGTTTTCCATATCTTTTTAAATAAAGAGCTTGGCATTTCTGAATGTCTAAGTATATTATGAGTTTTTCCTACTAATTCATCAGCTTCATAACCTGAGATTTTACAAAAAGCTTCTGAAACACTAATTATTACACCCTTTAAATCAAATTTAGACATAATTACATATTTATTTATGATATCTGTTTGTTTTAAAAACTGATTTTGAATATTTAGTGTGTTATTAGAGTATTTATCTAAAATACCTGCAAAATTATTCTCAAAAATATAATTAATCTCTTTTTCAATTTGCAAATTGGATATTTTTAAATCATAAGTAAACTCAATTAGTGCATTTTTAAAACAGGTACAAATTTTAAAAAGTTCGGAGCTTAAAACTCCTTTTTGTTTTAGATGAGAAATCAATTCCTCTATGGCAGAGCAATCTCCAATCTCTTTCTCTTCATTTACAATGTCTATATAATGATTAATAATAGCAATTGCATATTTTTTTATAAAAATTTCAGTAGATATTTCACTTTTATTAAGAATTAAAAGAATATCACTATTTTTTAACCAATATTTAATTATCGTTAATCGATTTTTTGTGTATTGTTCAATATAAGAGCTTAAAAGTGGATATTTCATTTAGTTATTATGCTTTAATTCAAAAAAAGAGCAGTTTATACCACTACTATTTTTAACTACCTGTGAGGGTATAAGTTTTGACTTAAAGCCATAAGCTTTACAACCATGAGGTTTCTCTTTGTCCCAACTAACATAATAAAATTTACATTTTTGGCATACTATTTTTGGAATCATACTAATATTTTACCTAAAAATTTAAATATTTACTTTACTTTGTATTGCTTTTGCTAATGATAGGATATCAACATTTTCTAAACTTACACCCGTTGGTACTCCCTGAGCAATCTTCGTAAAATTAATATTAAAATCTTTTAATTTATCTTCAATATATAAAATAAAAGCATCATTAGATAAAGATGGAGTTATTGCAAAAAGTATATCAGAAATAGAGTTTTCATTTATAAATAGAAGAAGTCTATTTATCGAATCAGGATCTAATTCTTCCATAACAAAATATAAACCGTCGAACTGTTTTGACTCTTCGATAATAAAAATATCTTTAGCACTTTGGACTATACAAACTTTTGTTCTATGCCTTGTTTCATCTAAACAGACTTCGCAAATTTCATGTTCACTCATGGAAGCACACTTAATACATTTTTTAATATTTTTTAAAGCATTTTCAATACTATGAGCAATTTTAATACCGATATAACTATCATTCATTACTATATGGTAAGCTAGTCTTTGTGCAGATTTTTTTCCAATCGTAGGTAAAGATTCAAATGCATCAACTAAATCATAAAATTTTTCTAAACCTTTTTTCATAAATGCGATTATATCTAATATTAATAGTTATTTAGATAAAATCGCGTAAAATTATATGTTAGGAGTTAGTAATTTGATTGAAATGGATTATTATGAAATACTAGAAGTTACTAAAGGGAGTGATAAAAGTGCTATTAAAAAAGCATATAGAAAAATGGCAATGAAATACCACCCTGATAAAAACCCTGATGATAAAGAAGCTGAAGAGAAGTTTAAGGCAGTAAATGAGGCCTATCAGGTGTTAAGCGATGATGAAAAAAGAGCTATATATGATAGATATGGAAAAGCTGGACTTCATGGACATAGTCAAGGTGGAGGGTTCTCTGGTGGATTTGAAGATTTAAGTTCAATATTTGAAGAAATGTTTGGAGGTTCGGGTTTTGGAGGTTTTTCAGGAACTTCAAGACAAAGAGAGAGAAAAACATACAATTATAATTTAGATATTGCTGTTGAATTAACAATTGAGTTTAATGAAGCCATATTTGGATGCAAAAAGAGTGTTAACTACTCTTATAAAGATGCATGCAAAGATTGCAAGGGAACAGGTGCAAAAAATGGTAAACTTAATACTTGTCCTCATTGTAATGGACAAGGACAGATTCATATGAGACAAGGTTTTATGACCTTTGCACAAACTTGTCCTCATTGTAAAGGCTCAGGTCAAGCTGTTACTTCAAAATGTAGCACATGCAACGCTTCTGGATATAAAGAGATTAAAGATAAATTTGAAGTAAATATTCCTGAAGGTGTAAATGATGGGAATAGAATCAGAGTATCAAATAAAGGTAATATTGCACCAAATGGAACAAGAGGAGATTTATATCTGCAAATTAGAGTTAAAGAGGATTCACATTATGTAAGACATGATGATGATATTTATATTGAAGTTCCTATTTTCTTCACTCAAGTAGCATTAGGTGATACTATCAAAATTCCTGGATTAAGAGGAGAATTAGAGCTCAAAATTCCAGCTGGAACAAAAGATAAAGAGCAATTTAAATTTAATGGAGAAGGAGTAACTTCAATCCAAGGCTTTGGAAAAGGAGATTTAATTGTACAAGTAAAAATCAACTATCCTAAAACATTAAATAACGAACAAAGAGAATTATTAGAAAAACTTCAAGATAGTTTTGGCTTAGAGAGCAAACCTCATGAATCAATCTTTGAAAGTATGTTTGAAAAAGTTAAAAAATGGTTTTCATAAATATTAATATATAAAGTATGAAGGGAAAATAATGTCTAACTATTTAGAAAACACACCGAATGAAGAAGGATATTTTGGTAGATTTGGAGGTTCTTTTATTCCACCTATGCTTGAAAAACCATTTGCTGATATAACAAAAGCATATAATAAAATTAAGAATGACCCCAAGTTTATAGAAGATTTAAAATATGTAAGAAAGCATTACCAAGGTAGACCTACACCTATCTCTTATGCAAAAAATCTAACAGAGTATTGCGGTGGTGCAAAAATTTACTTAAAAAGAGAAGATTTAAATCATTCAGGTGCACATAAACTTAATCATTGTATGGCTGAGGTTATATTAGCTAAACATATGGGATTTAAAAAGGTTATTGCAGAGACTGGTGCGGGACAACATGGTGTTGCTTTAGCTACTGCTGCTGCTTATTTTGGTTTGGAGTGTGAAATTCATATGGGTGAAGTGGATATTGCTAAAGAGCATCCAAATGTTATTAGAATGAAAATTCTTGGTGCAAAAGTTGTTCCTGCAACTCATGGCTTAAAAACACTTAAAGAAGCTGTTGATTCGGCTTTTGAATCGTATATTGCACAAGTGGACACAGCTATTTATTGTATAGGTTCTGTTGTTGGACCACATCCTTTTCCTATGATGGTCAGAAATTTTCAATCGATTATTGGATTTGAATCTAAAGAACAATTCTTAGAGCATGAAGATAGATTACCAGATAATATAGTTGCTTGTGTTGGAGGTGGTTCAAATGCAATGGGTATTTTTTCTGCATTTATTGATGAAAAAGAGGTTGAATTATATGGTGTTGAACCAATGGGTAAAGGAGAAAAAATAGGAGAACATGCTGCAACATTAACTTATGGTGAAGAGGGAGTAATGCATGGGTTTAATTCAATTATGTTAAAAGATGAAAAAGGAGAACCTGCTCCTGTGTACTCAATTGGTTCAGGTATTGATTACCCCTCTGTTGGACCTGAACAAGCACATTTAAAAGATATAAATAGAACTAAAGTAGGACTTTGTAATGATGAAGAAGCAGTAGATGCTTTTTATAAATTATCTCAATTAGAAGGTATAATTCCTGCTTTAGAATCAGCTCATGCAGTTGGTTTTGCAATAAAACTTGCGAAAACATTAGCAAAACATAAAACTATATTAGTAAATATAAGTGGTAGAGGAGACAAAGATATAGATTTTGTTATAAAAAACTACCCTATTCCTAATGCAAAGTTTTAAAGCTTGTACCATTTTAGGTACAAGTCTTAAATTAATTATTTAAAAACTATTAATTATATTTTATAAACATTTTAACCTACATTTTTTATATACTAAAAAACATTCTATTTTGTTAATCTTCTTATAAAGGATATGATATGAAAGTTGTATTATCAATTGCAGGTAGTGATAGTAGTGGTGGAGCTGGAATTCAAGCAGATATAAAAAGTGCTGAATACCATGGTGCTTTTATGACTACTGCAATAACAGCAATTACTGCTCAAAATAGTTTAGGTGTTCAGGGTGTAATAGCACTAGAGCCATATTTTGTTAAACAACAAATTGAATCAGTCTTATCAGATTTTGATGTAGATTCAATAAAAATTGGTATGCTTTCAAGTATTGAACTAATTAAAGTTGTTGACGAAATAATTTCTAGTTTAGATATTCCTATTGTTTTAGATCCTGTTGCTATTTCAAAAGCTGGCTCAAAACTTATAGCTGATAACGCAATTGAAACTTTAAAGGGTTTATTCCCTAAAACTTATCTAATCACACCAAACTCTTATGAAGCCAAGGAGTTCTTTAAAGTAAACTGTGTGGCTGATATTTTAAATTGTAATAATTATGGAACTAACATACTTTTTAAAGATATAGAAAAAAATAATGATTTTACAGTAGATATTTTAAAAAGTTCCACAGGGAAAATAAAATATTTCCAAAATCCAAAAGCAAATAGTAACAATACACATGGTACAGGTTGTAGTTATAGTTCATCTATTGCTTCTTTGTTGGCTCAAAATTATAATTTAATTGATGCCATAAAAGTATCTAAAGATTATATATCTAAAGCAATAATAAATGCACCAGATTTAGGGAAAGGGAATGGTCCCATAAATCATAGTCTTAAAAAATAGATAAAAGGATCTACTATGAGAAAAAATATTTGGTTAATAGGATGTAGTAGTGGTATAGGTCTAAATCTTTTAAAACTCTACTTAGATAAAGGTCATAATGTAATTGCAAGTTCAAGAGAGATTGAAAAAAATAAAAAACTAAATGAATTAAAAGATAGTTATTATAATTTAAAACTTTTAAATTGTGATGTTTCAGATTCTGATTCTGTAAATAAAGCTGTTCATTCAATTTTTGAAAGTTATAATAATCTGGAACTATGTATTTTTAATGCTGGTATTTATGAAGCCATGAATTACAAACAATGGAATATTAAAAACTTTGAAAATATGACAAATATTAACTATCTTGGAGCAGTAAGAGTAATTGACGCCCTAGTACCCTATTTAGAGAAACAAGAATTTAGTAGATGTGTATTTAATGCCAGCTTATCAAGTTATTTTGGTCTACCATATGGGGGAGCTTATAGTGCTTCTAAAGCTGCATTAGTTAATTTTGCCCAATCTATTCAAGCAGAACTATTAGAAAAGGGGATAGAAATTCAAATTGTAAATCATGGTTTTGTAAAAACAAGACTAACTGCAAAAAATGATTTTGAAATGCCTGAACTAATGGAACCTGAGTTTGCTGCAAAAAAAATTTTCAAAGGTATAGAGAATAGATATCAATTTGAAATACGATTCCCTTTTAAGTTATCTCTATTTTTAAGATTATTAAATTTACTACCATATAGCCTATCTCTTGCAATAAATAGAAAGTTATTAAAATGAATTATTACAATTATGCAAAAAGATATGTAGATTTTTTTGAAACTTTAGATAAAAACACCTCTTATGAAGAGTACAAAAATATTTTTATTAAGGATGTCTATTTTGAAGACCCTTTTCAGAAAACTTATGATTTAAAATCTCTTCACAAAATATTTATTCATATGTATGAAACACTATATGAACCTAAATTTTATATAAAAGAGTTTGCTTTAACTAACAATAGTGTCTATATACAATGGATGTTTAAATATAAAAAAGAGAAAATAGGAGAATCTTACTCTTTTCTTGGGGTAAGTCATGTTTGTTTTAATAAAGAGGGAAAAGTTATTTCCCATATTGATTATTGGGATAGTGGAACAAATATATATGAAAAAATTCCTCTATTAGGCTCTTTAATTAGATTTATAAAAAATAGGATTAAAGCATGAGAACCTTTATATATGGTCTACTTGCAATTCCTATTGCTTTTTTAGGACTTCCTTTATATATCTATCTACCTAGTTTTTATGTATCAGATATAAAATTAGATATTGCACATGTAGGAGTAGTATTATTTCTTGCTAGAATTATTGATATGATAGCAGATCCATTTATTGGAAGAGTAAATGATAATAATAGAAAAAGAAAATATATGATTATATTTGGTTCTATTTTTTTATCTCTTGGTTTTTATTTTCTTACACACCCGACAGAAGAATCAAATATAGTTTGGCTTTTTATTTTTTCTACAATTACTTATATTGGTTGGAGTTTAATTAATATCCCATATTTAGCTTTAAATGCCAAACTTGGTGAAAGCTATCATGATAATAGTAAACTATCTTTTTCAAGAGAACTATTCACAATAATTGGTGTATTGTTAGCACTATTTTTGCCTTTTATTTTTGCTGTCTCAAATAATGAACAAAAAAGTCTATCTTTAATTTTTAATGCTTTTATTATTATTTTACCAATAGTTTTAATTTTTTTTATTACTTTTATAAAAGAAGAGGACTCTTTATTAATTAGATATAACTTTATTGAATCAATAAAAAGATTTTATAAAGAGTTTAAAGACTCTAAATCAATTTTTATTGCTTTTATTTTAAATAATTTAGCAAATGCTATTCCTGCAACACTTTTTCTATTTTTTGTAGAATTAGTTCTAAAAGAGTCCAACTTAACAGGAGCTCTACTAATTACATACTTTTTAGCAGGTGTGCTTGCCCTTCCTTTTTGGATAAATATATCAAAAAAAATTGGTAAAAAAAGAAGCTGGATGATTTCAATGATTTTAGCTAGTTTTGTTTTCTGTTTTGTTCCATTTTTAGATGAAGGAGATTATATAGAGTTTGCAATTATATCTATAATTTCAGGAATGAGTCTTGGTGCTGATATGGCTCTTCCCTCTTCTATTCAATCAGATATTGCACAAAAAGCCCAAAAACTTGGAAATCAAATCTCTGGTTTACTCTTTGGTTTTTGGGCAATGATTACTAAACTATCTTTAGCATTAGCAGTTGTTATTAGTTTTGTTACTCTTGACCTAGTCGGTTTTGAAAAAACAAATCCTAGTGATGATTCACTTTTTGTATTAACACTCTTATACTCTTTATTACCTGTTATATTAAAACTTATTTCGTTATTTTTTCTTAGAAATTATAATGAAAAAAGATAATTATTGATTAACTAACAAAAAAATACTATTAAAAAACTCCACAAAATGATATTATATATTATATCAAAAGATTAGGAATCGACATGAAAATAATTTTTTTGTTTTTATTATTTTCTTTCTATATAAAAGCAAAAGCTCTTCCTTATATAAAGCAGGTCAATCCTAAATCTTTTAGTGGGCTTTGGTATGAAATAGCTAGAACTTATAATAGCTTTGAAGCCAATTGTGTTGCAGCAACAGTTGAATATAAATTTATTAATAACAATGAATATAAAGTTTTTAATAGATGTTTTGAATATGAGATTGGAGGAAAACTAATTGAGTATAGAGGTGTTGCTACTGCATTAGAAGAAAACTCAATGTCAAGAATTAAAATGACTTATTATTGGATATTTAGTAAAGATTACAGGGTTCTTTATTTAAATAATTATAAAAATGCTGTTGTAGTAAGTGATGATTTAGAAAATGTTTGGATTATAAATAGAGAAGCATTTATAAAAAAAAATGAATTAGATACTATATTAAATTATTTAAAAAACTATATAGATATCTCTTCTTTAATTTTTACTCCACAAGATAAAGAAGGTAGATACAAATGAAAATTGCAGTAATAGGAGGAGGGATAAGTGGTTTAGCCTCTGCTTATTTATTAAGTAAAAAATATGAAGTTGATATATATGAAAAAGAGAATAGGTTTGGTGGACATGCTAGAACAACTCAAGTTGAAGAAAATGGTAAGGTTTTTGGTGTAGATACAGGTTTTTTAGTATTTAATCATCAAACCTACCCTCTTTTAACAAAACTATTTAAAATACTTGATGTAAAAATTGAGTATAGCAATATGAGCTTTGGTTTTTGGGATAAACAAAATAATATTGCTTATAATGGAGAGTCTTTATCAGGTCTTTTTTTCCAAAAGAAAAATCTTTTTTCTTTTAGTCACTATAAAATGATAAAAGATATTATTAGATTTAATAAAAAAGCAAATAGTGATTTAGAAATAAAAAGTGTATCTTTACAGCTAAGCTTAGAAGAGTATTTAAAGGATTTTTCTCAAGTTTTTAAAGATAGATATTTACTACCTATGGGGGCATCAATTTGGTCAACACCAGGCAAAGAGATGAATAAATTCCCTGCATATACATTTCTAACTTTTTTTAGAAATCATGGGCTTTTAGGTGTTAATACACATCATAAATGGCTTACAGTTTCAAATGGAAGTGTAAACTATGTGCATAAAATATTAAATGAAATATCTGGTAAAGTGATTACTAATAGTGATGTACTTAAGGTTAAAAGAGTTGAAAACAAAATACATTTAATACATGCAAATAATTCTATTACAATTTATGATAAGGTTATTCTTGCAATGCACGCACCAGAAGCATTAGAGATTCTAGATGACCCAACACAAAATGAAATAGAGATACTTTCAGCTTTTAAATACAAAAGTAATCGTGCTATATTACATAATGATAAAAAACTACTATATCCAGATAAAAGAATTTATGCTGCTTGGAATTATAAAAATGATAGCAAAAATAGTTTGGAAGTAAGCCTATCTTATTGGATTAATAAACTACAAAATTTAAAAGCAAAAAAGGATTACTTTGTTTCATTAAATGAGATTGGAAAAGTTGATAAAATAATTGAAGAGATTGAATATTCCCATCCTCAATTTGATTTATCTGCAATTAAAATGCAATCAAAAAGAGAAGTTATTAATGGTAAAAGCAATACCTATTTTGCAGGAGCCTACTGGCGTTATGGCTTCCATGAAGATGGCTTATGGAGTGCAAATACAATTGCTAAAAATCTTGGATGTGAACTATGAATAAACATATGTTTTATGAAGGTAGTATCTATCATAAAAGATTACATCCAAAAGAACACAAATTTACATATAATTTTTTTATGCTAGATATAGACCTATCAAGTTTAAACACTTTAAAAAATAGTCTTTTTTCAAATAATGGATTTAATCTTTTCTCTTTTAATCCAAAAGATCATTTTGGTAAAGAGAGAAATTTTTCAAAAAATGTAGAGATGATATTAAAAGAGTTTGATATCAAAAAAAGCTCTAAAATGAGATTTATTACCCTACCAAGAATCTTTAACTTTGTATTTAATCCAATAAGCCTTCTTTTAATCTTTGATGAAGATAAGCCTAGTTATATCTTTGCTGAGGTACATAATTACAATGGTGGAAGGGTAGTATATCCTATAAAATTAGAAGATAAAGGTCATAGCTTATATAAAGGAGAAGTAAAAAAAGATATGTATGTATCTCCTTTCTTTAAAAGGGAGGGGGATTATAATTTTTTATTTAAATATAACAAAACAGATATAGCTTTAAAAATAGATTTATATGAAGATAATATAAAAAAACTTACAGCTTCATTTTCAGGTAAAGCTCTTGAATTTACTTCAAAAAATATTTTACAACTATTTTTAAGGCATACGTTTCTTACACTTTTTGTTGTAACAAGAACACTATTACAATCAATTAGACTATATTTAAAAGGAATAAAGTTTAATAAAGTGCAAGAGATTGATACAAAAAGGAGGTATTAAAAAATGAAAACTTTATGGCATAAATTTGGAGATAATTTTTTTTCAAAAATAGATAAAGGTAATTTAGAAGTTGAGTTTCCTAATGGAGAGGTTAACCTTTATGGTAATAAGAACTATAAAAAAGTAAAATTAAAACTAAATAACTATAACTTTTTTTCTAAACTATTACTATATGGTGATATAGGTTTTGCTGAGAGTTATATGGATAATGAGTTTGAAACAGATAATTTAACAACATTAATAGAAATTGCATTAATAAACTCAAAAAACTTAGGTTTAAAAAGCGAAGATAGTAGACAAAATTTTTTTGTAAATCTCTTTCCATATTTTAATAAAATCAAACATCTTTTAAGAAAAAATTCTAAAAAAAATTCTAGAAAAAATATCTCTAAGCATTATGATTTATCAAATGATTTTTATAAACTTTTTTTAGATAAGACATTGATGTACTCTTCTGCAATATTTAAGAAAAAAGATGAGTCTTTATATGAAGCACAGCTAAGAAAAATTTCTCACTTAGCCAATAAATTAAATATAAAAGAGGGAGATAATGTACTTGAAATAGGTTCTGGTTGGGGTTCTATGGCTATTCATCTTGCAAAAAATAAAAAATGTAATGTTACAACAGTTACCCTAAGTAATGAACAAAAGAAATTATGTGAAAAGAGATTTAGTGAAAATAATATTGAACAAAGCATAGATATTTTATTAAAAGATTACAGAGACTTAAAAGGAAAATATGATGCAATTATTGCTGTTGAAATGTTTGAAGCAGTAGGACGAGAATATTTTGATATTTTCTTTAAAAAATGTGAAGAGCTTTTAAAAGAGAATGGTGTTTTAGTTCTTCAAGTAATTACAATGCCTGATAATAGGTACAAAGAGTATGCAAATGGAACTGATTTTATACAAAAATATATTTTTCCAGGTGGACATCTTCCTAGTATATCAAAAATCCTAGAAACCACAAGTAAACATACAAGATTTAATCTTTTACATATGGAAGAGTTTACAGAAGATTATGCAAAGACTCTAAATATTTGGTATGAAAACTTTAAGAATAAAAAGAATGAAATTAAAAAGCTTGGATTTGATGATTATTTTTTAAGAATGTGGAAAATGTATCTTAACTATTGTGAAGCTGCCTTTTTAACAAGAAATGTAAATCTTGTTCAAGTAACTTTTACAAGAGATCAAAATATTAATTTAAATAAAGGATTAGTGGCATGAAACTAAAAAATATAGTATTACTTGCCCTATTCTCAATCTTTTTAATGGGGTGTGGTTCTATGAAGTTAAGCGATTTTAAAAACAGTAAACCTGAATTTATTCCTGAAGAGTATTTTAATGGAAAATTAAAAGCTTATGGAGTTGTAAAAAATAGGGCTGGAAAGATTATAAAAAGTTTTGAAGCTGATATGATTGGTTCTTGGGATAAAAATGGTGTTGGAACTCTTGATGAATATTTTGTTTATAGTGATGGAAAAAAACAAAGAAGGGTTTGGACATTAAAACCTAAGGGAGATAAAGAGTATATTGGAACTGCTGATGATATCGTAGGATCTGCTTTAATGAAAGCAGTTGGAAATACTGTTATGATTGATTATACAATGAAAGTACCATATAACAACTCAAATATTAATATTAATGTAAAAGATTGGCTTCATTTACAAAATGATGGAATAATAATAAACCATTCAAAAATGAAAAAGTTTGGTTTTATAGTTGGAGAATTAGTAATAACAATAATAAAACAATAAAATAAACCAAAAAAGCCTACAAACATTAGTTTGAAATATTGCATAATGTAATATTTTTTAATTGAAGCTAGATATTTTAGTAAACTTTTAATATGAAAAAAAGTATCTATGAAAAAATGCAAATTTTAGCTAATAGTGCTAAATATGATGTCTCTTGTAGCTCAAGTGGAAGTGATAATAATCATAAAACAGGGGAACTAGGTGCAACTCATAATAGTGGCATCTGTCACACTTTTACAGCTGATGGTAGATGTGTCTCTTTACTTAAAGTTCTTTTTACAAACCACTGTATTTATGATTGTTCCTATTGCATTAATAGAAGTTCAAATGAGATAAAAAGAGCCTCTTTTACTCCTAAAGAGCTTGCAGACATTACAATAAATTTTTATAAAAGAAACTATATAGAAGGTCTATTTTTAAGTTCTGGAATAGTTAATGATGAAGATCATACTATGAATCTTATTTTAAAAGCTTTAAAAATATTAAGATTTGAGTATAGGTTTAATGGATATATTCATGTAAAACTAATTCCTGGAAGTAATGAAAAAACTATTGAACAAGTTGTATCTCTTGCAAATAGAGTTAGCTCAAATATAGAGCTTCCAAGTGATAAATCACTAAAACTTTTAGCACCTAATAAAACAAAAGAGAAAGTTCTACAGCCATTAAAATTGGCTCGTGATATAACAATAGAAAAAAGGAGTAAGCCTATTGAAATGAGTACACAGCTTATAATTGGGGCAACTCCTGAAACCGATAAAGATATCTTAAAACTAAGCTCAGTGTTGTATAATAAAGCTCTATTAAAAAGAGTATATTATAGTGCTTATATACCTGTAAATGATGATAAAAACCTTCCTACTTTACTAAATAAGCCTCCTACTTTACGTGAACATAGATTATACCAAGCAGATTGGTTACTTAGATTTTATGATTTTTCATATGATGAAATAGTTAATGATGAATTTCCAAATTTAGATGAAGAGATAGACCCTAAAACTTCATGGGCTCTTTTGAATTTGCACTATTTTCCAATGGAAATAAATAAAGCTTCTAAAGATGAGCTACTTAGAGTGCCAGGAATTGGTATTAGAGGAATGCTTAAAATTTTAAAAGCAAGAAGATATAAAAGTTTAGATTTCAATGATTTAAAGAAATTAAAAATATCACTAAAAAGAGCTCAATACTTTATAACTTGCAAAGGTAGATACTCTAGTAAAATACCATTTTATAAAGAGTCCATAAAAAAAGCAATAGTTAAACCTCCTAAAAAAAAGATAATACAAACTTCTCTTTTTGATATTAATTATAGTCATATTACAGGAGAACTATAATGATTTTAATCTACGATGGAAGCTTTGAAGGTTTTTTAAGCTTAGTTTATGAGGTTTATTACAAAAAACTAAAAATTACTAAAATCTCTAAATATAAATTAAATACACTATTTACAAATGAATTAGTAGATATTGAAACAAATTTAATAAATGCTAATAGAGTTTTAAGTGCCATAAAAAAGAGTTTTGATAAAAAGAGTTTCAATAGAATACTTAATATTTTTTTATGTGACAATAAAGATTTTGAATTGGACTTATTAAAATTTATAATAACTGGTTTTAAAAATAAAAAAGAGTTATTTAATATAAATAATAGTTTTGTTTTAAATCTACAAAAAATTGAAAAAGAGCTTTTTTATACAGTTCATAAAATGTACGGATTCACAAGATTTGAAGAGCTTGATGATGGCACTTTATATGCAAAAATTGAAACTAAATATAATGTAGTCTATTTTCTTGGTAAACATTTTCACAAAAGGTTTAACAATCAAAACTATATTATACATGATATAAATAGGAAAATTGCATTTATTAAAAATGAAAAATTCTTGGGAATAAAAAATATCGCCTCTTTTGAAGAAGTAAAATTAAGTGGAAAAGAAGAGCATTTTAAAAAACTTTGGAGTAGATTTTTTAAAGCTGTATCAATAGATGAAAGAGAAAATAAAAAGTCTCAACAAAACTTTGTACCACTTCTATTTAGAACTTATATGACTGAATTTAAATAGTTTAGATGATTTCTAGTTATTCTCCTCTC
>CAYZST010000002.1:24895-100289 GCA_964480765.1 uncultured Arcobacter sp. | reverse complement strand
TTACAAACTTCTCTACACTACTTGCAATACTATCGCTATTATCAAATTCAATTAAATTTTTTGCATCCAAACTTTCATAAATTCGTTTTAATCTTAGATCTATCTCTTCTTCACTTTCCCTTGCCCTTAATAGGAGTCTTTTTTTTAAAATCTCTTTTGGAACATTTATATTTATAGTATAAACCTTATCATAAATGTTCTCAAAATCTTTTATTTTTGACCTTGAAATAGATATTATATTTAATCCACTTTCTATGGAGTTTTTTGCAATTCCATAATAGTAATTATGAGCCTGCCATGTTGATATAAAAAAACTATTATGTTTTAATAACTCAAAAGCATAACTATCTAAATAGTAATTACTTTCATTTAAATCAGGTTTTCTAGTTATATATCGATTTACAAAATTTACTTCACTTAAATACTTTTTTGTCTCTTTAATTAAAGTATCCTTCCCTACTCCACTTGGTCCAACAATTAAAATTATTTTAGTATCCATATTTCCAACTTTTTATATTTATTAATTAAACTCCATATGTTTACAATTATATCTAACTTCTAAATGTAAAATACTTCTATATATAGTAATCATAATATCTCCTTATAATTTAAAACCTCTAATTCCATTATAAATTGATTCTCCATCTTTTAGTAGAGTCAATGATTTTCTTACTGTATGTCTATTTACATTAAACTCTTTAGCAAAAGAGTTTTCAGAAGATAACTTCTTACAAAAGATTTGTTTTCTCATTAAACTTAAATTTAAATTAAATATTTTTAATAGTTTTTATCAATTCAAGTTAATAAAAGTAAAAATAAATTTACTTCTTTCTTAAAAAGTAAAAAAAACTTGACTTTTTTATTATATTTTGTATATTATTTTATATTAATATTAAATTTTAATTTATTTTTAAAAAAAAGTCACATTCATGTCACTGGCATGATTATGATTTGTAACAACTATGAAGGAGTCAATATGAAAAAATATCTATTAATGATATTCTTTTTATCTAAATCGTTGTTTGCTTACTCAAGTGTAAGTAAAGCTAATCAAGAGATTATTACAAATATGCTCTCTTACCAAGAAAATGGTAATAGTCACTTAGCAGATTTGTTTGTATATTTACAAACAAAACTATTTGAAAATGCTTATTTATCAATTATTATAATTGTTCCCCTTGCATTTTTTATTCACTACTTAATAATTGGACCAAAAAAGTTTAGTCATGGTGGTAAAAAATATTATGTTTTTTCACTATTTAACAGAATTGTTCATGGCATGGCTGCTATTTCATTTATTATAATCATTCCTACTGGTTTAATTATGATGTTTGCTTCAACATTTGGTGGAGGAGCTTTTGTTACTGCGTGTAAAGAGCTTCATGCAGTTGCAACAGTTCTATTTATTGCAAGTGTAATTCCAATGTTTTTAATGTGGCTAAAAAATATGCTATTTACAGCTGAAGATGTTAAATGGTTTATGATTTTAGGTGGTTATTTATCTAAAGAGAAAAAAGCTATTCCAGCTGGAAAATTTAATGCTGGACAAAAACTTTGGTTTTGGGTCTGTACAATTGGTGGAATTACAATGATTTTTACGGGTGTAACTTTATATGTAGAAGATTTAAATCTTGCAGTTTTAACAATGTTTGGATTAACAAAAATTGAGATGTTAAGACTTTGTATTATTATACATAATATTGTAGGACTTGCAATGTTAGCCCTTTTCTTTACACACCTTTATATGTCAATTTTCGCTATTAAAGGTGCAACTGCTAGTATGATTAATGGATATAAGGAAGAAGAAGAGATTGAAGTTTTACATAGCTCATATTATAAAGAGTTAAATAAAAATTAATATAGTTTATATCAATATAAAGGAGAAGCTCTCCTTTATATTTAGTCACAATCTTCTTTCTTTGAAAGAAACTTTAATTCCTCACAAGAGAAACCTGCTTCTTTTCTTGCCTCAAAATTAAGTTCATATCTTCTTGAAGTTGAACCAGGATAAATCTTTTCTAAAATTTCCAAATAGGTTGATTCAGGTTCAAGGTTCAATCTATCACACTCATACTTAAACCACCTATCTCCTTTTTTCACATGATCTATCTCTTCTTTTAAAATGATTGTTAAAGTATTTAAAATCTTTTTATTAAATTGGTCAGTGTTTGATTTTAATTTTTCCATTATTTTAGGATTTTGTTCTAAACCATTTGCTTCCAAATATCTTGGTACAACTGCCATTCTTGATAATAAATCAGGAGTTTTTTTCATAGCTTCAAAAAGATTTGTATGAACATCTAAATCCCCATATGAAGTATCTAATTCATTTAATAGGCTTTCTATCATTTTAAAATGTCTAACTTCATCTTCTGCAACTTTTAACCAATCCTTATAATACTGCTTTGGTAAATTCTTAAATCTTAAAGCTGCATCAAGTGCTAAATCAATTGCACTATATTCAATATGTGCAATTGTATGTAAAAGATTTATTTTTCCCTCTTTTGTATCAATATATTTCCTTTGTTTTGCATTTTGTGGTAAAACAATATTTAAACTATTATAATAGGAAGGATTAATCATTTCATATGGTTTATACTCATCTTCAAAAATAAGTTTATCTTCTTTGAAATTCTTATAAAACTCCCTAAATATCTCAATCTTTTCATTTATATTTGATTCTAATATGACTTTTTCTAGTGAAGAATAATAATTCATAAACTACCTTACAGCTGTAATAATGTATACTATAACAAATTTTATTAAAATAGGGATTAGAAATTAATGGGAATAAAAATCCAGCCAATGGGTGATTATCAAACAAATTGCTATATTGTAACTGTAAATGATAAAGATTTTATTATTGATCCAGGTGTAAATGCGACAAAATGGGTTCTTCAATATGCTAAAAATCCAATAGCAATATTAAATACCCATGGACACTTTGATCATGTTTGGTCAAATAAAGAGCTAAGTGATAAGTTAAATTTAAAAATTTATACTCCAAAAGATGACAATTTTATGCTTGAAAAAGACCCCTATGGATTGGGAATGCCTCCATCATGTGCCGATATTTTAGTTGAACCAGACCAAGAGTTTGATTTTGATGGAATAAAGGTTAAGTTCCATCATTTCCCAGGACATACACCAGGATGTTCCGCTATTGAATTAGATGGAAATCTATTTACAGGAGATTTTATTTTTAATGGTTCTATTGGCAGAACAGACTTTCCATTTTCAAGTTCAGAACAGATGAAACAAAGTATTGATAAAATTCTTGCATGGGATAGAACTAAAGACATTAGAATATATCCTGGACATGGTTCATCCACATCATTAAAGAGAGAAGTAGACTCATTAATTAGTTGGAAAAACTATCTATAAATAGTAATAGGAAAAGAGATGGACATTCAGGGACAACAAGTTAATCATTATAATTTACAAGCAATTATGTCTTTAAACCAACAATTAATAAGATTAAAAAAACTTGATGACATTTTTAAATATATATCTTCATATTTTAAAAAAAATCTAGGTATTAGTAGATTAAAAGTAACAATAGAAAATAATATTTTATTTACTAATTATGAAGAAAAGAAAAAATTATTATCAAAAACTTTTAGTGCTAATTTAAATAATAATGATAAACTAACGGTTTCACTTCCCTATTTTAGTGATGTAGAATTAGAAAATATAAATGATGGATTTAATATTATTAAAACTACATTTGAAATTATTTCACAAACAATATATAATAAATATTTAGAGTTTAAATTAGTTGAATTAACAATAAAAGACTCCTTAACAGGTCTTTATAATAGACAATATGTAGATGAATATCTAAAAAGTTCATTACCACTTTCTCAAAGGGAGAGAAAAAAAATGGCCTTTTTAAAAGTAGGTATTGATCACTTTAAAGCTGTTATTGATGAATTTAACTATAATATTGGAGATAAGGTATTAAAAGAACTAGCAAAAAGTTTATCTAATACTGTTAGATCTTCTGATATTGTTGCAAGAATAGAAAATGATGAGTTTTTAGTTATATTACATAATGTAGATAATGAAAACAATGCTATAATAGTAGCTAATAAAATTATCAAAAACTTTAAAGATGTTAAGGTTATTGTAAATGAAGATACAAATCAAACTTTAATGAAAACAATATGTATGGGAATTTCTATATTCCCTGACGATGCTCAAAAAATTGAAGAGATATTTAGGTCTTCCGATATTGCCCTATATGAGGCAAAAAATAAAGGAAGAAGCCAATATTTTAAATATAAAAAAAACATTAATAGTATTGAACTTTTTTAAGGAGAAATATGAGAAATACAATGATGGAATTGATAAAAGAAACAGCAAATAATCCTAAAGCATATGAGGCCTTAGAAAAAATATATAAATTATATGACCAACTTCAATACTCTTCTAATATTAAACAAATGGCAGAAGATATCTATTTATGGTTACATACACATTTTAATATTGATAATGTCACTTTTTCATTATTTGATATGGAAAGAAATAATAGAGAAAATATTTTTATTGAAGGAGAGGAGTTCTATTTAGATGATGAACTATCTTTTTTCTTTATTATTAATACTCATACAAACTTAAATGCAATTGTTTCATTTAGTGCTAGTTCAAGATCACAACATAAAGTTATTTCAAATCAATATAATATTATTGAAGCTGCCCTATTTCAAATTTCTCCAATTTTACAAAATGGTATTATTAAAAAGAATTTTATTGAATCTTTGTCTTTAGATTCTGTAACAAAGGTTTATAATAGGCACTATTTAATTGAAAATCTTAATAAACAGATAAATCTATCTAAGAAAAACTATAATTATATATATTTTTTAATGATTGGTGTTGATCATTTCAAAGCTATTATTGACGAATTTGATCATGATATAGGTGACCAAGTTTTAGTTGAACTTGCAAAAGTTATACATACAAATATTTCTGAATTTGATATGGTTGCAAGATTAAGTGGAGATGAATTTTTGATTTCCATGTTAAATTCAAATAAAGAAGCTGATATTTTAAGAATTTCAAAAAATATTATTAATGACTTTTCAAAGATTAAAGTTGTAGTAAATGAAGAAGGTCAGACTTTACAAAAAACTATTTGTATAGGTATTGATGTATTTAATACAAACGATAAAAATGATTCTATTGATAAAACAATAAAAAATGCAGATATTGCCCTTTATGAAGCAAAAAATAAAGGTAGAAGTGAATTTTTTAATTATAAAGATTTAAATGATGAAGATACAATAGAGCTATTTTAAATTATTGTATCTTTCTTGCTTTCATATATACTCTTTTAGGAGCAGGATAACCTTCAACTGTTTTAGAAGAATCTTCAGAATCCAAAAAATCTTCTAAACTTTGATCAAAAGACCATTCTGTTTTTCTTTGTTCTTCATTTGTAGTAATTGTTGTTGCAATAAGCTCAATATTTTCAAAACCAGCTCTTGTTAGCCAATTTTTTAAAGCTGGAATTGTTGGAATAAAATAGATATTTGGAATTTTTGAATATCTTTTATTTGGTGTTAAGCAAATTTCATCTTCCCCATCAATCATAAAAGTGTCAATTATTATCTCCCCTTTTGTATTAAGTCCTTTTGCTAATGATTTTAAAGTTCCGATTGGATCAGGTCTATGATAAAGTACTCCTAACATAAAAATAAAATCGAATTTATGATTGTAATATTCTAAATGCTCTACTCCAAGCATTTCATAAATAATATCAGACTTCACAAAATGATTTATAAACTCAAACTGATGAAGAGTTAAAGGACTAGGATCAAAACCAACAACTCTTTTAGGTTTATCCTTAAGCATTCTAAACATATAATATCCATTATTACAACCAATATCTGCTACTACCTTATCTTTTAGATTAAAGTGAGGTCTAATTAAATTATATTTTATATTACTTTGCCATTCACTATCAATTTCTAAACCAAATAGATTAAAAGGTCCTTTTCTCCAAGGAATAAGATTTTTTGCAGTCTCTTCAATTAAAGCAAACTCTTGTTTTGTTAAGTTCTCTCTTCTTCCTATACTAAAACAATCTCCATAATCAACTTTTAAATTACCTTTTTCTAATTCAAAAGTCTTTAATAATTGATTATACCAAGGTTCAACATTTTTCCAATTTCTACAATCTTCTTTTTTCTTTTTTAATATTTCTAAATCCATAACGCAATTATACATAAGAGTTTATTAAAGAGATAATTGATTTTAATTAATTAACTAAATATCAACTAAAAATGGGCTTTCTCCACATTAAGTTCATACTTTAAATAGTATAATATCCTAAATTTCTAATTCGGAAAGGATAGTTTGTGAAAATGCTCACTGATGTCTTATTCTCCTTTAAGACAACACTTACATTATTAGCTATTTTGGCCATTGGTGCTGGTATTGCTACGTTTATTGAAAACGATTATGGAACTTCAACTGCAAGGGTACTTGTTTACAATCATATTTGGTATGAAATGGCTTTAGTTTTAACAACAGTTAATCTAATAGGTATTATCTTCAAATATAAAATGTGGAAACACAAAGCAAAATTTATTTTCCATACTTCATTTGTTGTAATCTTAATTGGGGCAAGTGTTACTAGATATATTGGATATGAAGGAATTGTTCATATTAGAGAAGGAAAAACTGAAAATAGGATGATCTCTCTTGAACCTTATCTTCAAATAAAGATTAAACAAGAAAATGGAAACTTTTATAAAGAATACCAAATGGAATTTGCATCTTCAAATCTGAAAAAAGGGATGAAAGAAGGAGTTTCTGCAACATTTGTTCAAATAATAGGAGATATGCTTAATAAATTTGAACACAATATTAGATTTAACAATAAAACTCTAAATGTAAAATATGTTGACTATCTTGTAAGTAAACAAGGTCAAGCAGAAATGGGAATTTTAACTGTTGACTTAACTTTAAATGGACAAACAAAAAGAGTAAAACTTCCAGGGAAAAGAGGACAAAAAGGTATATCTAAACTTGAAGATTTCGGAGATACAGTTGTAACACTTGAATATGGTTCAAAAATATTACAATTGCCATTTTCAATAAAATTAAGAGATTTTCAACTAGATAGATATCCAGGTAGTATGGCTCCTTCATCATATGCTTCTGAAGTCACAATTATAAAAGATAAAGAGAATTATGATTATAGAATTTTTATGAATAGAACACTTCATGAAGGAAACTTTTTATTTTTCCAAAGCTCTTATGACCAAGATGAAAAAGGTACTATTCTTTCTGTTAATAACGATCCGGGAAAATGGCCAACATATTTAGGTTATTTTCTTTTAACAGTTGGCTTATTGTTAAACTTCTTTGATAAAAAATCAAGATTTTGGAAACTTACAAAATTTGTTAGTAGTAAAAATACAGTAGCAGCCTGTATTATGACAATAACTTTTCTTACATTAGGAAATACAAATCTTAATGCACAAGAACCTAATCATGGACTAGAAATTAAAACTTCTCAAAATGATATGGAAACATATCTAAAAACTTTTAAAGAAGAATCTCTTCTAACAGCAAATATGTTCTCTAAAATTGTTGTTCAAAGTAATGGTGGAAGAATGAAACCACTTGATACCTTAAATCATGAAATTATAATTAAACTCACAGGAAAAAGTTCAATGTTTGGGATGAATTCTGACCAAATTGTACTTGGAATGCTTACAAGACCTGAAGTTTGGCGATTTGTAAAAATGATTAAAATCAAAACACCTAAACTTAAAAAAGTACTAGGAATTGATGAAAGTAGAAAATATATCTCTTTCGCAGAAGTATTTAAAGATGGTAAATATATTTTACAAGATGAAGCACAAAAAGCCTTTATGACTAAGCCAAATGAAAGAGGTACTTATGAGAAAGATATCATCAAATTAGATGAAAAACTAAACATCTCATATATGGTTTATAATGGAAATCTATTTAGAATATTTCCTCAACCAAATACAAATGATAATAATACGTGGTATGCTCCATTAAATGCAATTAAAACATTTAAAGGAGAAAATCAACAAGCAATTGAGTCACTAATTAGAGGTTTTATTAACTCTGTTGTAAGTGAAAACTGGGAACTATCAAATAAGTTTATTGAAATGATTTACCAATATCAAAGAAGTGTTGGTGCAGAGGTTATGCCAAGTGATTCTCAAATCAATAATGAAATCATGTTTAATAAACTTTCAATTTTTAAAAATTTAACATTGGCTTATCTATTTTTAGGTTTAGTAATGTTAATTGTTGCATTTATTATTGTATTTAATCCAAAAATTAAACCAAGAAAAACAGCATTTGTATTCTTTACAATTCTAGCACTTCTTTTTGCTATACATACATTTGGAATGGGATTTAGATGGGTTATTTCTGGACATGCACCTTGGTCAAATACATATGAATCACTACTTTATATCTCTTGGTCAGCAGTATTTGCAGCAGTAATTTTCTTTAGAAAATCATTCCTTGCACTTAGTGCTGGGGTAATAGTGGCAGCTATTTTTATGTTTACTGCTCACTTAACATCAATTGACCCACAAATTACAAACTTAGTACCTGTACTTAAATCATATTGGTTGACAATTCACGTATCTATATTAACAGCTTCTTATGGTTTCTTTGGACTTAGTGCTATATTAGGATTTATGGCATTAATTATGTTTATTTTTAGAAAAAATAGACCTCATTTAGATGAAACTATTAAACATATTACAGCAATTAATGAAATTTCATTAATTATTGGATTAAGTGCTATTGTAATTGGAAACTTCCTTGGAGGTGTATGGGCAAATGAGTCTTGGGGTAGATATTGGGGATGGGATCCTAAAGAGACATGGTCTTATGTAGCAATTGTTACATATACTATTGTTATACACTTAAGATTTGTAAAAGCTTTAAATACACCATTTGTATTCTCAGTAAGTGCATTATTAGCTTTTGCAACTATTTTAATGACTTATTTTGGCGTAAACTTCTATTTATCAGGAATGCACTCTTATGCAACAGGTGACCCAGTACCAATTCCAATGTGGGTATATTATGTAACAGCTGGAGTATTTTTAACTATTGCATTAGCATATAAAAATAGAAATCTTAAAGATGAAATCAATCATATAAAAAATTAATCCTAATTAGTTAGACCCAATTAAATAGGTCTAACTAAGCTTAATCTTATAAATAAAAATTAATTAGTTTTTTTATTATATTTATTGCATTTTTTTATTATATTTATAAAAAAATTTTATTATATTTCAAAGAAATTTAATATATAATTAATACAATATAGAAGGTGAAATATATTATGAATCAAGATAATTTAAAAAAAATAATTTCAATAACTAAGAATATCAAAGTCTTATACATAGAAGATAATCAAGATGTAAGAATTCAAACACTTAAAATGTTGAAAATTTTTTTCGATGATATTACTATTGCTAACAATGGTGAGGAAGGACTAAAATATTTTAATTCAAACAATAAACATGACTCTACATCATTTGACTTAATTATTACAGATATTGAAATGCCTGTTATTGATGGTATATCAATGATTTACTCAATAAGAGAGCATAATAAAACTATCCCTATAATTATATTTTCAGCACATAATAATACAGATTACTTCTTAAAAACAATTAGTGCAGGAATTGATGGCTATATTCTTAAACCATATAGTATAGAACAGATATCTAATTCACTAATGAATGTTATAGAAAAAAATAGATTAACACCATCTACAAAACATATTGTACATCTTGAAAATGATTTTATCTGGAATACAGAAGAATCACTTCTTTATAAAAATAATGAAGCCATGAAGTTAACCAAAAATGAAATAAAACTTTTTACATTATTCATAAACTCTAAAGGTTCATTAAAAACTTATGATGAAATAGAGACATTTATTTTTACAGATTTTAGTTCAAATAATAAAAGAGTAAGAAACCTTGTATCAAGACTGAAAACTAAACTTGATTGTGAATTATTTGAATCAATTTACTCTCATGGATATAAACTTAAGTATAAAAAATTTATTTAATTATTTCTTTTAATTTAATTTTTTGGCTATAATCATATAATTAATAAAATAATATATTTTTATATATTAGCTCAGAAAAGTTTTTGTATGTCAAGCGAACTAAAAAAATTAATTAACTATGGTAAAAGTTTAAATGTTTTATTTGTTGAAGATAATAAAGAAGTAAGAGAACAACTTTTAAAGCTACTTAAAAACTTTTTCTCAAATATAGATATTGCAGATGATGGTTTAATTGCACTTAAAAAATATGAAGAATTTAATTATAAAAATGAATTATTCTATGACATTATTATAACTGATTTAAGTATGCCAAAAATGGATGGTATTGAGTTTGTACAAAAAATAATGAATCAAAATCCCCATCAGGTAATTGTTGTAATCTCTGCACATACAGAATCAGTCAAACTTTTAAAGCTTATTGAGATTGGTGTATATAAATTTTTAAGAAAACCTGTTGATTATCGAGATTTTCTTACCAATTTCTCTTCAATTGTTAATAAAATAAAAAGAGAAAAAAACTATATAGATTTTGAAAAAAAACTTTTTAGACTAGAAAAAGAGAATAGACTATTAAATGAACAAGCAGTTAAAGATAAATTAACTTCCACATATAATAGAAAATTTTTAGATAATTTACTTTATGAAAAGTTTGAAAGATTAAAAAATAATTCAAATGAAAAAAATTTCATCATGATACTTATTTATATAGATGATTTTACATTAATCAACGATAATTATGGTTATTTAATAGGAGATGAAGTTTTAATTGAGTTTGCTAATCTTTTAAAAAATAGTATAAGAATCACGGATATTATTGGAAGATGGAAAGATGAAAAGTTTGTTATTATTTTAGAAAGAACTCATATGAATGATGCTTTTATCATTGTAGAAAAGTTAAAAAAAATTATTAAAGAAAAAAATTTTGATAAAATTGGAAAAGTTACGGCTAGTTTAGGATTAGCTACATATAAAGAGGGAGACTCTATTTCATCTTTTATTCAAAGAGCTGATTACTCTTTATATAAAGTAAAAGAGGATACATCAGATTTATAAAGAGAAGAAAACTCTTCTCTTTATAGGATTACTTCTTCTTTATAGCTTTTGGATTTGGTAAATCTGTAATACTTCCATGGAAAATTTCCGCACACATACCTACGGATTCATGTAGTGTTGGGTGAGCATGAATTGTTAATCCAATATCCTCTGCATCACAATCCATCTCTAATGCAAGGGAAATTTCACCTAATAATTCACCTGCATTATCTCCAACAATTGCTCCACCTATTAATTGATGACTCTCTTTATCAAAAATTAATTTTGTCATACCAGCACCAGCAACATCTGCTGCTAAAGCTCTACCAGAAGCTGACCAAGGAAAAGTTGCTACTTCGTAATCAATTCCCGCTTCCTTTGCTTCAATTTCACTAAGACCCGCTGTTGCAATTTCTGGGAAAGTATATGCAATTCCTGGAATTTGCTTTGGCTCAAAGAAAACTTTATGTCCTGCGATAACCTCTGCTGCAACATGACCTTCATGAACTGCTTTATGTGCTAACATTGGTCCACCAATAATATCACCTATAGCAAAAATATGAGGAACTTTTGTTCTCATTTGATTATCAACTAAGATAAATCCATACTCATCTACTTCTACACCAGTACTTTCTAAACCTAATTTTAAACCATTTGGGGTTCTACCCATTGCAACTAATACCGCATCATAGGTTTGAGGCTCAGGTGCATTATCTCCTTTAAACTCTACATAGATACCATCTTGTTTAGGAATAATAGCCTGAGTTTGAGTTTTAAACATAAAGTTAAATCTCTTCTCATTTGCTTTTGTATAAACCTTTACAATATCTTTATCTGTACCAGTCATAACTTGTGGTCCTCTAACAACAACATCCACCTTAGAACCTAGTTTTTGATATACTGTACCCATTTCAAGTCCAATAATACCACCACCCATTACAAGTAATCTTTTTGGAACTTCTTTAACTTCTAAGGCATTTGTTGAATCCCAAATTCTTGGGTCTTCATGAGGAATAAAAGACATTTTTGAACTCTGACTTCCTGCTGCAATAATACAACTATCAAAAATAACCTTAGTTGATTCACTCTTTTTATCAGTATGCTCAACAATAACTGAGTATTCATCAACAAATTTTGCAATACCTTGAATAATAGTTACTTTTCTCATTTTAGCCATTGCTGCTAAACCGTCAGTAAGTCTTTTTACAACTCCTGATTTATATGCTGCAACACTTGGTAAATCAATTTCTGGTTTAGAAAATTTAATACCTGCATGTTCAATATGTTCAGCCTCTTCAATCACTTTTGCAACATGTAGTAATGCTTTTGAAGGGATACAACCAACATTTAAACATACACCACCTAAAGTTGGGTGTCTCTCAACTAATACTGTATCTAAACCTAAGTCTGCACATCTAAAAGCAGCAGAATATCCACCAGGTCCTGCTCCAATTACTAATACTTGCCCTTTTATTTCATTCATAATAGACACCTTATAGACTTAATAATCTAATATCGCTTAATAGCTTAGATATTGTAGTTGTAAATCTTGCACCATCTGCACCATCAATTACTTTATGATCATAAGATAAACATAGTGGTAACATTAATCTTGGTGCAAAGTTTTCTCCATTCCAAACTGGTTTCATTTCAGATTTAGATAAACCTAAAATTGCCACTTCAGGAGCATTAATAATTGGAGTAAACTTAGTTCCTCCAATTCCACCTAAAGAAGAGATTGTAAATGAAGCACCTTGCATATCTTGTGTCTTTAATTTTCCTTCTCTTGCTTTTTTCGAAATCTCTTTTAACTCAAGGGCTATTTGTTTGAAACCTTTTTTATTAACATCTCTAATTACAGGAACTACTAGACCATTTGGAGTATCAACAGCAACTGCTATATGGAAATATTTTTTCATAATCAAACTTTGACCATCTGGACTTAATGAAGCATTAAATTTTGGATGAATCTCTAATGCTTTTGCAACAGCTTTTAAGACAAATACTAATGGAGATAGTTTAAATCCATCTGCAACTGCATTTTGCTCTTTTCTAAAGCTTTCCATCTCTGTAATATCTGCTTCATCAAATTGAGTGACATGAGGCATAGATACCCAGTTTCTATGTAAGGAAGGACCAGAAATTTTTTGAATTCTACTTAATTCAACTGTTTCTATTTCACCAAAAATAGAGAAATCAATCTCTTTAAGTTCTGGAAAGTTAAATCCTAGACCCGTACCACTTGAAGCTGCAACAACAGGTTTTGATAACTGCTCTTTAACATAAGCTTTAATATCATCTTTTAAGATTCTTCCTTTTCTACCAGTTCCTTTTACAAAACTTAAATCAACCCCAAACTCTCTTGCAACTCTTCTAACAGATGGTGAGGCATAAACTTTTTTAGCTTTTTGAGTTAATACAGCAGTTCCTTCTACTGACGAGGTAGCAGCAACTTCTTGAACAGATACAGGAACTGTTTTTTCTTCTACTTTAGAAACTTCAATCTTTGCAGGAGTTGGAACTTTATTTTCCATTACAACAGTTTTAACCATTTTTGCAATTAAATCTCCAGAGTTAACTTTATCTCCTGCATTTACAAATAGTTCAATAATTTCACCTGCAAATGGAGCTGGAACATCCATAGAAGCTTTTTCAGTCTCTAAAGTAATAAGACCATCTTCAAACTCTACTGTATCACCAACAGAAACCATAACATCAATTAAATCTACATCTTTATCAGCACCTAAATCTGGAATATGTACCTCTTCAACCACTGAACAAATAGTTTGTTCATTTACAAATTGACAAGAGACTTCTGCACCTGCTGCTGAGATAGCTTTCAATTCAGCTTCGACAGCTTCTAATTTTATTGGTTCAGATGATGTTTCAGTTACTAATGGCAACTCTTGTTCAGATGTAGAAGTTTCTGTTATAGTAGGAGGAGCATCCTCAATTGCTGGTGTTTCCTCCGAAGCTTCTTCTTGAACTTCGACCCTTGCAATTAAATCACCACTATTCATTTTATCACCAACATTTACAAGTATCTCTTTTACAATACCTGCATGTGTAGTTGGAACATCCATAGAAGCTTTTTCAGTTTCAAGTGTAATAAGTCCATCCTCAACCTCTATTTCATCTCCAACAGAAACCATAATCTCAATTAAATCCACATCAGTATCTGCACCTAAATCAGGAATAAAAATATCTACAATTTTGCTCATCATTTACTCCTTATGCATGTAATGGATTATCTTTATTAGGATCAATATTATATTTCTTCATTGCTTCAGAAACAACAGATTTTTCAATTTTACCCAACTTAGCTAATTGTGCTAATGTTGTGAAGACAATAAAGTTTGTATCAACTTCAAAGAACCTTCTTAGATTAGCTCTAGAATCAGATCTACCAAAACCATCAGTTCCAAGTGCTTTAAAACTACCTTTTACAAATGGTACTAATTGTTCAGAATAAGCTTTTATATAATCAGTTGCAGAAACAATGATATTTTCATCATCATTTCCAAGAACTTGATCTACATATGGAACGTCATCTTCCATATCAATATTTAATAAGTTTCTTCTTTCAACTTCTTGAGCTTCTCTTGTTAACTCATTGTATGAAGTCACTGAATAAACTTCAGATGCAATATCATACTCATCTGCTAAAATCTGTGAGGCAGCAAGTACTTGTTGAAAAATAGAACCTGAACTAAGTAACTTAACTTTATGATTATTTTTAGCCTCTACATCTTTAAATTTATAGATACCTTTAATAATACCTTCTTCCACACCTTCAGGCATTGCAGGTTGTTTATAATTTTCATTTAATGTAGTTAAGTAAAAGAATATATCCTCTTGTTTTTCACCATACATTCTTTCTATACCATTTTGAATAAGAACTGCTAACTCATATCCATATGTTGGATCATAAGTTACACAATTTGGAATTGTGTTTGCAATAATATGTGAATGTCCATCTTCATGCTGTAAACCTTCACCATTTAATGTTGTCCTACCAGATGTTCCTCCCACTAAGAAACCTCTTGCTTTTTGGTCACCTGCCGCCCAGCAAATATCACCAGTTCTTTGAAATCCAAACATTGAATAGAAAATATAAAAAGGAATCATTGGACAGTTATTTACTGAGTAAGAAGTTGCTGCTGCTATCCAAGAGCCCATTGCACCTAATTCATTAATCCCCTCTTGAAGTACTTGTCCTTTTTTATCCTCTTTATAATATGCTACTTGGTCTCTATCTTGAGGAATATATTTTTGTCCTTCTGATGAATAAATACCAATTTGCCTAAACATACCTTCCATACCAAATGTTCTAGCTTCATCAGGAACAATTGGAACAATTCTTTTTCCAATTTTTTTATCTTTTACTAAAACATTTAAAATTCTAACAAAAGCCATAGTTGTAGAAATCTCTCTATCTGCTGAACCTTGTACAACTGCACTAAAAGCATCTAATGAAGGAATTTCTAATATTTCAGTAAATTTTTCTCTTCTTTGGGGAACAAATCCACCTAACTGTGCTCTTCTTTCTTTCATATATTTCATTTCAGGAGAGTCTTCATCTGGTTGATAGTATGGTAAATTTTCAATCTCTTCATCTGAAACAGGAATATCAAATCTATCTCTAAACTGTCTTAAAGAAGCTGTATCTACTTTTTTTACACCATGGGCAATATTTTTACCCTCTGCTGCTTGACCCATACCATAACCTTTTACAGTTTTAGCTAAAATTACAGTTGGTCTACCCTTAGTCTCTTTTGCTTTTTTAAATGCAGCATAAACTTTCACAGGATCGTGTCCACCTCTGTTTAATCTCCAGATTTCATCATCAGACATATTCTCTACTAATTTTGCTGTTTCAGGATATTTATTAAAGAAATGCTCTCTTGTATAAGCACCACCTTTTTGTTTAAAGTTTTGGTACTCCCCATCAACAGTCTCTTCCATTAGTTTTAACAATTTTCCAGACTTATCTTTTCTTAATAAAGCATCCCAAAGTCTACCCCAGATAACTTTAGTAACTTCCCATCCGTTTCCTCTAAAATTTCCTTCAAGTTCTTGAATGATTTTTCCATTACCTCTAACAGGGCCATCTAATCTTTGTAAGTTACAATTAATAACAAATACAAGGTTATCTAAACCTTCTCTACCTGCTAATCCAATTGCTCCTAAAGATTCTGGCTCATCACACTCACCATCGCCCATAAAACAATATACTTTTTGCTCAGAACAATCTTTTATACCTCTATGAGTTAGATATTTTAAAAATCTTGCTTGATAAATTGCTTGAATTGGACCAAGTCCCATTGATACTGTTGGAAATTGCCAATAATCTGGCATTAATTTAGGGTGTGGATATGAAGATAACCCATTTACAAATGCCTCTTGTCTAAAGTTATCCATTTGTTCTTGAGTAATTCTTCCTTCAACAAAACTTCTTGCATAAATACCAGGAGCAATATGTCCTTGAAAAAAGATTAAGTCTCCACCATCTTTTTCACTTGGAGCTCTAAAAAAGTGATTAAACCCAACATCATATAATGTAGCTGATGATTGAAAAGATGAAATATGCCCTCCAAGTTCTAAATTTTTCTTAGAAGCTCTTTGTACCATAATAGTCGCATTCCATCTAATAATAGATCTAATTTTTCTCTCTAAATCATGATCAGCAGGCATCTTTGGCTCATGTTCAACTGGAATAGTATTAACATAAGCTGTAGTAGAATTAAAAGGTAAATATGTACCTTTTCTTCTAGCTTTATCAATTAGCTTTTCTAAAAGAAAATGAGCCCTTTTTGGTCCCTCTTCTTCTAAAACTGCATCTAAAGCCTCTATCCATTCCAATGTTTCTGCTGGATCAATATCGTTTAAGTTTAAATCTGACATTCATACTTCCTTGCTTAAAATTTGTTTAATTTCTTCTTATTATTCCCATAAAAACAACTGAACATATGTTCACTATGTAAAGAATGTGTATCCTGTGATACCATAAAAACGAATTGTGAACATATGATACTTTAATTATCTTAAATTATTTTGTTTTTTAAAAATTAATATTTTTTTCTAAGTTTTGTTATATAAAAATGAAATTATAATGAAAAAACGCGACAATTTAAGGTTATTAATCATATCCGCGATATTTTAATAACATAAGTTTTTTTAAACAAACTCAATAATAGGATTTATTATAATTGATTGATACTAAAAGTAAGTTTAGAGTTATTATAACTGATAAAAAATCAGCAAAAGAAAATATGGCAATAGATGAAGCCCTATTAAAAAATTATAATCAAGGGGATTATGCAATTTTAAGATTGTATACTTGGGAGGATGACTCTATTACTATAGGTATTTCACAAGATTTTATAACTTATCCTTTTATAAAGAATCCAAATAAAAATGCTGCAAAAAGAATTACAGGTGGAGGGATACTATTTCATGGACACGATGTATCCTATTCTATTATTATTCCAAGTGAAATTTTAAAAGGTTTAAGTATAAAAAAATCTTATGAAAAGATATGTCAATTTATACTTAATTTTTATAAAAATCTTGGCTTATATGTTTGTTATGCAAAAGATGATGAGAATATCCAATTGTCTAAAAGTGAGTTTTGTCAAATAGGTTTTGAAGCTTATGATATATTAATAAATAGTAAAAAAATTGGTGGAAATGCACAAAGAAGAACAAAAAAAGCAATTTTTCAACATGGTTCAATACCTGTTTTTAAAACAAATGATAAAGAAATGTTTGGAAACTCTTTAGAAGATATGAAAATAGATATAAACTTTGAAGAGACAATAAAAGGACTTATTGACTCTTTTAAACAGTGTTTTAATGTAGAAATTGAACTTTCACAGTTAACAAAAGATGAAGAAGAGACCAAAAGCTCTTTACTAAAGGATAAATATGACTATAGTAGAAACTAAATTTACTACAAAGAAAAAAGTAGATTTTAAAAAACCTGAATGGTTAAGAAAAAAATTAGTTCCCCATGCACAAAAAGAGATGGAAGATTTATTAGGAGAACATGGATTACATACAATTTGTCAAGAAGCTAAATGTCCAAATATTTCTGAATGTTATGCAAAGAAAAATGCAACCTTTTTAATTCTTGGTAATATCTGTACAAGAAGATGTACATATTGTAATGTTCACACAGGAAAACCAACAGAGGTTGATTTAGCAGAGATTGATGGAGTTACTCAGTCAGTAATTAAACTTGGTCTTAAATTTGTTGTTATTACTAGTCCTGCTAGAGATGATTTAAAAGATGGTGGTGCATCTCAGTTTTTTAGAGTTACTAAAAATATTTTAGAAAAATCTCCTGAAACACAAGTTGAAATTCTTATTCCAGATTTTCAAGGGAATGATGAATCATTACAAAAAGTTGTTGATAGTGGTGCTGTAATTATTGGACACAATGTAGAAACAGTTCCATCTTTATACCATATTAGAAGAAATGCTTCATACAAAAGATCACTTGAAGTATTAAGAAGATTAAAAGAGCTTGGAGGAGATAAAGTTAAAACAAAATCTGCATTAATGGTTGGTCTTGGTGAAACTGAAGAGGAGATGATTCAAGTATTTAAAGATTTAAGGGAAGTTGGTTGTGAGTTTTTAAGTATTGGTCAATATTTAGCCCCATCTGGAGATTATGAAAAAGTTAAAGAGTTTGTTACACCTAAGCAGTTTGCAAAATATAAAGAGCTTGCCCTTGATTTAGGATTTAGTTTTGTACACTCTACTCCATATGCAAGAAGTTCATATTTAGCCCATGAATATTTATCAAATAAGAAAGAGACTCTAAAATAGAGTCTACTTTGTCATAAATGTGTTTACTAATTTAAAAATATCTTGTCCAAATTTATGTAAAGATTCATTCTCTAATCTAACTGACAAACCAGAAATTCCAACTGTTCCAACAAATTTATTTTGCTTGTTAAAATATGGCACAGCAACTGATTTTAGTCCAAATTCATACTCTTCACTATCAATTGCATAACCTCTTTGTTTAATTAACTCAATCTCTTTTTGTAATTTTGTAACACTTGTAATAGTATTTGAGGTATACTTTTTTAAATCTAATTTTTCAATATCAACTTTATTACTAAAAGTAATTAAAATTTTACCAAAAGCATTAGTATGTAATGGAGAATGAAGTCCAATTGAATCTCTTGTTTTAATCACCCTATTTGATTTATCAACCTGATTTAAATACAAGGTTAAGTTATTATCTAAAATACCTAAATATGAAGCTTCATTAGTAATAAGAAAAATCTCATCTAAAAGAGATCTTGTTTTTTCTACAATTTTCTCTCTATCATCTTTATGTACAATTTTTCTTAAAATATCACTAAGTATAATCTCTTTTGAATCCCCTTTATATTCTATAAACTCCTCACTCATCAAAGTTGTAATTAATCTTGACATAGTGCTTTTATCTATACTTAATTTTTGACATAAAACATTTGCTGTTAATGGTTTAGCAGATTTCATTATCTCTTTTAATACTTGTAAACCTTTTGAAAATGATTTATTTGGACTTTGTATTTGCACTTAAATAAACTCTTTAATATTTTATTTTTCATATATTACCATTTTTTTACTAAATAAGATTTTTTGCAAATTTAAAGCTTCCTGTTTCACCTTTATCTAAAAAAAGGTGATTCTTTTTAAAAAATTTTCAAATTTTTATTTTAGATATTAAGAATATTAGAGTAATTTTTCTCATATTATGAAACTGACATTTACTCATTTACGAAAAGCCCTATTTTATGGTATTTTTGAATTTTATTAAAATTTTCTTATTTTTTTAATTAATATACTGATTTATGTTTTAGTTTATTTTAACTATGGATTAATTCTATCATCAGAAAAATGTCTGAAACAAAAAATATATAAAAAACAAGGTAAAAACTATGACATCTTTTGTAGATTTATCAAAATTAACTGCTAACGACGATTTAAATCCAGTACTTGGTGGGAAATGGCCTGGAATTCAGATTTATTATCCACCAATAAAGTTCAATCCATTAGATGGAACTTATGAGACAATGGAGCAAGCTAAGTATAGATTACAAAAGCATGCTTACAAAACAAAAGCTCATACTGTTTTATTTGACCTTGAAGATGGATGTAGGCAAAAAGCTATGTCAAGAGAGCTTTTAATTCAAGAGTTACCAAAGTTTCCAGAAAGAAACTTTCAGATTGCTGTAAGAATTAATCCATTTAGAACAGCAGAGTATGAAGAAGATTTAAAAATGTTAAAACAGATTCACAAATATATTGATGCAATTGTTTTAGCTAAAGCTGGGGAAGTTTATGGTTCTGCTGAAATTAGAGATTTGTCTTCTTGGTTAGTTTCAATTGGTGCAAACCTACAAATTCAACCAATTATTGAACATCCTAAATCTTTACAAATTGCTGATAAATTAATGAGCCATTCAACAGTACAACATGTTGTATTTGGTATTCATGATTTTTCTAAAGCAATGGCGTATAAAATTACTCCTGAGGGTTGGATTGATGAATTAGAAACATTTTTTAATATTCTTACAATGGAAGCAAGAGTTAAAGGTAAAGGTGTTATTGGTGGAGTTGAAGTCTTACTTACTCCAAATTCATTACCTGATTCTTGTGTTGAGAAAAAAGATATTAGAAGATGGTTAGATTTACACGGTGATGATGCTTCAAGACATGTTTATGCACACGCACAAAGAGAGTATGCAATGGGTCTTACTGGAAAACAAGTTATTACACCTAACCATATTAATGTTTGTAAAGTTGCATTTACACCATCTCCTAAAGAGATTGCAAGAGATGTTGAAATTTTAAAAGCAGCTATTGATGCTGATGCATTATTATCTGGTGCTATTAGATATGATGGAGAGATGTTAGATCCACCAATGTTTGGTAAATCATTACAAAACATCTTAAGAGCACATGCACTTAATAGTTTAGAGCCAGAAGATTATGAGTTTGCAATTTCTGTATTAAATAAAATGCCATTACATACATTTAAAGAAAACTGGCCATTTGGTCTAATCTAAGAGGAGAGTTGAATTATGAGTCCAAATGTAAAAATTGAAGTACCTGAATTTTTAAATATTGGTGTTGCTTGTACATCTATTCATGTTGGAACAGATAAAGAGAATAACACTGCAATGATTATCGAAGATGATAAGCTTGGTACTGACGAAATTTCTTATAAAGATTTAGCTGAAAAATCAGACCAAGTTTGTAATTTTTTACAAAGCTTAGGTTTTGAAGCTAGAGATAGAGTATTAGTTTGTTTAAAAAACTCTCTTGCATATCCTATTTCGTTCTTTGGAGCAATTAAAGCTGGTATTATTGCTGTACCTACATCAACTTTATTATCAGGTTCTGAAGTGAAATATCTTGCAGAAGATTCTCAAGCAAGAGCAATTGTGTTATCTGCAACTATGTATGAGAACTTAACTCCATACTTAGAGAATTTAGATAATTTAAAAACTATTATTGTTGCTGGAACTGATAGTGTAGAAGAATATAATGTTCCAAAAGGAATGCAAGTATTTGCATTAAATGAAATTTTAGAACAGAGTGATAAAACACCCAATCATTATCCATCAAAATCTGGTGAGCCTGCATATTTAGTATATACTTCTGGAACAACAGGATACCCTAAAGGTGTATTACACTCACATAGATCTTTAATTGGTAGAACACCAGCAACAGAATATTGGTTTGATTTTAAACAAAATGATAGAATTATGCACTCTGGTAAATTTAACTGGACGTATGTATTAGGTTCAGCTTTAATGGATCCATTATTTAATGGTCACACAGTAATTGCATATGAAGGTGCAAATGATGCTTCAACGTGGGTTAATTTAATTAAAAAACATAATTGTACAATATTTATTGGAGTACCAACAATTTATAGACAAATTATTCAAAAGACTGAATTTACAATTAATGATTGTCCATCATTAAGATATTGTATGTCAGCAGGAGAACATTTATCTGATGAGATGATTGGATTATGGAGAGATAGATTCAAACAAGATATCTTTGAAGCAATTGGTATGTCTGAATGTTCATATTATATTTCTCACTCTAAAAATAACCCAATTAGACCTGGTTCTGCTGGATTTGTTCAACCAGGACATATTGTAAAACTTTTAAATCCTGAAACTTTAGAAGAAGTTGGTTTAGAAGAAGAAGGTATGATTTGTATTGGAGAGGATGATCCAGGACTATTTTTAGAGTACTGGCAACTTGAAGAAGAGACTGCAAAGGCTAGACATGATGGTTGGTTCTTTACAGGAGATTATGCAAAAAGAGATAAAGATGGATATATTTGGTTTATTGGTAGAAAAGATGACATCATTAATACCTTTGGATTTAGAGTATCTCCACATGAAATTGAAAGAGTTGTAAAAACTCACAAAGATGTAGCTGATTGTGTTGCATTTGGTTTAGAAATAGAAAAAGATAAAGTAATCGTTGCAATTGCTGTTGTTGGACATGAAGAGTTAAGTGAAAAACAAGAACAAGAGATTCTTGAATATTCTCAAGCTAACTTAGCAAAATATAAAGCACCAAAAACAATCTTTGGTATGAAAGATTACCCAAGAACAAAGAATGGAAAAGTATTAAGAAAACAGTTAGTTAAAAATTTACACGATATTTATAATTCAAATGTAAGTGGTGAAGAGATTATTAAGTATAAAGCAAGAAGATCAATGTTATTTGTTCCTGCTTATAATAAAAAATATGTTCAAAAATCTAAAACAATTCTTGCTGATACAGTTGTATTTGATCTTGAAGCAATTTTACAAGAGCAAAAACAAGCTGCAAGAAATGTTATTAGAGAAGTATACAAAGAGGATGGTGCAAAATTTGGTGAGTCAGAGAGAATCTTAAGAGTAAATAACTTAGGAAGTGAAGACTTCAAAAAAGATATGGAACTAGCTCGTGAATTAGATATTGATGGAATTTTATTCTCTCTTATTGAAACAAAAGAGCAGATTCTTGAAGCTGAAAAAATCTTAATGGAATTAGACCCTGAACTTACTATGATGGTAATGATTGAAACTCCATTAGCAATTTTAAACTCGCCAGATATTTGTGCATCAAGCTCAAAACTTGAAGTTGTTGTTGTTGGTTCAAATAACTTAGCAAATAGACTTCAAATTGATATTAAAAAAGGTTCTAAAGCCATGTTTAACTATCTTGCAAGAATTGCTTTATCTGCAAAAGCATATGGTAAAACAGTAATTGATGGACCTCATTATGATGTTGAAGATGAATTCGCTTGTGAAGACTCAACAAAAGATGCATATAACATTGGATTTGATGGTAAAGCACTTATTCATCCAATTCAAGTTGAGTATATTAATGATATCTTTACTCCAAAGCAAAAAGAAGTTCAAGAGTATGAAGAGATGATTAACAAGTATGAAGAGGCTGAAAAAGAAGGTAAAGAGGTTATCTCATTTAAAGGTAAACTAGTTGATAGATGTAGAATCGTTTGGGCTAAGAAAATGATTACTCTATATGATACTTATAAATCTTTAGGTCAAAACCTATTTAATAAATAAGGAGAACTTGTGTCTAAAATAAATATTGGAAACTTTTTTGAAGATTTTACAATTGGGCAAAAAATAGTACACCCTCTTCCTAGAACTATCACTGATGGAGATGTATCTTTATACATCGCCTTCACTGGTTCTAGATTTGCACTGCACTCATCAGATGTTATTGCAAAAGAGATGGGATATAATAAAAGACCAATTGATGATCTTTTGATGTTTCATTTAACTTTTGGCAAATCGGTACAAGATATTTCATTAAATGCAATTGCTAACTTAGGTTATGCAGAAATTGCCTTTCCTAATCCAGTATATGTTGAAGATACAGTCTGTATGACTTCAACAATAATTGGATTAAAAGAGAACTCAAATGGAAAATCAGGAGTTGTATATGTTCACTCTATTGGTGTAAATCAGAATGGAGATGAAGTACTTAACTTCAAAAGATGGGTTATGGTTCATAAAAAGAATAAAGAGAGTTTAACAGGAATTAAACAGATTCCTACTTTTGCAGAATCAACTCCTATCTTAGATGAAATTAATATTCCAGAGATTAAATGTGTTGACACAGATGCCTCTGGTGGAAAATTTTTCTTTGAAGATTATAAAGAAGGTGAAAGATTAAATCATCCAGAAGGTATTACAATTGATAATAGTGATCACACTTTAGCAACTAAGCTTTATCAAAATAATGCTAAGGTTCACTTTAATGACCATATGATGAAATCTACTCCTATGAAAGAGAGATTAATGTACGGTGGAGTAGTAATCTCTATTGCAAGAGCAATCTCATTTAATGGTTTACAAAATGCACAATGGATGTATGCCATTAACTCTGGTGCACATGCTAATCCAACATATGCAGGAGATACAATCTATGCATATACTGAAGTATTAGAAGTAATTAATCATAAAAGAGAAGATATTGGTCTATTAAGACTTAGAACAATCGCAATTAAAAATCAAAAACCTGATGAGATTGAGTCACCAAAAGATGAAAATGGTAAGTACTTGAAAAATGTTGTACTTGATTTAGATTACACAGTAGTAATCCCAAAAAGAAAAACAAAAAAATAAATTTTAGAAAAAGGATATTAATATGACACACCCAAATGAAGCACTATTTGAATCTGGAAAATCATTACCAATTATTCCAACTTGTGAGCACTTTGCAGGAAGTGAAAAACTAATTAAAAAAGGTTTTGATATGCAAAGAAAACTTGGACCAGTTTTTGATATAACATGTGATTGTGAAGATGGAGCTGAGACTGGTAAAGAGGTTGAACATGCTGAGATGATTGTTAGAGTTGTTAACTCTGAGGATAATCCATATGCAATGGCTGGAACAAGAATCCACGACCACTCTCACCCAGACTGGAGACAAGACGTTGATATCTTAGTTCCAGGTGCTGGTGAAAAACTAGCATATATTACATTACCAAAATCAACTTGTTATGAAGATGCCAAAACTCAAATTGAGTATATTCAAAAAGTAGCTAAAGAGGCTGGAATTAGTAGAGAGATTCCAATTCACGTACTTATTGAAACTCATGGAGCATTACAAGATGTAGAAAAAATTGCTACATTACCATGGTTACAAGTATTAGATTTCGGTTTAATGGACTTTGTATCTGGATACCAAGGTGCAATTCCTGCAATTAATATGAGATCTCCTGGTCAATTTGATCACAGATTAATTGGTGCTGCAAAAGCAAAAGTTGCTCAAGCAGCTATACAAAACCATGTTATTCCAGCACATAACGTTACATTAGACCTTAAAAATCCATACCAAACTTACAAAGATGCTGAAAGAGCAAGAAATGAGTTCGGATTTATGAGAATGTGGTCTATTTACCCAACACAAGTACAAGCAATCGTTGATGCTATGAAACCAGATTTTACAGAGTTAGAAGCAGCTCAAAATATCCTAATTAAAGCACAAGATGCAGATTGGGGACCAATTCAGTATGATGGTGAGCTACACGATAGAGCAACATACAGATACTTTTGGGAGTTAGTACAAAGAGCTAAATACTCTGGTGCAACATTAATGGAAGAGACAGAAAAAAGATTTTTTGCTTAATTAGAGAGATTAAGTAAGAGTTTTAAAGCAAACTTTTAGAAAAAGAGGTTATTCTCTTTTTCTAAGTTATTAGAAGGGAAGAAAATGAAAGACTTAATTATAACTGTCACAACTAAACTTGCCATTCTCCTTGGAGTAGTCAAGGTGGTCAAAGTAAAAAAAAATTGTGAGAGTAGTTTTTACACGCGAACGATAAACTTAATATAAAAATCTTCAAAATGTAAATTTCAACCATATTCCTCACAATTTAAATAATCGAAAAATAGAAAACTTATTGTTAGAAAAAATATAAAAAGGTATTAAAAAATGAATAAAATACATATAGATTTAGAAGAGTTAAAAGATTATTTAGGTTTTGGTGTTGCAGGAAATTTTGCAAACCACTTAGGTGAAGCTGGTGAGGCAGATGAATTTTCAGTAATTCAAACAAAAGATAAAGATGCACCTAAAGGGTTATTCCCTTTTTACATTCCAAACCATAATTCATTTCTAGGTGATTTTCCAGTTTGTATGGATAAAATTAATCTTAATAATATGAAACAACTGCAAGTTGAAGCAGAAGTTGCTCTACTTTGTGATTTTGTATATGAGAACAAGAAATTAATTGATTTAAAACCTAGATACTTTGGAGCATTTAATGATTGTTCAAATAGAGTTCAAGATGGAAATAAATTAAGTACAAAGAAAAACTGGGGAGCATATTCAAAAGGAATTGCATCTGAGTTTATTGAAATTGATAAATTTACAGAAGATGGAAACATTGGGAAATATCATATTGCTTCTTTTGTTAGAAGAGATGGTATTTTAAAAGATTACGGTACTATTAGTGCGGTTAAATCATATTCATATTTTTTTGAACAATTAAAAGATTGGATGATTGAAAAATTTAATGAACAAGAGGATTGTGGACCTTTAGAAGAGCTACCTCCTTTTATAAAAGATATTAATAAACATAAAGGATTATTAATAGCCGCTGGAGCAACCGCATATACAGATTTTGGTAAACATAACTTCTTAGAAAAAGGGGATGAAATTTTTGTATATGTATATAACGCTCACGTTCACTCTTTTGAGGATATTATGCAAGATATGTCTGGAATGGATTTACATCTATCTCAATGTAGTAAAGTTCATCAAATTGTAGAATAAATAGAAGAAAAGTTCTTTACTCTTCTTCTATTTTAATAATAAAACAAGCATCTTATACTTTTTTTAAAACTTATAAGTCCACCATTGCTTTGAAAAAAGCTCCACTTCTACCTATATTTTCTACATGGACATGAAATCTTTCATCTAATCTTCCATCCTCAATAAACTGCTTTTTTACTTCTAATATTATAGGTGTAGTTTTCCCTGGAATATCAACCTTTTGATAAAACTCACAAAATAATGCAGTTTGAGTAGAGCTAATCATTGGAGGAAATTCCTCTAATGGTTTTTGTACACTAATTTCATATTTTTCAATCTCACTCTCATATTTATGAAGCATATTTGCACACTGTTTAACTTGCTCAGTATTATCTTTATTTACAAAACAAATAGTTGCTTTTTTATGTTTTAATATATTATATAATGAATCTTTAGGTATCCCATCTTCTTTTTCTCCAATAGATACAATTACAACTGCTGGATTTGAAGATAAAGGAACAAAATAGGAAAATGGTGCTGCATTAATAATACCCTCATCCTCCGTTACAATCCACGCAATTGGTCTTGGAACAACAGTATCAGACATAATTTTATACCTATTTAAGTCGCTTATATCTTTATAATCTATAATCATCTAAATCCCCTGTATTTAATATATTTATAATAATTAAAAGAGTTTATATAAAGCTTAAATTTTATTATTTCTTATTACTATTTTTAAATATAATTAGTTATAATCAAGCCAAAAAGGAAATAAGTGAATAATGTCATAGAGATTTTTAAAGAAATCACTACAATCCCAAGATGTAGTGGAACTTACGAACCTTTTATTGCTTACATGAAAGATTTTTCTTCTAAATATAATTATGAATGTCTTATAGATAATTACAATAATATTTTATGTAAAAAAAGAGATTCAAAAGCCAATTTATGTATCCAAAACCATTATGATATTGTTTGTTTAATTGATGGAACTATTCCTGAGATAATTGAAGTAGATGGCTTTTTAGAAGCAAAAAATTCAACTCTTGGTGCAGACAATGGTATAGGATGCTCATATATGCTATCACTTATGACAAAGAACTATGATATTGAGTTTCTATTTACAAGTGATGAAGAGATAGGCTTAATAGGTGCTAATAATTTAGAACATAAACTAAATGCTAAATATATGCTAAATATAGATAGTGAAGAGGAAGGAGAGGTTTGTATTGGTTGTGCAGGTGGAATAGATATTTTTGGAAAAAATAACAAAAAGCAGATTATAAAGAACACTGAAAACTATAAATTATATGAGGTATCAATTGGAAATCTTCCAGGTGGTCATAGTGGTGTTAATATTCATCTTAATATACCAAATGCAATAAAATTAATCGCTCAACTAATAAAGGAAAATAGTGGTTTATTACTTGACATTAATGGTGGAGAAAGAGTAAATTCAATTCCTGTTAATGTTAAAGCAATAGTAGCCTTTAAAAATTATCCAGAAAATATTTCACATAAAAATATCTGTATAACAAAAATTGATACTAAAACTGAACATTTAAATATTTGGAATAGTAATATAGTGGATTTTATTTATTCATTTGCACATGGTGTTAGAGCATATAATAAGGATTTAAATGTTGTATTAAACTCAATTAATTTAGCTAAAATCTCTACTTCAATTGATGAAATTAATATTGAACTTAGTGCCAGATCAATGTTAAATGAAGAGTTATTTAGACTAAAAAAAGAGACTATTTCTTTACTTGAAAATTATGGTTTTGAAGTCACAACAAATGGAAAATATCCCGCTTGGAAACCAGATATAAATGAGTTTACAAATAATATTTTAAAGATCTATAAAAAGTACAATAAAAAAGCTTCGTTAAAAGCAATTCATGCAGGACTTGAATGTGCAATTTTCAAAGAAAAATTTCCTGACATGAAAATAGCTTCTATTGGTCCAAATATTTTTAATCCTCACTCAAATAGAGAAAAAGTTGAGATAAAATCAGTTGAAAAAATTGGTAAAATCATCAAAGAAATTGTTGAAAATTTTTAAGTTTATTAGTAAAACAATTTTATAAATTTAAAAGAAATTAACTTTTCTAGAAATATTTTATGTAAGCATTTAAAATATGTGAAATTGCGTAACTTTGGCATTTTATAATTACTTAAACAAGCTTTTTAATTCTTTTTAATTATTAGATATAAGATATAATTATTCCAAGCTTATTATATAAAAGGAAAGTAATAATGGGAAAAATCACAGAACAAGATATTATAAATAGCATAGCAGATGCATGTCAATATATCTCTTTTTATCATCCTGAAGATTTCGTAAAGGGAATGGTTGAAGCTTATGAAAAAGAGGAGTCTGAATCAGCAAAAAATGCAATTGGACAAATTTTAATAAACTCAAAAATGTGTGCAATGGGTCATAGACCACTTTGTCAAGATACTGGAAGTATAAATCTATTTGTAAAAGTAGGTTTAAAGGCTAACCTTGATATTTCAAGACCTATTGAAGATATTTTAAATGAAGGTGTTGCTAAAGGATACACTGATCCAGATAATAAATTAAGATTTTCAGTTGTTGCTGACCCAGCAGGAGAGAGAAAAAACACTAAAAATAATACACCTGCTGTAATTCATTACTCAATAGATACAAACTCTGATAAGCTTGATATCACTGTTGCAGCTAAAGGTGGAGGTTCTGAAAACAAATCTAAATTTGCAGTATTAAATCCATCTGATTCAATTTATGATTGGGTAATGTCAAATGTTGAGCAAATGGGTGCTGGATGGTGTCCCCCTGGAATTCTAGGAATTGGTATTGGTGGAAATCCAGAAAAATCAATGTTACTTGCAAAAGAAGCTTTAATGGGGCATGTTGATATACATGAATTAAAACAAAGAGGTCCAAAAAATGCTCTAGAGGAGTTGAGACTTAGATTATATGAAGATATTAATAAAATTGGAATTGGAGCACAAGGTCTAGGTGGTTTAACAACTGTTCTTGATGTTAAAATCTTAGATTACCCATGTCATGCTGCTTCATTACCAGTTGCAATGATTCCCAACTGTGCAGCAACTAGACATATTCATTTTGAATTAGATGGAAATGGTTCTGCCAAATTTGAAAAACCAGATTTAGATATTTGGCCTGATATTGAACTTCCAATGGATACAATTAAAAGAGTAAATATTGAAGATTTAACAAAACAGAAACTTCAAGAGTTTAAATCTGGAGATACTCTACTATTATCTGGAAAAATTTTAACAGCAAGAGATGCTGCCCATAAAAAAATTGTTGAATATAAAAATGCTGGAAAACCACTTCCAAATGGAGTTGATTTAAAAGATAGATTTATCTACTATGTTGGACCTGTTGACCCAGTAAGAGATGAAGTTGTAGGACCTGCTGGACCAACTACCTCTACAAGAATGGATAAATTTACTAAAGATATGATGGAAATTGGTATTATGGGTATGATTGGTAAGGCAGAAAGAAAACAGCCAACTATTGATTTAATCAAAGAGTATAAATCAACTTATCTAATTGCTACTGGTGGAGCAGCATATCTAATTTCTCAATCAATTAAAAATGCAAAAATTCTTGCATTTGAAGAGATGGGAATGGAAGCAATCTATGAATTTGAAGTAAAAGATATGCCTGTTACAGTTGCAGTTGATACTGAAGGAAACTCAATTCATACAACTGGACCAGCTAAATGGAGAACTATCTAAACTCTTAAACTACAAAGGCCTTTGCCTTTGTAATATTAAATTTCAAAATTCTAGTATTAATTATTTTAATCTATTTTTTGCAAGTTCAATATCTGATTGATATTTATAAATCATATAATCAACCATTGTACAATCTTGATTTCTATTAAAAAATGCAAACATCTCTAAAAATCTATAAGACATTCTAAAGAAGGCACAAAATGGTATTAGGTATGTAACAATAGTTTCATATTTCCTATATGGATAATATTTATCAAACTCTAGTTTAAGTTCACTTAATATCTTATTATCCTCAATTAATTCTTCTTTAGTTTTTGAAATCATTATTTTAAAAGCAAGTCCAAAATTCAATAAAAACATTATTAAGTTTAAATTCCAACCTAGAATGAAAATCTCTTCATAACTCATTATTCTACAACCCTATACTAAATATATAGATATTATAATCAATTTTTACTAATAAAAAGTCAAACTTAAATCTAATCAATTCTCTACTTTTTTTCTTTATTTGGTATTACAATTATAAATTTAGCTCCATAAATACTATTTTGAATTTTTAAATCTCCATGAAAACTTGATTTTATCACAAGTTTTACCATATAAAGTCCTGTTCCTGTACCTTGCTCTTTTGTAGTATAATAAGGATCAAAAATTTTATCAAGATTCTCCTCTTTTATTCCACCAGCATTATCTTCCAAAATCGTAATTGAATAATTATCTTTAGTAAGACTTGTAATATTTATCTCCCTATTTTCAATCCCTTTATTTACAAACTCCTCTTTTGAATTTGTAATAAGATTTAAAAATACTTGTTCAAGCTCAGATTCCACACCAAAGGCAGTTTCATTTCCTAAATTTAAATTAATTTTTATATTCTCATTTTCAAGTTGTTTTTTTAATATCTCTAATGTTTTATTTAATGACTCTTTGATTAAAAACTCTTTTCTCTCTTTTTTAGGATTAAAGAAATTAAGGAAATCATTAATTGTTTCTGTCATAAAAGAGATCTGTTCTTTTGTATTTTTGTCAAATTCATTAACAAACTCATCATTAATTTCATCGTAAGTATATGAGTCTTTAACATCTGCACAATATAAAGATAGATTATTTAAAGGCTGTTTTAATTGATGAGCAATAACCCCAATCATTTCACCCATAGTTGCCATTTTTGATTGATGAATTAAAATTTCATCTTTTTTTATTATCTCATTATGAGTCTTTTTTTGTTCTTCAAAAAGATCAATATAAACCTTCAATTTTGCAGTTAAAAGATTGTCATTAATAGGTTTTGAGATATACTCTATTGCTCCTAAATCATACCCTCTTTTTTGATAATCATCTTTATCATAAATACCTGTAATAAATATAATAGGTATATTTTTTGTTTTCTCAATTGATTTAATGTATTCTGCAAATTGGAAACCATCAATATCTGGCATTTGAATATCACTTAATATTAAATCTACATGCTCTTTCATTAGAATTTCCATTCCCTCATTGGCACTTAACGCACTATAAATATTAATATCAAAACTATCTTCAATAATCATTTTTAAAGAATAGATATTTTCTTCAACATCATCTACTAAAAGTACAGAAAATTTATCCATTTATTATTCCTCTAATCTTTTCAATAAATAACTCTTTGTCAATTGGTTTAATAAAGAATGATTTTACTAACTCTTTTATCTTTGTTGTTGTCTCTTCACTAGATACAATAACAATAGGTTCTTTTATAGAGTTTATCACCTTAATTATATTTTCCTCTTTGTGTCCACTTATATCTAAAATAACTAAAGCATAGTTATTTTTTTTATGATAAGCAAAAAAATCTACAATTTTACTTGATTGGTCAACTTCAAACTCTTTTTTTAGCTCAACTACAAGTGGCAAAAAAGTTAAAGGATCATTATTTAAAATTAAGGCTCTATTACTCTTCTGTTTTTCTTCCTCAATAGGAGTCTCTTCTTTATCCTCTTTTAGTACCACTTTTACATTTTCTGAATTTTTAGGAATTAATACTGTAAATTTAGTTCCCACATCAACTTCACTTTCAACACTAATACTTCCATGAAGTAAATCTAATAACTCTTTACAAATTGCTAATCCTAAACCTGTACCACCATATTTTCTTGTAGTACTTCCATCTGCTTGTTTAAATCTATCAAAAATATGATCTAATTTATCTTTTGGAATTCCTATCCCATCATCTTCAACATCAACTTTTACAAAATCATTTTCTTGTGTTATTAAAAATTTTATTGTGCCATCTTTTACAAATTTTATTGCATTACTTAAAAGATTTTTTATTATCTGCTTAATTCTAACTTCATCACTATAGATATCTCCAATAGAATTATCATACTCAAAAATTAAATTAAGCTTTTTTTGTTGAACTTGTGGTTCAAACATATCTTTTATACTATACATTAAAGCTTCTAAATCAATTTGTTGCATATTTAAAGTGACTTCACCTGCTTCAAGTTTAGATATATCTAAAACATCATTTATTAAGTATAATAAATCATTTCCACAATTATTGATTACTTTTAAATTTTTTACATGTTCAGGACTAAGTTCATTTTTTCTATTTTTCATCATAACTGAACTAATTACATTAATCGAATTAAGAGGAGTTTTTAATTCATGACTCATATTAGCCAAGAAATCATTTTTATATTTATTTGCCTCTTCAAGATCTTTTTTCTGTTTATTTTGGATAATAGTAAGCTGTTTCATATTAATGAAAGCTTCATTAATCTGTTTTGACATGATATTAAAGTTTTCAGTTAAGGTATTTAATTCGTGATGTCTATGGGTATTAAACTTAATCTCTGTTTCATTATAAGTTTTCTCACCCAACTCTTTTGTAGCTTTAATTAAGTCCTCTAAAGGTTCAGTTAAAATCTTATTTGCAAAATAGATAAATAGCATCCATAAAATAATTGCACTTAAAATAACATTGAATAAAATTAAAGAGACACTCTCTTGAACAATTTCAAAAACCTTATTTTTATCAATAAAAAAAGTAACTTTAGCTAAAACTTCATTAGAAATTAGTTCATCTTTTAGATTGAAACTTCTTTGAAGAAGATTATCAGAATATTTAACTTTAAAAAGAGACTGATCTTTAAAAATATACTTTTTATACTCTTTCATATCTAAAGAAATCAAACCATCAAGTATAAAAACTTCATCATTTGGAGAAACTATAGCTACACCTTCAATATTTCCATAGCTTAAAATAGCTTTTGCCTCAGATTTAATAATTGCCTCATCAAAATGCCAAACACTTTTAGACAAAATTGGACTAAAAGATTTTTCAGCACTAAGTAACTCTTTTTCAATATACTTTTGTGCAGAGGTATATTCTGCATAAATCTGATAAGAACTAATTAATATCATTAATAGAATATATCCATAAAAAATTTTTTTAAATAATAAATTCCCTATCGTGTCTTTAAATCTAAACATAAAAATTTACCTTTACTTATAAAGTTCTTCTAATCTTAAACTATCAAGTTTTTTTATAAGTTTTGTATTATAACTATTTGTCATAATATTTCTCATATATACTTGCTGGGGAGTCTTTGAACTATATAAAGTTTTAAATTTAGAATTTGCATTTTTATAATAAATAAATGCTGAATTTGGCAAAATTGTAACATCTATTCTTTGTTTTATTAAAAGCTCTAAATTTTTAACTTCACTTTTCCCATCAATTCTTTTAATTAATCCTTTTTCTACAAGATCATCAATACCAATATATCTATGTCCATCAATACCTGCAAAGCTTCTATTTACCAAACTATAAACATTTGTATACTCAAATTTATTTTTAGATGAAGATATAATTATATTCGTATCTTTCAATAGTGGTGTCCACAAAAAATTTTTTAAAGAATCTTCCCCAAAGTTCCAATTATGATTTACCCAAAGAACCATCCAGTCTTTATGACATTTTTTTTCATTTACACACTCTTTATTTATCCAAGGTTCTAAGATATAGTTTAATCTTTTTCTAGGAATAATTTTTAATTTAAAATTGTATTCATTTTGATTTTGATTTAAATAATTAATTAAATCAAAACTAAGTCCTTTATTTTCTATTATAAAGGGTCCATGATTATGATAGGTATATACAATAATCTCTTGTTTTGCCACTAAAAATGAACTAAAAAACACTAATAAAAATAGAAGAGTAATTTTTCCCATAAAACTCCCTTTAGTTCTATTATATATTAAAATAATATCATAATAATATTAAAATCTTAGTATTATCAAAATGTTACTATTTATATTATTTTTATAATAATAAACCAACTTTTGATACAATAAATTTTTAATTTAAGATAAAGAGATTAATTAATGACAGATGAAAAATATAAAATAGAGATACAAAAACTTATTTCTTGGGCACATGCTTATTATGTAGAAGATAATCCTATTGCAACAGATGAAGAGTATGATAGCTTAGCTAGGGAATGCTTAAGCTTTGAACAAACTTATCCTGAAAAGTCACATCCAAACTCACCAAACAAAAGAGTTGGAGGAATGATTCTTGAAGGATTTAAAAAAGCAAAACATTTAAGTAGAATGTGGTCTCAAGAAGATGTCTTTAATAAAGAAGAACTAATTGATTGGATAAATAGAGCAAAAAAAGTTAATGATAATTTAGAGTTTATGTGTGAACCAAAGTTTGATGGTGCTTCACTTAATCTTATTTATGAAAATGGTCTTTTAAAACAAGCTATAACCAGAGGAGATGGAAGTATTGGAGAGGATGTTACAAATAATGTAAAAACTATACACTCTATTCCTCTTCAAATAAAAGAACAAAGTCAACTAGAGATTAGAGGTGAAGTCGTTATCAAAAAAGCTGATTTTGAGAAAATAAATGAACAAAGAAGACAAAACAATGAAGCACAATTTGCAAACCCTAGAAATGCAGCTTCAGGAAGTTTAAGACAATTAGATTCCTCTATTACAGCTTCTAGAAAACTGTTTTTCAATGTATGGGGTGTTGGACAGAACTCTTTAGAGTTTACAAGAACTTCAGATATGATGGAATATATCTACTCTCTTGGTTTTGTTACTCCCCCACTTCAAATTATAACATCAACAATTGAAGGAATAGAAGAAGCTTACCATAGAATAATTAAACAAAGAGACTCAATTGAGATGATGTTAGATGGAATGGTCGTAAAAATCAATAATATAGAAACTCAAGAAGAACTTGGATATACAGTAAAATTTCCTAGGTGGTCATGTGCTTATAAATTTCCTTCTGTTGAAAAAACAACTAAAATTAAAGATATTATTCAACAAGTGGGAAGAACAGGTGTAATTACTCCTGTTGCAGTTGTTGAACCAACACACATAGATGGAAGTATGGTTGAAAGAGCTTCTTTACACAATTATGATGAGATAAAAAGACTTGATTTGAGAATCAATGATGAAGTAATTATTATAAAAAGTGGAGATATTATTCCAAAAATTACTAAAGTATTCCATAACAGACGAAATGGTACACAAGAAGAGATAAAAAGACCAACAAACTGTCCAAAATGTAATAGCAAATTACATGATGAAGGCACTTTAATTAAGTGCCAAAATCTCGATTGTCCAAGTATTGTTACAAACTCTATTATCTATTTTGCATCTAAAAACTGTATGAATATTGACGGTCTTGGAAATAAAATTATTGAACTTCTTGTAAAAGAAAAAAAGATATATGATATCTTAGATTTGTACTCATTAAAATATGAAGATTTAGAAGATCTTGAAGGATTTAAAGAAAAAAAAATCAATAAACTTCTAAATGCAATAGAAAAGACTAAAGGAACGAAACTTCATAGAGTTATAAATGCTTTAGGAATTGAACATATTGGGGAAGTCGCTTCTAAACAAATCTGTTTAGAGTTTGGAATGGAAATTATTAATATTGATTTAGATTCACTTATTGCACTTGATGGGATAGGAGAACAAATGGCTAAATCTTTTATAGATTTTATGAATGTAAATAAAAAACTTGTTTTAAAACTTCTTGAAATTATAAATCCTGAAATAGAAATAAAACAAAAAATAGTAGAAAATGCTTTTAAAAACAAAACTGTAGTTTTAACAGGAACAATGAGCAAAAGTAGAGGTATCATTAAAAAAGATTTAGAAGCTTTAGGAGCTAAAGTAAGTTCATCAATATCTAAAAAAACCGATTATCTAATTTATGGAAAAGAGGCTGGAAGTAAGTATGACAAAGCTATTGAATTAGGTGTTAATGTAATAACAGAAGAACAGATGAATGAGATGATTTAATTATCATTTATCAACTCATCTATTTTTCTCTTAAGATTTGAAACTTTCGTTAAATCAATTTCACTATTTTCATCATATAAAAAACCATCATAATCTTTAAGTTTTTTTTGATGTTGTTCTAAACCTTCTACCATTGAATTAATTTTCATTTGTTCATTTAAAAGACGCTCTTTCTCATTTATCTCTTCTTTTTGTTCATTTTTTTCTTTATATAAATCTATATAAATTTTTAATTTTGAAGAGAGTATTAGATCATCAATTGGTTTAGTAATATAATCAATTGCACCTACTTCGTAACCTTTTTTAATATATTCAGAATCATTATACATTGCAGAGACTAGAATAATAGGAATATTTTTCGTTTCTTCAACATTTTTAAGATATTGAACTAAATCAAAACCATCAACGCCTGGCATTTGAACATCAGATAAAATTAAATTTATATCATTTTTCATGATACATATTAATGCATCATCAACACTCAATGCCTCATAAATTTCAATATCATCAAAATACTCATTTAAAACAAGTTTCATTGAAAAAATATTAGCTTCTAAATCATCAATAATCAAAACTGAAAATCTACCCATCTTTTATCCTTCTATAATTTTTATTAGTTCTTCTTTCTTTATTGGTTTTTTTAATACCGCAACTGAATGATTCTTTATATCCCTATTTAAAACATTTTCATCATCAATAATCAAAATTAAACGTAAGTCATATTTTTTAACTATTTCAATAATTTTTTCAACATCAATAGTAGATAAATCAATTATAACATACTTATATATTCTATTTTCCACTAATGAAATTAATTTTGATAAATCATTTACTTGTTCTAGACTACATATTCTTTTTAATAAAACAACAATATTCATAAAAGATATCGGATCATTATTTAAAAGTAAAACCTCTTCACTTAAGGAGTTTGACTCTAAACTATCTTTCTTTTTATCAAGGTTTTGTTTTCTAAAAAGAGATTTATCAACCTCATTTTCTCTTTTTGGTATTTCTACTTTAAATAGTGTCCCTTTAGCTATTTTACTCTTTACAAAAATATCTCCACCCAAAAGAAGAGATAACTCTTTACAAATTGCAAGTCCCAAACCAGTACCACCAAATTTTCTATTTGTTTTTTCATCAGCTTGTTTAAATCTATCAAATATTGTCTTTATTTTCTCTTTTTCTATACCAATTCCTTGATCTTCAACTATTATTTCAATTTTTTCACCTAGATCATTAACACATAAACTTATTGAACCCTTTTCAGTAAATTTTAGAGCATTACTAAGTAAATTTTTTATAATTTGACCAACTCTATTTTTATCACTATAAATATATGTAATATCATTTGGAACTTTATATATAAATTCTAAATTTTTTTGTTTTATTTGTAGTTCAAACATATCTTTTATTTCACTCATCATTTCAGTAAAATCAATAGAATCATAGTTTAATACTAACTCTCCTGCTTCAAGCTTAGATAGATCTAATATATCATTAATTAAATATAGTAGATCTTTCCCACATTTATTTATTATACTAAGGTTTTTAATATGCTCTTCTTCAAGTGTTCCTCTTCGATTCTTCATCATCACAGAAGAGATTACATTTATAGAATTTAATGGCGTTTTTAACTCATGACTCATATTTGCTAAAAAATCATCTTTTGATTTATTTGCTTTAATTAATTCATTTTTTTGCAAATTTAACTCTCTTGCTAAATTTTTCAACTTTTCATTTCTCTCTTTTAAATCAATTAACATTTGAGCCATCGATTTTGCAAGAATTCCAATTTCATCACTCTTATTTTGATAAGGTACTTCAGGATATTTATACTCACCAATCTCTTTGGCTGTTTTAGATAGTTTTGTAAGCATAATAGTTAACCTACTACCTATAACATAAGATAAAATTGTTGATAAAAGAATCTCTAATAGGATTATTAATCCCGTATTTTTCATTGCCGTTTTAATAAATCTAAAATTCTCAGAAGTATCAAAAATAATATAAAAAGAGCCTAACTTTATCTCATCTTCAATAAGCTCTTTGTATCTTACTTCATAGGTTTCATCTTCAAAATTAAAAGTTTGATCTCTCTTTGTTTTTAATAGTTGCTTTAATTTTATATGTTTAAAACTATACTTTTTAGAGAGTATCTTATCCTGAGAGTCTAAAAGGACTAAAGAGTTCACGTAGTCTAAAGTACTAGTCTTTGAAACAAGATTATCTAAAGTAGCTAAGTCATAAATACTAATTGGTACTTTAAACAATTGATCTAAAAACTCTATATTTGATTGAATTTTTTCCTCTGTTAATTTTTTTGAAGAATCATTAATTGTTACAAAATTCATTGTAACAATTAATGTAATAAAAACTATTTCAATTAATACAAAAAATAGAATAAATCTATATTTAAATGTCATTTAAAACTCTTTATTCAACCTCTTTAACATTGGAAATGACTTCATACTCAGTAGAATCAGTTATTATAAAATTTTTAATGCTTAATAACTCTTTAATATTCTCTGGCATATTTAAAAAAGCTTGTTGTAATTTTTTTACTAAACTTTTATCAAGCCTTGGATGTGCTGCAATGGGATGACTTGGATATGCAGAAGTTTTATAAACAATATGTAAGTTATCTTTATCATTTTTATCAATAAAATTATTAAATGTTCTTATAATACCACCTCCAACTAAACCAATATCTCTTGAAACTCCTTTATAAACAGAATCATGAGAATTAACATATAGTACCTTTGCATCTTTATCTATATTAAAATTATACTTCTGTCTTAACTCAAATTTTGTCAATAAAGTTGCAGCAAAGGCATTTGGTGCAGGGAAAAGAAAAGTTTTACCTTCTACATTTTCTCTTTTTGTTACATCAAAACCTTTTTCTTTTGCAAGTAAAATACCTACGATTTTTTTATCTGCTCTTGTAAAAGCTTCATAATTTCTTTTTTTATGAGCTACTATAAAATGATAAGGATTCATATATGAGATATCATATTCACCATTATAAAGCTTTTTTTCAAACTTAGGAATTGAAGTTTCTGTTTTAAAAATAACTTTAATACCTGTCTGTTTTTCTAAATAAGAAGTCACTTGTAACCATTTTTTTGATAATTTTAAAGGACTTTGTTGAGGAACAACACCTAAGGTTATCTCTGTTGATAACAAAGTCATCGCAAGAACAATTGTAATGAATAGAACTCTCATAACTTCTCCTCTGTCTGGAAAAAATAATTATAAAGTAAATTTATTGTTTATTTATAAACCCTATCTTAAGTTAACAATTTTAATACTATTAACTTAATACTTTATTTAACTAATAAATTTACTTAAATTTTCAAAGTATAGAATGTGTTACCTTTTTTATGTTTTTTTTTAAATTAATTAACTTTAATCTAGTTTAATTTAAATATTAGTATTTAATATTTTATAATACTATTATATATTTATAAAAAAGGCTATAATTATGAGTAGTGTTCATGCAGGTGATAAATCAATAACTATGACAATGTTAATGACACCAGAGAAAGCAAACTTTACTGGGAAAAATGTACATGGTGGCGAAATTCTTAAAATGCTAGATCATGTTGCATATGCATGTGGAGCAAGATATACAGGTACTTATGTTGTAACACTTTCAGTGGATATGGTTCTTTTTAAAAACCCCATTAAAATTGGATCTTTAGTCACTTTCCATGCCTCTGTAAACTATACAGGAAGAACATCAATGGAAGTAGGAATTAAAGTTATTTCAGAAGATATTAAAGATCATACAATGAAGAATACTAACGTTTGCTACTTCACAATGGTTGCAGTGGATGAAGAAGGAGAACCTGTCTCTGTACCTAAACTTGAACCTAAAACTGAAGATGAAAAAAGAAGATACAATGATGCCATAAAAAGAAGAGAAGTTAGAATGGCATCAAGACATGCAAAATAATTAAAAAATATCACAAAAAAGAAGGATTTCCCTTCTTTTTTTCTTTAAAACCCAAAAATCAAGACTCTTTAGACTCAATATACTCTTCATAACTTCCTTTGAAATCAATAATAGAACCATCCTCTTGAATCTCAATAATTCTATTTGCAAAAGCATCAAGTAGTTCCCTATCATGAGATACACAAATAACTGAACCCTGATATGACAATAAGCTCTCTCCTAGTGCAATAATAGCTTCAAGATCTAAGTGATTTGTTGGTTCATCTAGTACCATAAAGTTTGGTTGTTCTAGCATAATTTTTGAAAGCCACATTCTATGCTTTTCTCCCCCTGAACAAGATTCAACTTTTTTCTCTTGTTCTTGACCATTAAATAGCATTCTTCCAAGACAGTTTCTAATCTCAGAAATATCTGCATCTCTATCAAAAGATCTTAACCAATCATAAAGTGTAATATCACCAAAAATTAAATCAGTAGCATTTTGAGGGAAATAACCATTTTGAATTGTTGCACCCCAATGAATTTCACCTGAATCTGGTTTTATATTTTCAACAATAATTTCACATAATGTTGTTTTACCAATACCATTTGGTCCAATAAGTGCAATTTTATCACCCTTCTCAACACTAAATGATATATCATTTAAAACCACTTGAGTATCATATGATTTTGAGATTCCTTTAACAGTTAAAAGCTCTTTACCAACTTCTCTTTTTTGTTTAAAAATAATAGAAGGATCTCTCCTACTTGAAATTTCAATAGCACCAATATCTAATTTGTCTAATTGTTTTTGTCTAGAAGTTGCTTGTTTGGCTTTAGAAGCATTAGCAGAAAACCTAGCAATAAATTTTTCAAGCTCTTCTTTCTCTTTTAACTTTTTACTCATATCAGCTTGTTGCTGTTTTGCTAATACAGTTGAAGCAATATACCAATCATCATAATTACCAGTAAACTCTCTAATTTTTTTAAAATCAACATCTAAAATATGTGTACAAACTGCATTTAAAAAGTGTCTATCGTGAGAGATAACAACCATTGTTCCATCATGGTGCTGTAATTGATTTTCTAACCAACCAATTGTAGAAATATCAAGGTTATTTGTAGGCTCATCTAAAAATAAAACATCTGGTTTAGGGAATAAAACCTGTGCTAATAAAATTTTAAACTTATCTCCACCTGTTAATGTTGACATCAAATTATTATGAGTTGCTGATGGAAAGCCTAAATCTTCTAGAATTTTAGTAATTTTAACATCATACTCATATGTTGGGTCTTCTTCAACACATATAATCTCTAGTTCCGCAAGTCTATTGTTTACTTCATCAGTAAACTCTGGACTCATATATAACTCTTCTTTCTCTTTTATTGCATTATATAATCTTTTATTTCCTAAAAGAACTGTATCAAAAAGTGAATAAGACTCATAAGCGAATTGATTTTGTCCTAAAACACCAACTTTTTTTCCATTTTGAACTTGAATTTCACCCTCTGTTGCATCTTCTTCCCCAGAAAGGATTTTAAGAAATGTTGATTTTCCAGCACCATTAGCACCGATAAGTCCATATCTTTTCCCTGTATCTAGTTTTAAATTAATATCTTGAAATAACACTCTTGGACCAAATGCTTTTTTAAGGTTTACTACTTGAACCATATATTGAATTCTCCATTACTATTTTATATCGCGATTATATCTAAAAAAACTTAGACTTAATTTTATTTAATCTAGATAAAAATTACATCTAAATAAAAATAATATTAACCTTTATCATATATACAACATTAACATCATTAGTTTTCAAATATATTTAATTATATAGATACTAAGGTCTATAAACCTTAATATTTGTATAGTTCCCTGAATCTCTTAAATATTGTGCATGTAATTGGCTTAATATCCCTTTATCACAATAAAAAAGGTATTGTCTATCTTGTGGAAGCTTTTTAAACTCAGTTTTTAAATTATAAAATGGAATCTTCAAAGTTTCACAAGATGTTTCAATACAATCTTTTGATTGTCTAATATCAATAACTATATACTCTTTTGATGATAAATCATTTATTATCTCAATTTGACCTATATCTTCAATATCATTAACAATCTCATCCACATAAGTCTCTTTTGCATCTTCTACTGCTTTATTTAAAACAGAGTAATCAAACTTCTTAGCCTCTTTTTCCATTCTATCAAATGAGCCATGAGTTACAGGATTTTTAGAGATAACACCACAATACTCTGGCATAGTCTCTGCAAACTTTCTAGTACCAATAGAGTTTGATATATCTATAATTTGTGGTTTATTCATTGTTGAAAGAGGTCTTAATACTAATTTAGTAGTTGCTTTATCAATTAAGGCAAGATTTCTTAAAGTTTGAGAAGATACTTGTGCTACACTCTCCCCTGTCATTAAAGCATCAATACCTTTATTATTAGCAATTTTTTCAGCCGCCATTAGCATAAGTCTTTTAAGAGTAACTCCCATATAAGATTCACTCGTTGACCTAAATATTTCAGTTACAACATCTTCAAAAGGAACAGAAATAAAAGATACCCTATGGGAAGAACCAAACTTATTCCATAGATAAAAGGCAACCTGTTTTACTCCAATTTCATGTGCAATGCCACCAAGATTAAAAAAGATAAAATGTGTTTTTACTCCTCTTTTCATCATAAGATAACTTGCAATTGTAGAATCAAACCCACCTGACATTAAAGATAAAATTTCCCCTTGAGTCCCAATAGGAAAACCTGAAAGACCTTTAAATTTGTGAGTAATAATATTTAGTTGATTATTAATAAGTTCAACATTAATAGTTACTTCAGCATTCTTTAAATCAACACCTTTTGTTTTATTATGAGCTAACATATATCCACCAACTATTCTTTCTATTTCAGTTGATTTAAAATCATGTGTTCCAGATCTTTTAGCTCTTACTACAAAAGTTTTTCCAATGATTTCATCGCCCATTGCTCTATTTACTATAACTTTTATTTCATCGATAGTTTTTACATTATCATACTGTATTGCCTCTAGCACAAGTTCAATGCCAGATGTCTCTTGAAGTTTTAGTCTAATCTCTGTAACAAACTCTAAAGAACAAACAATCTCTATTTTGTCAAAAAACTTTTTTAATTTTATATCTTTATCGATTTTCCCAAGTATCTTTTGAAGATTTGCAAAAAGTTGATCAACCATTTGTCTTTTGGCTTTACTCCCCTTTATCATAATTTCAGGAAAGAATTTAACAATAAACTTTTGTGTATTTATTTGAACATCATTCATATATTATAAAACCTTAATTTTTTGTAAGCTGCAATTATAGCATATAGGTAGTAATATAATAGATTAAGGTTTATATCTTCATTTATACTATGATTAATAAAAGCATTATTAGTAGTTTTTAATTAACATTTTTGTCACTAATTCTAAAATATTAAAAATAGCCTTTGTTCCTCTTCCATTTTCATCATACTTTGGATTAATCTCAGCAATTTCCCAACAACATACCTTTTCATTTTTTATCAACTGCATATTTAATTGTAAGGCTTGCTCAAAACTCAAACCATCTTCACTTGGAGTCCCTGTTCCAGGTAAGTAAATAGGATCTATACTATCCACATCAAAAGAGACATAGATGTGTTTACAATTTTCTAGTTTTATAAATATTTCATCAACAATTTTTTTAATTCCCAAATAGGTAATATCTTTTGCAGAATATTTTTTAATTCTATATTTATTTATTAATTCATCTTCAGCACGTTCATAATCCCTTAAAGCACAAAAAACAATATTTTCAGGCTTAATAATAGGAGAAGAACCTTTTAAATCTTCCCAATATCTTTGCTCTTCAATAGTTGGATTATTTATTTTTGATTCAATATTATCTATTGCTGTAACTATTGATAAAGGCATACCATGCATATTTCCACTTGGACTTGTATATGGACTATGAATATCAGCATGGGCATCTATATAAACAACTCCTATTTCATCATCAGGATGTGCCAATTTTAAACCTTTCATTGTTCCTGCACAAGAAGCATGATCTCCTGATAAAACAATAGGAAAGAACTTTTCATCACGAAGCTCTTTAATCCGACTTGAGACTCTATTTATAACTAAACTTATTTTATCAATATATTTTGCATATTTGTATTTACTCTTCTCTTCATATGCTCTGTTTTCATGAAGAATTACTTCAGCTGGATATTTTTTAAAGTATCTAGAACCTTTCTCTTCACATGATTTCACAAGTGCATCTATTCCAAGTCCTGCACCTTTTCTTCTTCCTGCTATATCTGAGTAGACTTTAACTATCTTTATAAACCTAGAAAAATCTTTCATATGCTACTACTCCTTTAATAAATAGAATAAATCCTTCACATCTTCAATTTGAGGTATTAAATTTAAATCTTTTCCAATATTTAACTCTTTTGCTAAATTATAAGTTAATCTAAGTACAGAGTAATCTTGCAAAGCAAAACCAACAGAATCAAAAATAATAGTACCATCTTTACTTACATTTAAAGATATATCTTTTTTTACAATTTCATGAAGTTCTGGACACTTATAATCTTCACCTAAATGCTGTATCTCTCCTTCAATTTTAGACTGTTCTAAAAACTCAACAACAACCTTTGACTCTTCTACAAGCTTTTGTTCAAGTTCAGTTTTACCAGGACAATCACCACCAATAGCATTAATAAAAACATCTTTTTTTATCATCTCATTTGTGAGAATTGTTTGATATTTTTTATCAGCAGTACAAGTAGTAATAATATCAGCACTTTCAACAGCTTCTTGTGTATTTTTACAAGCAATTAGTTTTACATCATATGAACTTAAATTTTTTTGCATTTTTTCCATTGCTTTAGAATCAATATCATAATATCTAAGCTCTTTTATATCAAAAATATATGAAAAAGCAAGATATTGAAACTCACTTTGAGCACCTGTTCCTATTAAACATAAAACCTTTGAATCTTTTTTAGCTAAATATTTTGCAGCAAGTGCAGATGTTGCAGCCGTTCTAAACGCAGTTAACAAAGTCATCTCACAAAACATAAGAGGTTCACCTGTCTCTACTAAAGAGAGTTGTCCTGTTGCCATAACTGTTAATTTATTACTTTTTTTTGGATTTTTGGGATGACCGTTTACATATTTAAAAGAGTATTGACTTTTATTAGAAACTGGCATAAGTTCAATAACTCCACCATCTACATGGGTTGCTACTCTTGGCATTTTTTCAAACTCATCCCAAGCTTTATAATCTTCTTCTATTGAATCAATTAATTTAAAAAAATATTTTTTAAATCCTATTTTATCAATAATTTTTTTAATATCATCTATCTCTAAAACCAACATAAGTACTCCTTTTAAAATAACAATTATAGCAATTTTTTAAAATATTACAACAACTTTTTGAAATTTTTTTTGAAATATTATAGCAACTTTTTGATAATTTTTAAAAGAATTAGATTTTTAGATATAGATATATTTTTAAGTATAGAGAAAGTTTTTCTCTATACTATTTAATAAAATCAACAACATCTTCTAATTTTTCCCTTAATTGAGATGATTGTTCATTTATTCTATACCCAAAAGGTACTATTAATGCCACTTGATATTTTTTAGTATCAAGTTCCAAAAGCTCTTCTACTTTCTCTTTCTCAAAACCTTCAATTGGACAAGAATCAACTCCTTTAATAGCAGCCGCTGTCATCATATTTGCAGCAGCTATATAATTCTGTCTTGCTGTCCAAGCCAAAATTTTTTCATCTGTTGATAAGGTGTCAGCTAAATGATCAGCATAAAGATTTAAATAAAAATCATATTTTTCTTCGGGCATTTCTCTTCTTCCAAACTTTTTTCTTGGAACTCCTGATTCAGGTTTAACATTTTCAATAGCTGCTAAAAATATAACTAAATGTGAACAAGTTGTAACTTGGGGTTGTTCCCAACAAACTGGTTTTAGTTTTTCTTTAAATTTAGCATTTGTAATAACTAGAAATTTCCAAGGTTCCATACCAAAAGAAGAAGGGGATTTTCTTCCTGCTTCTAAAATAAAATTGAACTCCTCTTCAGAGATTTTTTTACTCTCATCAAATATCTTACATGCATGTCTAAAATCCATAGCTTCCATAAACGTTTTATCCATTAATATCTCCTTTTATAAGTTTTAACCATTTTATTAATCTCTACATTTTAATTTTGGAAATTATATATCTTATAAACTTAATTTATCCTTGCTTTATTTTAGGTAAGTAATGTAACTTTTATATCTTTATGATATAATTTCTCAGATAAAGGAATAAAATGTATTTAATAAATGATAAAAAATATAAATGTTCAGTAGCTGTAACCCTAGATATATTTAATGATAGATGGAAGTTAGCAATTATTTGGCATCTATTAGATTCTGAAAAAAGATTCAAAGAGTTACATGAATTAATCTCTGAAATTACACAGAAAACATTAACAATAAAATTAAAAGAATTAGAAGAAAAAAATATTATACATAGAGAAGCATTTCCAGAAGTACCACCAAAAGTTGTTTATTCATTAACTAATATTGGAAATAGATTAAAGCCTGTATTAGAAGAGATGTATAAATGGGGAATTGAGTATACTAAAGAGTTTGGGGAAATTACTTCTAAAAATATTTGTGAAAATTAACACTTTTATTTAAAAATATTTCTAGGATAACATCCTATAAGTTTTTTATACCCATCTATCAAAAAAAGAAATTTTCTTCACGATTTCTAAACATAAAAATTGTATTATGTCATAAATTTATTTACAGGAAAAACAATGAAAAAAATTATTAAAGTTTTTGCAATTTTATTTGCATTGATTTCAACGACATACGCAGTTACTCCAATATCTGACAAAGAAATAAAAGAGATTCAGAATCTTGAACTTTTTCAAAAGGCTCAAATAATAGTTAAATCAGCATATGATGCAAAAAGTTTATATCTTCTAAATGTTTCAGTTAGAGGTAATTCTGAACAAATCTATCTTTCTAAGGATAAAAAATATTTAATTGCAGGTGATGTTATTAGTATAAAAGATGGTACACTACTTGAAATTCCAGTTGATATAAAACCAACACTTGGAAAAGAGGCTTTCACATTTGGTAAAGGTAAAGATGAGTATATTCTATTTACTGACCCAGAATGTCCATATTGTAAAGAGTTTGAATCATATTTTTCTCAAATTGAAGATAAAGTAAAAATTAGAGTTTTCTTTTTCCCTCTTAACATTCATAAAGATGCAAAAGATATTTCTTTATATATAATGAGTCAAAAATCTTATGAAGCTAAAATAAAAGCAATGCTTTCTACTACAAAAGATACACCTGCATTTATAAATAGAAAAATTTCAAAAAATGAATTAGAAAAATTACAAAAAAGTTTAGATGAGCAAATGGCTATTGCAAATGAATTAGGAATAGGAGGAACACCTGCATTATTTGATACAAAAGGTGAAAGAGTCAATTGGATAAAAATGCTTCAAGAATATGGAGTAGAAATTAAAGATAGGTAAGTAAAAATACTTACTTACTTTACTACTTATCACCAAACTTTTATTCTCTTAGTAGAATAAAAGTAGCCAAAGAAGATACTAAAATACCTATCGCCATAAAAAGATTTACACCTACTGATTCAAAAACAAACATTAGTATTGCAATTGAGGCTGGATTTAAATATACATATGCCATAACTTTTTTAGGTCCTAATATTATAGTTCCTTTCTGATACAAATATGAAGTAATTAGTGTTGCTGCAATACTTAAATAAGCCATATATGAAATCTCTCGCCCATTAATTCTATCCCATTGTAAAGGAATATCAAAAACTAATAAAGCAATTGTCATCCAAATAGAACCACCAACAAGTGTCAAAAAAACTAAAACAATTAACTTATCATCTTTTTTATGAAAATATTTTGCACATACAGAATATAAAGCCATAGAAAAAATAGAAAAAAGAAATAGAATATCCCCTTTATTTAAATGAAGAGATACAAAAAGGTCAAAACTACCTTTAAAAACTACAATACAAGTTCCAACAATCCCTACAAAATAAACAAGATATTGTTTTAATGGTATTTTTTGTGAAAAAACAAAAATTGATATTATTGCTGTTATTAAAGGTACAAGAGTAAAAATAGTACCTGTATTTAATGCTGTTGTATACTCTAAAGAGGTAAATAATCCAATAAAAAATAGTGAATAAAAAAAACTAATAATCATCGCTCTTTTAAAAGTAGCTCCAATCTTCTCTCTATAACTTTTTTTCCATAACACAATGGGTGCTAAGATAACTGAAGCAATAACAAATCTTAAAAGTGTGATTGAAATAGGATCTATTATTCCTGATAGTTTTTGAGATACAATAAAAGAACCTCCCACTAAAAAAGTTGCAAATAAAATAATTAGATGGGCATTTAACTCTTTTGACATATTTTTTCCTTTTTTTATCCGAAGATTATTATAATATTTTATTTTTGTCATTTACATATGTTGATTTTTTAATAAAGATATACTATTCTTTGCAAAAAAATAGTAGAGAGAATATGAATTTAAATAAAATACAAATATTAGAATCTTTGAAAAAGACTCTTGACAGTTACTACCCTATTTCAGAACTAACATGGAATGAGTTTAAAAAAATATCTACCATAAGAGAAATAAAAAAAAATAGTTTTGCTTTTGATATATATGATGAAGTAGATGAAATCTCTTTTGTTTACAAGGGGCTTTTTAGAACATATTCAACAAATGAGTATGGTGAAGAGTATACTAAAAACTTCTTTTGGGAAACAAGATTTTATGGACCAATGGTTTCATTATTAAGTAATAGTCCTATTACATCCTGTGTACAAGCTTTAGAGAACTCAATTGTTATTGATATAAATCATACAGAATATAGAAAAATTCTAAAAGATTTTGAAGATTTAAAAATGTTTCATATCTTATATTTAGAGAAGCATTGGATACTTCAAAAAGATCATAATACTTATGCTTTAGTATTAGAAGATGCACAAGTTAGATATAAAAGATTTTTAAAAGAGTTTGAACATATTTTACCAAGACTCTCACAACATCATGTTGCCTCATACCTTGGCATTTCACCTACTCATTTAAGTAGAATTAAAAAAACATTAAAAGAGAAATGAATGTAAATTAAACAAATTTATTAAAAATTTCCAATTAAATCCATATAAACTTTAGTTAAATCTTCTACTTCTTTAACTGTTGTTCTCTCTTGAACACTATGAATAGTATCATTGATTACTCCAAACTCAATTGCTTCAATTCCAAAGCTTCCAAAATATCTAGCATCACTTGTTCCACCAGCTGTACTATGTTTTGTAGTAACTCCAAGAATCTTTGAAATAGAGTTTTCCATAGCTTTTACAACTTTTGATTCTTTATTTGTAACAAAAGGAAAAGAGCCTTGAGTTGTTCTAAACTCATATTCTAAACCTTCAAGATTTTTATGGATAAACTCTTCAACACTCTTTATTGTAGTATTTGTTGAGTTTCTTACATTAAACATCAACTTTAACTCATTAGGTGTTACATTTGTAACTTTCATTCCACCTCTAATGTCAGTAATCACCATTTTAGATGGAGCAAAATATTCATCACCATCATCTAGATTTTTTCCTGCAATTCTAGGCAAAATTTCTGCAAAATTATGTACTGGATTTATGCACTTGTCTGGATATGCTGCATGACCTTGTTTCCCCTTAATTGTAAGATATCCATTGATACTTCCTCTTCGTCCTACTTTAATGGCATCTCCAAATATCTCTTCACAAGTAGGTTCTGCAACAACCGCATAATGAGGAATAAAATCAATATCTTTTAAATATTCAAGCATTTTAATAGTTCCATAAGTTCCTTCTCCCTCTTCATCAGAAGTCATTAAAATACTTAAAGTTCCATCAAAATTTTGTGTATGTTTACAAGCATATAAAAATGCTGCATCACCACTTTTCATATCTTGTGTACCCCTTGCAGTTATTACACCATCAACTATATCAGCAGCAAAAGGATCTACCTCCCACCCTTCTCCAGGTGGTACAACATCAATATGTCCAGCAAAACATAAATGTTGAGGATTATTATTAAATTTTTTATAATAAAATCTATTTTTCACACCTTCTAAATCTACATTAATACACTTCCAAGTATCTCCTAAATACTCTTTAATAAAATCAAATGCTCCATCATCATTTGGCGTAACAGATTTAAATCTTAATAATCTTTGAAATAACTCTATAACTGTCATTGCTATCCTTTCATAGTCGCGATTGTACCAAATAGTAAATAAAAGAAAAAATATTAACTTTTATCTTTATAAATAACAATCTAAAACTTAACAATAAAATATAAGATTTATTCTACTTAAACTATTTACACTATTTACTTTATCAAACATATAAATTTTTTAAAAATTAAACTATGAACATAATTTTTCTGTTGAAAAAAAAAGATATTTCAAGAGAACAAACTTATTAATAATTTAAATATAACAATTTTTTATTAACATAGCTGTGTTATAATTTAAGGGTATGATAATAGGACTAATTATGAAAAATAACAAATTATTTATAACTCTTTCCTCAATTTTTCTAATATATACTATTTTAGGTTTTATTGCCATCCCTAAGATAGCAAAACCTAAAATTGAAGAAATCATTAATGCAAATATAACACAAAAAATTACAATCAAAAAAATAGAATTTAATCCTTTTTTATTAAAATTCTCTGCATATAATATTAAAATATTTGATAAAAAAACTACTACTTTTACTATTGATAAAATATTGTTAGATTTCTCTTTAGTCACATCCTTAAATAAGAAACATATAAATTTTAAAAATTTAGAAATTGATAATCCCTATATAAATATTATCCAATATGAAAATGAAAGTTTTAATTTAGAAAAATTAATAAAACCTACTAAAAAAGATAAAAGTGAGTCAAACTCTAACTTAGAGTTTCAAGTACTTAAAACTGCAATAAAAAATGCAAAGATAACTTTTACAAAATTAAACTTAAATAAAGAACCATATAAATTAAATCTGCATAATCTTAATTATACTTTTTATAATATAGGAACTTTTCAAAATATACTTGCATCTCACTCATTTAATGCATTAATAAATAAAGAAACAAAAGTAGAAATAAAAGGTGGACTAAGATTAAATCCATTTAAAATGTATGGTAATATGAAACTTCAAAATCTTAAACCAAATGACTATTTAGCTTATAAACAAGATCTATTTAATTTTGAGCTAGAGAAAAATGCCTATCTTGACTTAGATTTTGGATACAAAATTGATACAACAAATAAATTAAAATTTGAAATTAATAAAGCAAATTTTAACCTTCATAATATTGATATTAAACAAAATAAAACCTCCATCTTTGCTTTTAAGCATTTTATTATAGAGGATATTAATATTTACTACCCAAAAAATAGTATGGAAATCACTAAATTTCATATAGATACTCTAAACTCAAAAATCCAAAGAAATAAAGAGGGAATAATAAACTACTCAAAACTTTTTAATCTACAAAAGAAAACAGAAACAAGTGAAAATATAGTGGATTCATGGAACTTATTACTCAATGAATTTACACTTGCTAATTCAAATATTAATTTTATTGATTTACAAAACCAATTTAGTACAAAACTAAATAACTTAAATATTGAAGTATTAGATTTATTACAAAGTGATAAATTAACAGTAAAAAATATAAAATTAAATAACCATTCACTTGATTTTAAACACAAAAATAATATTGATATTTTAGTAGAGAATCTTGCTTTTACAAATAATAATCTCATTTTAAATAAGTCAAAATTAAGTTTAGAAAAAACTATGTTAAAAATCCCAAACATAAAAATAAATGATTCTAAAAATAGTTTAAATTTAAGCACCAAAAACCTAAATCTTATAGCAAATAATACATCACTAATTGATAATCAAATTGAAATAAAAAACTTTAATATAAATAAGGAGTCTTTTTCCCTAAACGATATAAAAGGGGGAAAAGATATTTTGGCAAAAAATATTATTATTGATATAGAAAATATATCCCATAAAGAAAATAGATTAACAATAGCAAATTCAACTATAAGTAGACCCTATTTCCTTATTACTTTAGGGAAGCAAAATAGAAAAACTAATGAATCAAAAGAAGAGATAGTAAAAAAAGAAAAAAGTAGTAAAAAATCTGATTTTGAATTTGATATAGGTCCAGTTAAAATAGATAAAATGACAATGAAATTTGAGGATAAGAATCTACCTATACCTTTTAAAACTGATGTAACACAATTAAGTGGAGAATTTTCAAGACTTAATTCAAATAGCTCAAAACCAACAAAACTACAACTTGAAGGAAAAGTTGATAAGTATGGATATACAAAAATTACTGGTACAGTTGATATAAACGATATTAAACTTCTTACTAATACAAATTTATTATTTAAAAATATTGCAATTAAAAATCTCACACCCTATTCTAATAAATTTGTAGGTAGAGAGATACAAAGTGGAAAATTAAACCTTGATTTAAGATACAATATTAAAAAATCAAACTTAAAAGCTGAAAACCTAGTTATTATTAGTGATATTAAATTAGGTAAAGAGATAAAAAGTAAAAATGCAGTAAATCTACCTCTTGAATTTGCTATTGCTTTACTTGAAGACTCTGAAAAAGTAATTGATATTAAACTTCCAATAACAGGAAATGTTGATGATCCACAGTTTTCGATTATACCAATAGTTTGGAAACTATTCACAAATTTAATTATAAAAGCTATATCTGCACCATTTACATTTCTTGCTTCAGTTTTTGGAATAGATGAAGAGAAAATAAAGAGTTTAGATTTTGAGTATGGAAAAAGTGATATTATTGTTTCAGAAAAAGAGTCTTTAGATAATATTGCAAAAATTTTATCAAAAAAACCAAAACTAGCAATTGTAGTAAAACCTGCGTATAATCCAATAAAAGATAAATTAGCAATTCAAAATATAAAATTTGATAAATACTTAGAGAATATAATGAAAAAGATTCTAAAAGGGGATGAATACAAAATTGCATTAGAAGAGATTTATAAAAAAGAGAAAAATGAGAAACCATTAAAAGAGATTAAAAAGTTATTTATCAATAAAAAAAATAAAAAGTTTGACAATAATTCATATGTCGAGTTTTTAAGAAAAACACTTGCTAGTAAACAATTAGTTACAATTGAAGAATTAAAAACATTAGCAACTAATAGAGTAAAAAATATAATAGAGTATTTAACAGTTGAAAAAAAGCTCGAAAAAGAGGCTATCAAAATTGAAGATATAGAAGAACAAACAGATACTACTCTTAAATGGGCAAAATTTAATTTAGATATTACCATCAGATAAAATTATAATTTTATGACCTTAGCTCCAAATCCACCTTGACCTGGATATGCATCATTATAAGATTTTACTTTAGGATGCTTATTTAAAAAACTCTTTACCGCATAAGCTAATTTACCTGTTCCTATTCCATGGTAAACAAGAACTTCATCAAAACCTGCAATTAAAGCATCTGATAAAAATTTATCCAAATTTTCAATTGCCTCATCTGACCTTTGTCCATGTAAATCAAGCACCACATGACCTGTATCAGGTTTTTGAACATTTAAAGTAGAGTTCAATTTTGTCTTTACTTTTGGAGGATTGCCACTTCTTTGTAAATCAGATAATAAAACTTGAAGCTTCATTCCCATCTCATTTTCAATAAAAGCTTTTTTCCCTTTAATAGAAACAATTTCCCCTTTAGAACTTCTATATTTAACTCTATCTCCTACTTTAAACTCTATTACTTCTTGTATCTTTTCAGTTTTTATTGATTTTACTTTTGCATGGGCAATATTTAAATGTTGATGTCCTTTTGCGACTTTTGCTTTAATAGCTTTTTTTGCTTCATCCCTTGCATCTTTATACTCTCTATGAAGCTTAAATCTCTCTTCATAAATATGCTTATCAAGACTCTCTTTTGTCTCTTTAAGATTTCTATTTAATCTTTTATTTTCTTCAATCTCTTGGTTTAACTGCTCAATTTTCTGTTTATACTCCATCTCTAAAGAGGCACTTCTTTCAATAAGCTCATTTAATTTATCTTTGTCTTCACCATAAACAATTTTAGCTTTTTTAATTATCTTATTAGGTATTCCATACCTTGAGGCAGTCTCAAAGGCGTAGGATTTCCCAATAGTTCCTTGTAAAAACTCATATGTTGGTTGCTGATTCTCTTCATCATAAAGTGCAGCTATTAATTCAACTTTTTCATTTGAAGCCATAAGTGCAGCTAATCTTTTATGGTGAGTTGTAATAATTATCTTAATATCTTTTTGAATTAACTCTTCAATCATTACTTTAAATAAACTCGCCGCCTCATCAGAATCAGTTCCAAGTTCAATCTCATCAACACCTACAATTGCATTTTTTGATGTAAAAAGCTTAGAAAATTCTAGCATACGTCCTGCAAATGTAGAGATATCATTTTTTACACTTTGAGGGTCATCTAGAACAGCATTTATCTCTTTAAAAGTACTAATTTGTGTTGATTTATGAGCAAAATATGGAAGTAAATATTTTGAAAGTAAAACTGCACTTAAAATAGATTTTAACATCATTGTTTTACCCCCTGCATTAACTCCTGTAATCATAACAACTGATTTTGAGAAATCAATTGAAATAGGTTTTGGGTCATGCAAAGCTGGATGTTTAAAATCTACCAATTTATTTACATCTTTTTTTGATGGTAAAATAAAGTTTTTATCACCAATTTTAGCAAAAAATAGTCTCGCTTGATAATGATCAAACCTATCAAATTCTTTATTGATAAACTTTAAAAATAGTAGATTTTTTTCAAATAATGAACTAATCTCTTTACAAATTCTAAGTAATATCTCCTCTTGTTTATTAACTAAATCGTTTTGTTTCTGTTTTAATTCACTTACACTATGTGGAAGAACATAAAAAAATCCTGAATTTGATCTATGAAGAACTTGTGCTTTTAGCACATGATTAAATCCACCTCTAACTAAAATACACTCTTCATCATTTATGTAGTGAACCTGAGAATCAACCATATAAGTTCTAATTTTACTACTATTTATAATTTTATAAAGATTATGTTTTATCTCTTGCTTATTTCTACTAATTGCATCTTTAATTGCATCATAATCTTCATTAATTCCTGATTTTAGATTTGATTTTGCATCAAAGAATTCAGTTACTCTTTCAATATCTGATGGAACAATTATTTTATCAATCCATTCTCCAAGTTTACCTTCAAAAGTGAATTTTTTTAGATACAAAAAGTAATTAATGATTTTAATAAATTCATATATTTCATAAACTTTCAAAATACCTTGTTTTTGTATATGTACTAATTGGGTATCAAGGTTTACAACTTTTGGTGGCTCTTTAAAATCATACTTTGATAACTCATTAATAAGTTTAAAATGAATGTTTATATCACCTTCTAAAACAATTGATTTTTCCCTTGAAAACAGTTTTGAAAAAGAATCAATATAATCTAATAAATCTAATTTTTTAAATATCTCTTGCATTTGCGAATTATATCTTAAGTGATATAAACCTCACATAAATAGTTACTTGTTGAAATAGTATAATTTTTTTTACAAAAAAATTAAATAATATTTACTAATTACTATAACTTATATGTTAAAATTAAAAATATAACAACATGGGATTACTTTAGAAGGATAAATTATGTTCTTTAATAATTTAAAAAAAAATGATGAGATTCTTATAGCATTAGAAGATATAATAAAATTTTTAAATGGAGATTTAAATGAAATTCCCCATAAAGAAAGCTCTTCAAACGTAAAAATAATAGAAAAGATTAATGAAATTTCACAATTAATGATGAAAAAAAATGATGAAGATATATGTGTTTATGGTGAAATTATGTTAATTAGTGAAAAACTATCAGATGGGTATACTAAAGATAAAGTTACAAAACAAACAAGTTCCAATTTAAAACTTAACTATATTTCAAAATCCATAAATAAAATGTCAACAAAACTTGAAAAAGCTTTATCTCAAATTGATGAAATATTAAATGAATATTCAAAACATAATTTTTTAAATACAATAGATGAAAATACATTTCATGGAGGCGATCTTAAAGAACTAACCAAAGGAATAAATTATCTAAAAAATGAAATAGTAAAAAATCTTCATTCCACATATAAAACAAGCCTAACAATGCAAAAAGAATCAACTATTTTATTAGACGATTCTACAGAATTATCCGATGCAACTTCAAAACAAGTTGTATCACTTGAAGAGACAGCTAATGCTATTGAAGAGATAACATCAACTATTTCTAACAATACAAAAACAGCTACAAGAATGGCTGAATATGGAAATGAAGTTAAAAAAGAGATTGAACTAGGTTTATCTTTATCTACTCAAACAGTTACAGCAATGAATGAAATAAATGAATCAACAAAAGCAGTAAAAGAAGCAATTGAAATAATTGACCAAATAGCTTTTCAAACAAATATTCTTTCACTTAATGCAGCAGTTGAAGCAGCAACAGCAGGAGAGGCAGGGAAAGGTTTTGCAGTAGTTGCTCAAGAAGTAAGAAATCTTGCAAGTAGAAGTGCAATAGCTGCAAAAAAGATAAAGGAGTTAGTAGAACATGCAACTTTAAAAGCAAATGAAGGTAAAGACATAGCTGATAAAATGATATCAGGATATGATATTTTAAATGAAAATATAAATAAAACAACTAACTTGATTAATGAAGTTGTAATAGGTTCAAAAAATCAAGAAAGTTCTATAACACAAATAAACTCAACAATTTCACAAATTGATTCCTTTACCCAACGAAATGCAAATATTGCTGATAGTGTAAAAATAATCTCTCAAAATCTAAATGAAATTGCAAACACAAATGTAGAATTAATTGGTGCATCCAAATTTGAAGGAAAGAAAATTAAAAGCTAGAAATTTAAAAAGAAAAATCTAATATAATTTATATGAATTTTTAAATTAACTATTAATTCTAAGCTTATTTAATACTTCGTTGAGACCATTTTAGCTATTATATTAACTTTCAATAAAATATATAATTATTAAAAAAGTAGGATAGAAATGTTAGAAAAAGAAGGATCAATACTTTCTGTTAGGGAAGATTTAAAAGTTTTTGATTGTACAATTCGAGATGGAGGATTAGTAAATAATTACCATTTTACTGATGAATTTGTTAAAGCGCATTATGAAATGTGTGTGGCAGCAGGTATAGATTATATGGAAATTGGTAAAAACGTTTCTACAACAGTTATGAGTGTAGAAGAGTATGGTTGCTGGAATTTCTGTAAAGAAGCAGATATTAGAAGAATTGTTGGTGAAAATAACACTAAGTTAAAAATTGCAACAATGGCTGATGTTGGAAGAACAATAAAAGAAGAGATTCCACCTAAATCTGAGTCTGTTGTTGATATGATTAGAGTTGCAACATATATCCACCAACTTCCAGAAGCAATTGAATTAATTGAAGATTTCCATGCAAAAGGTTATGAAACTACATGTAATATTATGGCAATTTCAAAATCATTTGATGATGAATTAGATGAAGTACTAAAACAACTTGCAAAGACAAATGTTGACGTAATCTATATTGCAGATAGTTTTGGTTCATTTTATCCAGAACAAATTAATAAACTAACTGATAAATATCTAAATATTGCAAAACCTGTGGGGAAAAAAATAGGTATTCATGCACATAACAATCTAACTCTTGCTTATGCAAATACATTAGAAGCTATGATTTATGGTACAAGTTTTCTTGATGTTACTGTTTCAGGACTTGGAAGAGGTGCTGGAAACTGTGCAATGGAACTTTTACTTGGATTCTTAAAAAACCCAAAATATAAATTAACTCCTATACTTAAATTTATAGAAGAGTACATTGTTCCACTTGAAAAAGAGTTAGATTGGGGACCAAGTGTACCTTATATTATCACCGGTCACTTAAATGAACATCCAAGACCTGCAATGAAAGCAAGGGATGAAAATGATACTCAATATGTTAAATTCTATGATAAATTAACAGAAGAGTACAGCTGAAATTTTCTTAAAAAAGAGTTGCCCTCAAATCTTTAAAAGCCAGTTAAAACTGGCTTTTTTTATATACTTTTTTTAAAGTATAAAAACTAAGGAAAATAGAACATAAAAAAATAGGTGCATTGTCATGCAAGTTAAAAATACATATAAATCATTTTTCATAATTAGTATTATACATGGAAAAAGTATCAGAAAAGTATTATTATATTCTTTTATTTTTCTTTTAATAAAATTTTTTAATTAGAAAGTTTATATTACTTAGAAAATAAAGCAGAAAAAAGTTCTTTATACTTTTTTTGAGCAAATTTTTTTACATCATATTGATAGATTTGGTATGTTTGTAGAGTTTCACGAGCATGGGCTGTTAGAACATAAGAGGCTTTTGAATCTTTTTTTAATCCTTGAACTTTAAGAACCATCTCCTCTTTATTATTTTCCTCTAAAATTTGCAAATGCTTTAATACATTATCTTCTGACATATTTAACTCTTTTGCAGTTTTATTAATAGAACCAGTAGAATCAAGATGCTCTAAAACTAAGTTTTTACCATCACCAAAAATTAACTTTTTTTGTTCATTCTCAATCCAGAGTTTAACTTTTAAATTCATTTTTTCACCATTTATCATATTAAATCCAACAAACCTTACTTACATCTATATTTACATAAACCCTATCAGAAGGAAGAAACCTTTGCTCATGCATTAGTTCTCTACTAATTCTACAATTAAAACTAATGCCTCCAATTGTAAACTCTACTAAAAGTTGTGAAATAGAGTGTTGCTGTGAAATAGAGCTAATAATTCCAATTAATGTTGTTTCTACAATTTTATTCTTACAATCAAGTCTACATATTTCAATATTATCAGAATCAATCATAATAACAGAATCTCTTTTTTTGTCTTTACTATTTGGAATAACTAAATACTGTCCATCAAGGAAAAATTTTACTAAGTTCTCATTTTCATCTTTATGCCAAGGTGCAAAAAGTAAATTTACACTTCCACTATCAACTAAATGACCTTGAAATAAAGCTACCTTTCTATCACAAATATGATTTAACCAATTATGATCATGACTTGAAATTAATATTGTTGTATTCCATCTTTGTTTAGCTGTTAAAATAGCCTCTTTTATTAGTTGTGCTGAGTTTGTATCAACTCCTGTCGTTGGTTCATCAAGTATTAAAACCTTTGGTCTTAATATTAATCTAGCTGCAAGGGCAACTCTTTGTGCCTCACCACCTGATAATTGACTCCATTTTCTTTTTGAAAATGACTCATCAAGACCTACTAAATTTAGAGCTTCACACACCTTCATTTTTAAATCTTTAGTTTTATTTCTTAACTTTAAACCATAAGCAATATTTTCAAAAACAGTTCTTTTTAATAGATATGGATTTTGAGGAACTATTACTACACTCTTTTTAAGCTCTTGTTCAATATGCCTATTATCTATTCCACAAAAAAGAATCTTTCCATATGTTTGTTTGTTTACAAAAGATAAAAGAGAAAAAAGCGTTGATTTTCCACTACCATTTGGACCAAAGAAACCAATTATTTGCTTCTCTTCAAGCTCAAGTTTTTCAATACTTAGAACTTTTCTTCCATCATAATACTGTTCAACATTTTTCAACTCATAAATACTACTCATTATTGTGTCCATTTCCTTTTTAATATAGATAAAGCAATATTTACTGCTAAAGCTACTGCAAATAGTACAAGACCTAAAGCTATTCCTGTAACAAACTCTCCTTTTCCTGTCTCTAAAGCAATTGCTGTTGTAACTGTTCTTGTGTGATATTTAATATTACCACCTACCATCATAGAAATACCAATCTCTGTGATAATTCTTCCATATGCTGTCATTGCAGCTGTCATAAGCCCAAATCTTGCCTCAATAAGTGTTGCAACAAGTATTTGCTTGGAACTTGCACCTAAACCCTTTAAAGAAGTGTAAAGTCTTTTATCAACTAACTCTACTTGAGTTGCTGTTAAAGCAATAATAATAGGTAATCCCAATACTATTTGTCCTATTATTATTGCTTTTTGTGAAAAGAGTAAACCTAAACTACCAAATGGACCAACCTGAGATAACATAGTATAAGCTATAAGCCCAATTACTACGGTTGGTAAAGCTAATAGAGTATCTACAACTGTTCTTACTATTGGTTTTCCTGGAAAATTATAATATCCCAAGAAAAAACCAAGAGGAAGGCCTATTATTAAACTTATGAATAAAGACCAAGAAGAGACTGTTATTGTAGTACTAATAGCCGAATAAACAGATTCATTTCCAGATACAAGTAACTCAATAGCCTCATTAAAACCATCGGTAAATAGATTCATTCTTTATTTAATCCTTATTTAGTCGCGTTAGGAATAAATAGTGCTTGACCCAATAATCTAAAGTCAGCAATAACTTTTTGTATTTTTGGTGAAACAAGCCAATTAGTAAATTCCTTAGCTAACTTAGGTTTTACATTTGAACATTTCTTTTGATTAATAGATATAACCGAGTATTGGTTAAATAATGATTTATCACCTTCAACAACAACTTTCATAGTATTTAAATCACCTTTTTGAGACATATACTTAATCCAAGTACCCCTGTCTGTCATTGTGTAACCACCTTTTTCAGCAGCCATATTAATTGTTCTTAACATTCCTTGTCCAGTTTGAATATACCAAGAAGAAGCCTCTTTAGTATCAATATTTGCATCTCTCCACAAAGAGAGCTCTTTTTTATTTGTTCCAGAATTATCACCTCTTGAAAAAAATTGAACTCTATTTTTCTTAATTATTTGTAAAGCTTCACTTGGCTCTTTTCCTGAAACCGCAGTTGAATCTTCTTTAGGTCCAATTATAATAAAATCGTTATACATAACTTGTCGTCTATCCACTCCATAACCTGTTTCAATAAATTTTTTCTCAGAAGCAGGTGCATGAACAAAAAGAATATCTACATCACAATTTTCACCCATTTTTAATGCCTTTCCAGTACCTGTTGCAACCCATTTTAAACTAATTCCTGTATCTTTTTCAAATTTAGGTGCCAAATAATCTAATAATCCAGTGTTATCTGTACTAGTTGTTGTAGCCATCATTAAAGCATCTTTTGCCATAAGAAATGATGCTAAAATAGCCGATAATCCTAATGTTACTAATGTTTTTTTCATCTTAATCCTCTCTTTTCATAAAAATTTAATTAAAAATATTTGTATATCTTTTTAAATAAAAACTGTTAAATTTAATCACTTTAACAGTCTCACCCTCTTTTATACCAGCTTTCGATTCTTCTGTGACAACAATACTATTGCTTTCATCAAGAACAGTTATCATTCCTGAACCATATTTATTCTTTCTTGTTACTTTATATTCTCCTTCTTGACAAGTTCCAAGTACAACATTTACACGTCCTGTTTTAGTTTTAAACTCTTCAATATTTTTTGCTAATGTAATATCGTGATAAATAGATTTACTACCTTGAATTTTATTTAATACAGGTATTGCAAAAAGATGCATATTTACCATTGCTGTAAGTGGATTACCTGGTAAACAAATTACAAAAGTATTTTTCATTTTCCCCATCATAATAGGTCTTCCAGGTTTAATATTTACACCATGAAAGATAATATTTAAATCATTTTCTAAAAATGCTTTTCCAATAAAATCGGCATCCCCCATTGAAATACCACCTGTTGTAATAATTACATCATAACTTGATAAGCTTTTTACAAACTCTATTGATTCTTTTAAATTATCAGGCACTACTCCTGTATATGTTGCTTGAAAACCCTTCTCTTTTAAAAATGAAATTAAAGCATAAGAGTTACAATTATAAATCTCATCTTCATTTGCTTCTTCCCAAGGCTCTTTTATTTCATCTCCTGTTGAAACAATAGCAATATCTAATCTTTTAAATACTTGAACCTTTGTAAGCCCTTGTGAAGCAAGAACAGCAATTTTACTTGAAGTAATAACCTCACCTTTATTAAATAAAATATCTTCTACTCTTTTTTCTTCACCTTTTAATCTAAGACAAGAACCTTTTTTAACATCATTTTTAATTGTTACAATGTCATCTTCTAAAGATAATACATCTTCAATAGGAATAATAGTGTCAACATCATTAGGAACTTTTGCTCCTGTCATAATCTTATAACACTCACCCTCTTCTAAACAAGCTTCCACATTATCACCAGCAAAAATCACTTTTTTTACTTTTAATGTTTTCCCTGCATCTTCTGCTTTAATTGCAAACCCATCCATTGCTGAATTATTAAATGAAGGAAGATTTTTAACACAAATTATATCTTTAGAAATAACTCTTCCTAATGAGTCTTCAATATTAATTAACTCAACGTATTTTGTAGCTTGTGCATTATCTAATGCCCTTTCAATTGCCACATTAAAATCCAAAAATGTTTTTGTCATATTAACTTAACCTTTTAATTTGTCTATATTTTTTTGCTATTGTCTTTGCAAGATAAAAAATATCTTTATTAGTTAAATCCTCAGAAAAACTAAGACTTAATGCCCATCTAGACTCATTCTCTTCATATCCCATTTCTTGAATTACTCTTGATGGCTTAGATAAGCCCAAAGAACACCCCTCACCATTAGTAACGAAAATATTACTTAAAGCAAGTGATCTAATTATTTCCCTTGCTTTTATACCTTTAAGTCCAAAATGCAAGGTATAATCAAGACTATTTTTTGAATCAACAAAATAGTATAAATCACTCTTCAATTCACTTTGCAAGGCTTCCTTGAACTTATCTTTATAAGTGTTATTTGTTTTAAAGTTTTTAATTGCTTTATCAATTTGATAAAGTGATACAGTATCTATTGCTCCTAAATATTGCTCTTCAAAAAGCTTATTATGTAAAATTATTGAAGAGAAAGAAAAACCAGTGAGTTTGTAAGAATCAAATATTGCCACATCACAACTATTTACATCTAAAGTTGCACTTACATTTGAAATAATTTTTGCACTACTCAAACTCTTAACCTTTTGTAAATCAACTTTCACATATGTATCTATAATATATGAAGAGACAAAGGCATAATCACACTTCTTTATCTCTTCATAGTTCAAATGACCATCTCTTTTTAAAGGAATAAATTCAATATCAAAACCTAAATCTTTGTATTTTAAAGCTGCATCAATAATAGCTTGACTTTCACCTTTAGAAACAAGAATTTTCCCTCCAAGTTTTATCATTAAACTTAAAAAACCATCTTGAGTAAAAGAGAAAGTATTTAATGATTTATAAGCATATTTTGTTTTAAAACTATCTATAAAGCTTTCTAACTTTGTATTATCTTTTAAAGCATTAAATGAAATTGTTTCATCTAATTGCATACTATTTATGCTTGGATATTGAATAAAATTAAGTTTATACATTACTACTCTCTTTTGAACACTGAATAGTCTTACTATCAGTTAAAAAAAGTTCATTAAATCGATTTTCAGAAAACTCTTTAACCTCTTTTTTTAACATTTTGAATTTTTTTACCAACTCTTTTGCCTTAGGAGTAAGAGTAGTACCACCTGAATTTCTACCCTTATTTACAATTACAAGTTCATCATCAATAAACTCTTGTAAAATTTTAATATGAGACCATGCTTTTTTATAATTCATCCCCGCTTTTTTAGATGCTTCTGAAATTGAACCTGTCTCATCAATTAGTTCAAGAATTTGCGTTTTTCCTCCACCAAATATAAGATTGTGTTCATTATCTTCTATCCAAATTTTAATTTTTGATTTCACGATGTCCTCTCCTTTCTCTAAAACATCCAAGTTGGCAATGAGTGACTTCGGCATCACTATATTTTACTGTACTACCAACTCTTCTTAAGCTACTTTCTTGAGCTATATACCAAAGTGTTTTACAAGAAACATCTTTATCCTGTGTAAAATTTTGTTTGATTTTACTATAAATTGCCGTTTCAGCATTTTGAAATTTGATATTTCCAAAAACACCTAACTCACAATTACTTATCTTTATTCCTATACTTTTACAAGCATCAGACATATCAATTGGTTTTAAACCAATTAATCTTGCTACTTTAAAAGCTTTTAAACAAGAGAGTCTTCCATCATTATCTAAATTTGATAAAATCAACTCTTTTTGAGTTTCATCTAAATTTATAAGCTTTTGAATCTTACCCATTTTATATCCCAAAAATTCTTCCTGAATGCGTATAAACATTCATTTTCTTGCCTCTTGCAAAACCTATTAATGTGATTCCATGTTTATGTGCCGTTTGTACTCCAAGATAAGTGGGAGCAGTTCTAGAAACAATTATTGGGATTCTATGCATAACTGCTTTTGTAACCATTTCAGAACTTAATCTCCCTGATACAAATAAAACTGATTTTGTAGTATCATAACCTTGTAACTTACATTTACCTATTACTTTATCAATTGCATTATGTCTTCCTATATCCTCAGCTGTTACTGTTGTTCCATCAAGTAGATATATCATTGCTTTATGAACACATCCAGTTAAATTATAAAGTTCACTCTCTTTATAAAAAATCTTAACCTCTTCTGAAATAGTTTGAGGTTTTATTTGGAATGCAGTCTGATTAAAAGGAATTAAAAGTTCAGAATTAGCTGTACCTGTAACTCCTCCTCCACATCCACTTGTTAATGTTTTCTCTTTATAAAGATTTTGAAGAGAATCTTCATTAATTCTTGCTTTAATATCAACTCTTAATCCATCTTCATCTATTTTTAACTCTTCAACATCATCCATAGATGAAATTACATTTTCACTCATTAAAAAACCGATTGCGTGTGCATCTTGATCTTTTGGTATACACATCATTGATATAGTTTTTTGCCCATTTAAATATAAATTTAATCGTGACTCATCAATAGTCACATCTTCGATTTCAGTTGCTTCATTTTCTATAAGTTTATCAATTACTACTGTTTTTAAATATTTGGCGTTGTCCATACCTTTCCTTTAATATGCTAATTTTGCATATTTTAAAACAATAAGAAAAGCATCAAGTCTCCTCAAAGGAAACTTAATTGCTAATCTTATTTTCTTAACTCTTCTTCTAGAACGTCTGGTCTTAACTGTTCTAAATACTCTACTGGTAATTTTCCTGTAATAAGTCCAGGAATATATCCCTTTACAGAAACAACATAAGAATAAATTGTTTCGAATGTAAAAAATGAAATAATTGCACTTCCCATGAAATGTAGGAATAGAACTAATCTTTTAAACTGAATTGTTTCAGCATGTGTTAAATAATCTGGATATAAATACCAGATAATGAATCCACTAATTACTAGTTTTGATCCAAAAATAACATACATGTAATAGTTAATTCTATCCATGTGCTTATACTTTCCTCTTAGGAAAATCTTATTCCAAATTTTCACACTAGGTCTAATAAAATATTTATGGTCCTTAAATGCAATAATAGTAACTAAGAACCAAATTGGAATCCATCCAAGTCCAACAATTTCATGAGTTGCTCTCATAAGTCTTGCAAGCTCACCTCCACCTGTCCAATTTCCGAATGTAATAGAAAATCCTGTAATAAATAGATAAACCATAATTACAGCATTTAATAATAATACCACCCTTTGAAAAAGTGAATAAACTTGAATTTTATCATCCTCTCTAGTAATTTTAGCCTGCTTCCTTCCTTTAGCAATAATAAACATTGTTAAGAAGATAAAAAACTCTACTATAAATACAATAGGTAATAAAAGTTGTCTCTCTTCAAATGCTCTGACCACCTCAGGTGCAATTGCATTATAATTAGGACCAAATAGAGTTACCTCCATTTGCTCATATTTCGTTAATGACTCAAAAGGAACAACTTGTCCAGTAAAGTTAAATTGTGCAATTTGCATAAGAAACTTAAAAATATAGTTTACATCTGCAATAGTCGCTAACCAAAAATACCAATATGTAAGAAGTATGAATAAAAAGCCTACTATAAAGTAAGCTTTATACTCATTAAGAAAACTTTTAGTTTCCATACGCTTTATCCCATCCATAAGGTTTAGGAGCTGATTGAACACCATGTCCATAAGACATTACTCTTTCTCTAAAAATATTAGAGACAGATTCAGAATCACCAACAAGTAAAGCTTTTGTTGAGCACATTGCAGCACAAACTGGTACTTTACCTTCAGAAATTCTATTTTGTCCATATAAATGTCTTTCGTGTTCAGAGTTAGTCTCATCAGGACCACCAGCACACATTGTACATTTATCCATTACTCCTTTTGTACCAAATGCACCATCTCTAGGGAACTGCGGAGCTCCAAATGGACAAGCATATAAGCAATAAGAGCATCCTATACACTTATCTTTATCATGTAATACAATTCCATCCTCTCTAATATAGAAACAATCAACAGGACAAACTTGCTCACAAGGGGCATCAGTACAATGCATACAAGCTACAGAAAGAGAGAACTCTTCTCCTTGCTTACCTTCATTTACTGTAATTACTTTTCTTCTAGAAATTTCTACTGGTAACTCATGAGCTTCAGCACAAGCAACAGAACAACCATCACAATGAATACATCTGTTCTCATCGCAGTAAAATCTCATTCTTGCAAAATCTACATTATTACTACTCATATTGCTTCTCCTTATGCTCTCTCGATTCTACATAAACCACCTTTTGTTTCAGGGATTTGAGTAACAATATCATAACCATAGTTAGTTATAGTATTTGCACTCTCACCTATTGCAAATGGTTTAGTTCCTTCTGGGTATTTATGAGATATATCAACACCTTCTAATACTCCTGCAAAGTGGAAAGGTAAGAAGATTCTATCATCAGATACACCATGGCAATAATTTGCCTTGACCTTAATTTTAGTACCCTGTGGTGAATGGATCCACATCATAGCACCGTCTCTAATTCCATGTCTTCCTGCTAAATCTGGATTAATATCACAGAACATTTCAGGAGTTAATTTAGCTAAATACTTAGATGCTCTATTTTCTATACCTGCACCATTCATATTTACAAGCCTTCCTGTCACCAAGTTAATTGGGAACTCTTTTGCCCAATCTTTTGCAGTTTGCTCAGATACATATCTAGTATCAACTCTATAATGATCTTTTTTATCTGCAAATGATGGATAAAGATTAACTAAATCAGTTCTTGGAGAGTGTAATGGCTCTCTATGTAAAGGAATTTGATCTGCAAATGTCCATACTTTTGCTCTTGCTCTTGCATTTCCATAAGGAGCAATTCCTCTTTCCATACATTTTTCAGCAATAATATTTGAAGTATCAACTTTCCAGTTTTTACCAATCTTCTCTTTTTCTTCTTCAGTTAACTTAATACCTAGAACCTCTTCAATGTTATCTTTTGTAATTTCAGGATAACCATCAGGATTTGCTGAACCTTTAGGAGCACTTCCTTTTCCTGCCAATTGAGAAACACCCTCATGCTCAAGACCAAATCTATTTCTAAATCCCATACCACCATCAGATACTTTTTTGTTGATATTATATAAAATTGGCGAACCACAATGACTCTCTGTCCAACAAGGCCATGGTAAACCATAATATTCACCCACCATCTCTCCATAACCTCTCATAGTTACTTCATCGAACATATGCCAGTTCTTTTGGTGTTTTTTTAATCTTTCAGCTGTCCAACCAGTTAAACCAATAGTTTTAATTGTTCTAGCAATTTCATCTGTTGCATCTTCTGGCCATTTAAACTCTTTTTTATTCTCTTTAACTAACATACCAGCAGTTAATTGTTCATGGAATCCTAATCTTTTTGCTAACTCAAATATAATCCAATGATCTGTTTTAGACTCATACATTGGCTCAATAATTTGATCTCTCCATTGTGCAGATCTATTTGTAGCAGTAACAGAACCTGAAGTTTCAAATTGTGTTGCAGCTGGTAAAATATAAACATCATCTTGCTTATCTGTTAGTATCGCAGCTTCATTTACGAATGGATCAACAAATACAGATAACTCTAATTTATCTAATGCCTCTTTTACTTTCTTTTGTTGTGCAATAGAAGTAATACCATTAGCCATTACAAATAAAGCTTTTAAGTTAGTACCTGCATTATAGATCTTATCTTCATTGTTACCCCCGGCTTCATTACCTAAAACTCCAGCCCACCATCTAGCAAGTGTAAAACCTTTTTTATTCATCCACTCTTTAGCTTTAAATCTTCCTTTTAGCCATTCATAATCAACATTCCACATTTTTGCAAAATATTTCCATGAACCATCACTTAAACCATAATATCCTGGTAAAGTATGAGATAAACAACACATATCAGTAGCACCTTGAACATTATCATGTCCTCTTAAGATATTTGTTCCACCACCTTCTGTACCCATATTTCCAAGAGCTAATTGAACGATTGGAGCAATTCTTGTATTAGAAGAACCATTATTATGTTGAGTTAATCCCATTGCCCAAACCAGTGTTCCAGGTTTTGAAGAAGCATATAACCTTGTAATTTGCATAATTAAATGAGCACTTACTCCTGTTACATCAGCAACTTTCTCAATTGGCCAGTTTTTAGCCTCTTTTCTGATATCATCCATACCATATACTCTATCTTTGATAAAATGTTTATCTTCCCATCCATTTTCAAAGATAATATTTAACATTCCATACATAAAGGGAATATCTGTACCTGGTCTAATTTGTGCGTATAAATCTGCTTTAGCAGCAGTTTTTGTAAATCTTGGGTCAATAACAATTATTTTTGCATTATTTCTCTCTTTTGCTTTTAAGAAATGTTGGAAACCAACAGGGTGATTAACCGCTGGATTTGCTCCAAAAATAATAATTGCTTTAGAGTTTTGAATATCTCCTAAAGAATTTGTCATAGCACCATAACCCCATGTATTTGCCACACCGGCAACTGTTGAGCTATGTCAAATTCTAGCTTGGTGATCTATATTATTTGTCCCAAACATTGCAGCAAATTTTCTGAAATAATATGCCTGCTCTGTATTAAATTTTGCTGATCCTAAAAACATTGCAGCATCTGGCCCTTCATTCTGTCTTAAAGACTCAAGCTTATTAGCAATATTATCTAAAGCTTCATCCCAAGAAATTCTTTGCCATTTACCATCTCTTTTTACCATTGGGTGTTTAACTCTAACTTCTGATCTAACCATATCAATCATATCAGCACCTTTACAACAATGCCCTCCAAGTGATACAGGATGATCTTGAGCTACTTCTTGTCTTACCCAAACACCATTTTGTACTTCTGCCACAACACCACAACCAACTGAACAAGCTGTACAAATAGATTTAATCATTTTTGAACCAGGGAATGGATTTTTAATCTCTTCCTCAGTAGCTTTTCTTGTAGCCATAGTACTTGCAAAAGATGATGTCACACCAAATGCAGTAGCAACCGCAGCCATCTTCATAAATGACCTTCTACCTACTTTTGCATTCAGAGTTTCATATGTATTTGCTGACATACGCTTCTCCTAGTTATTTTAATTATTTTGCACTCTTGTAGAATTCTTCCCAAGCTGCACTTTTTTTGTATAGAATCTCTTTTTTTCTAGATGATCCTTTTACAACACCATTTGAGTCACTCTTTCTTGATGACGAACTACCAGTAGCAGCCAACACACTAGTTCCTGCAACAACTGCAGCACCAGCTGTAACAATTGCAGTTTTCTTAGCGAAATCTCTTCTGCTTTGCTCCATGACTGACCTCCTCTTATAGAAAAATAAGCCCCTTAATCTAAGAGACTTTATAAAAGAAGCTAAAACTTCTTTTATAAAATCCCTAAAAAAAGGAAATCCTCTTTTAAAAATCCTCCTCAACATCAAAATGAGTATCTTTTGGAGTTTCATCTTTTTTAGGTCCTAAAGCTTTTAAAGCTTTATTTCTAGCTCTTCTTTCTCTCTCTTCTTCAGAAATCTCTTCTTCAATACCACATGAAGCCGTTGTAATTTCATTTTTTGGTTTTAATTCAGGTTTAGAAACCTCTAAAAATAGTCTTTCAAACTCTATAAATGAGTGAAGAACAATCATTAACTCTTTAAAAATCACCGCATTATCATGCTCATAAAGTTCCCTTGCAACTTCATCAATAAAACTATTTAAAATTTGTTCAAAAATACAGTGAACAGTATTTTCATATTCAACTTCACCTTGAGATATTAAATCTGTTAGTTCTGCCATTAATGAAAAAATAAATCCTACTGAATCTTCATATTCATAATAGTTTTTTTCATCTCTTCTTAGTTTTGTTTTTGCAAGAAAATTAATCATTTCAAGTCTTTTTTTACCAGACTCCAAACCTTCATCATAAAAAGAAGCCGTTAATCTTACTTTTTTTGTAATTGGGTTGTGAAACAAATCATCAAACTCTTGTAATAAAACTACATTTGAAGTTGGATCTAGCATATTTAAAATATTTTCTAAAGCTTGACCTGAGCTTGGATTGAGAGGATTTTCTTTTAAAATATTTATCAATCTAAGTAACTCAAAATAGTTTGCAGTATCTTTTGAAGTTACAAAAAAGTTAGCAAAAAGATTGTAATAAAGAGCTCTTGCTTTGTTCATAGCTTGATTATCTTGCATTTGACACTCCTTTCATTTTTTGTTCATAATAGTTTTGCATCATAATTTTTGGTTTACAATCAGCACAACAATACAATGACCTCTCTTTTACAGGGTCAATTGCAAAAAGTGGTCCCATCATCATAGCAATTTTTTCTACTGATTTTTTTGTTGCAAACTCTTTCCCACACTCAACACAAGCAAAGAGTTCATCTTGTGCCAAAATATTCTCTTTAAACCATGTTGGTTCTAATTTAATTACATCTCTTTGGATAGTCAAACAATCAGTTTCAGGACATGAAACTTCACAATAACCACATGAAGTACATAATGATGGATTTAATCTTAATGTATTATCGGATGCATCAGCTTGTAATGCATCCACGTTACAGGCGCCAACACAAACAAGACATAAAGTACATTTATTAGCATCTACTTCTACAAGTCCATAATGTATATGTTCACCAGTTTTAACTTCACCTAAATCTTCATTTTCAATAACTCTTTGAAGCCTATGTGAAAATACTTCTCTTTTTTTTAGTCCAGTTTGATTGAAATTAAAGTTAGAACCCTCAATATAAGCAACCTCAGATAATGCTTTTTTAAGCTCTTCTTGATTCATTGCTATAATAATTGCATCTTTTCCATATTTTTTTTGATAGATATCATTTATAATTCTAATTGCATCTCCTGAACCTTTTGAGATAAAATCTGTATAAAAAATAATTTGTGAACCAGAGATTTGAGCAAGAGTTAAAAGTGTTGATTCATCTAAAAACTTTTCACCTTCTATTGCAAAAGGTAACACATTCTCTTTTAATTCTATTGATAAATTATCTAAAGAGATCTTTTTAGGAATAACTAAAGGATGTGTTCCTTCATAAAAATTTGCCATTTCAAAAATTGCTTCTCTATTTGTTGGAGCATAATCAATTGCACCAGAAGGACAAACAGATACACACCCTCCACAACCATGACAATCAATTTGTGAAAAAGTCAATGTTTTTATACTATCATCTTTTGTAATAGCTACACTAGGACATACCTCTTCACATTTAGAACAAATTAGCTCTCTTCTACCATCATATTGACAAATTGTTTTATCATAAGTAATAAATTTTCTATAATTAAACTCATTAACATTTTTTCTTAATGTTTCAATAACATCTTTAATAGATGATTCATTAGGGTCATAACAACCACTTTGTTTTTTGCCCTCTTCTTTTATATTAAACCAAACAATTTGTGATACATTTAATACAACATCTTTCCCTTCATCATCAACTAGAACTGATAAATTTCCTATATGTCCATCAATTTTTTTAATAATTGACTCAGGAACATGAAATAAATTAAACTCAGTAGGAGTGATATTTTTTAGTACCTCTTTTTTTTGTTCATCATCACAAATTAGTAGAAGTTGATTTGATACTTCTTGTTTATATGAAATATCTTTTGCTAAATCAAATCTTATGGCATTTATTTCATAAAGTTTTTCAACATTTTTGATTTTTGCAGGAAATGAATCTTTAGAATTATTTATATAAAAATCAATTTCAGGAGCAACAACTTCGGCTTTAATGCTATTTGAGTTAGAAACAATATAACTAAAACTAGAATCACTAATGAGTTTCTCTGTGACTTCAATATTTTCAGTAAGAGGAAAACCTATTCCTTTTGGATTGTAGTATACAAATTCCTGCATAACCTATGCCTTTTGGTAAAATATATTTTACCTAATTCTATTTTTATTAAACTTAATTAAAACTTAAATAGTTAACTTTTATTTGTAAAGTATGCCATTTTGGCAAAAGCTATTAACTACATGTGTTATAATAATTTTCTTAAAGGATGCAAATTGTTTAAATATATATCAATTTTTATTTTAATATTAGCAGTAATTTTCTTTAAACTTAAAGAAGAAGACTACACCCATGAAACTATTACAGTTGGTGCTTCACTTCCAAAATCAGGAATAATGAAAGAATGGGGCAAAAATGTATATATTGGTGCAAATGCATATTTTAAATATGCAAATGAAACTGGTATATTAAAGAAGAATCAAAAAATCAAGTTTATTTCACTTGACGATAAATATGAACCAGAACTTACAAAAGATAATATAAATAAGCTTTTAAGTAGAAAAGATATTTTTGCACTTTTTGGTTTTGTAGGTACTCCAACAGTAAAAAATATATTACCGATTTTAGAAAAAAGCGAGATTCCATTTATCGCACCTTTTACAGGAGCCTCTTTCTTAAGAGAAAAACAAAAAAAAACTTTTATAAACTTTAGAAGCTCTTATAAAGAAGAGATTGAAAAAATAGTTGATTACTTAATTAAGAAAAAAAAATTTAACAAAATTGCAATATTCTATCAAAATGATACCTTTGGAGAAGAAGGATATATCTCTTTAATAGAAACTTTAGAAGATAGGAACTTAAAGCTTCATGGTGAAGGTATGTACAAAAGAAATACCCTATCAATTAAACATGCTTTTAGTGAAATAAAAGAGAAAAAACCAGAAGCAATTATTATGGTTGGAGCATATAAAACAAATGTTCTATTTATAAAAAAAGCAAAAAAAGATAAAGATTTAGAAAATGTTCTATTTTGTAATATCTCATTTTGTGATGCCAATGAGATGATTAGAGAACTTGATTATGATGCAAAAAATATGATATTCTCACAAGTTGTTCCCAACTATAATGATTATAAAATTGATGTAATAAAAGAGTATAGATATCAAATGAAAAGATACTTTCCCCTTGAACCACTTGGTTTTATCTCATTAGAAGCTTTCTTAGCAGCTAAAACAGTAGTTAAAGCTTTAAATAATGTTGAGGGAAATCTTACACGTAAAAAATTTCTTTTTCAGATGAAAAACCTAAAAGAGGATACTTTAAAAGGAATATCTATTAAATATAAAAATACTCAACTTTTAAATGATATTTATCTATTTAAATATAATGACTCAAAATTTGAAGAGATAGTAAATGATTAGAAATAATAAATATGTAAAACTAACTAAAAAACTCTTCTTATTTTTAGATAGCCTTCCTTTTTCATTTAAAACTTACTTCTTAATATTTATTATTACAGGAGGAATGATTTCCATAATTATTCTTTCACAAATATCTATTTATACTATAAAAAATGATTTTGATATCTTATTTGAAAAAAGAACAAAACCAATAATTAAATTAGAGAGTATTAAAGACATATATAAAATGAATATTTATGATACTTTTTATGATATACAACAGAAAAATATTACAATTGAACAATCAAAAGATATTATCACTTTAGGACAGCAATTAATAAATAAAAACTGGCAAAACTATCTTGAAAATACAATTAAAATAAAACATGAAAAATCTTTTGTTACAAAGCTTATTAATGATTATTTTACAATAAATATTAATAAAAACAATACTATTTTACAAAAAAATATTATTTCAAATATTAATAAAAAGATTCAAAAACTCCATAGTTCTATTAATAAAATAGTTTCACTAATAGAAAAAGAAAAATTTGATGAAGCCTCAATTCTAATTGATAAAATCTATTTTAAAATTAACTCAATTAATATCTATATTACAAATCTATCAAACTATGATTTAAATATGGCCATAACAGAGAAAAGAGAGACACAAAAAGTATTTAGTATATTAACTACTATTTTAAATTTCTCTATT
>CAYZST010000002.1:0-24795 GCA_964480765.1 uncultured Arcobacter sp. | reverse complement strand
AATATTGCTCACCAATGGAGACAACCCCTTGGCTCATTAATAATGATTATTCAATCTTTTCAAACTAAAATGGAGCTTGGTAAATTATCATTTGAATTCGTTGAACAAAAAACACAAGATGCCGTTCTTCTAGCAGAAAATATGTCAAATACTCTTGATGATTTTCAAAACTTCTTTAGCCCAAATAAAGATAAAACACTTTTTTCTATTAAAGCATGCGTAGAACACTCAATTGAATTATCTAAATATATTTTAGAAAATGAAAATATTAGACTAAACCTAATAGTTAATGATGATATTGAAATATATAGCTTTTATAATGAGCTTTCCCATGTTATTTTAAATATGATTTCAAATTCCAAAGATGCTTTAAAAACTTCCCAAAAACAAAAAGCTATAAAAATTGTAATAAAAAAATATAAAGAAAATGCTCGTATAAATGTTTATGATAATGGTGGAGGTATTAATGAAAAAATTATTCCTCACATATTTGAACCATACTATACAACTAAATATAAAAGTGCAGGTACAGGTATTGGGCTATATATGTCTAAACAAATTATTGAAAAACATATGCATGGAATTATAAAATGTAAGAATGTTTATAATAAAATAGATGGCAAAGAATTACAGTATGGAGCACTATTTATTATTGATATTCCATTAAATGAAAAGCCCCAAGGAAATAGATGAAAGAGAGAAACCTAAATATTCTTAGTAACTTTAATGTACTTTATTTAGAAGATGACAAATCACTTCTAACACATACAAAAGATATTTTAGATGATTTTCTAGCTAAAGTCTATGCAGTTAATAATTCAAAAGAGGCTTTAGATATACTAGAAAAAGTGAAAGTAGATGTTATTATTTCAGATATTTTATTAGAAAATGAAAATGGAATTGAGTTTTTACGAGAATTAAAAGAGCAAAGAGGTATAAATATTCCAACCATTTTAACAACAGCTCACACAGACACAAAATATCTACTTGATGCAGTTAAATTAAAAGTTGAAAACTATATTGTAAAACCAATAAATATCAAAGAACTATTAAATACTCTTTATGATATTCTTTTTCCAATTATTCAAACACAAGAGATACAAAAACACTCAAATGTAATTAAAACAATCTCTGCAATTACAGACAGTAAACAAGTTGAAGTTGTAAAATATATTATTGGAAACTTAGATGATAAGAGTCAACTAATAGCTTCATATGGAGATATTATGGATAAGATTTCTATTTCAAAACCAACATTAATTAAACTTTTTAAAAAGCTTGCAGAGAAAAAAATTTTAGTTAAAATAGCACATAAAACTTATAAATTTGAAGAGAAAGCTTTAAACTAAAGTTAAAACTTTACTTCAAATCACAACCACAAGAAGTAATACTCTGTTCTACTTTTAAATAGTTTCTAGATTTCATAGAGATAATATCAATTAAAATATTTAAAAGTGCTGTCACAATTAAAAGTAGCATCATCTTATCAAGCCTAAAATCTGAAATTGCAGAGTCAATAAAAAAGCCTAAAGTTGCGACACCAAGTATTCCTAAAATAGCAGACTCTCTCATAATTATCTCCCATCTATAAAACAGAAAAGCTAAAAACTGAGAATAGATTCTAGGAACTACTTCAAAAAGATATAGCTCATTTCTCTTCTTTGTTACATCAAGACGAAGATTTAACTTATCTACTTGTTGTCCCATTAAAAAACTTATTATCGCACCATTATGAAGCATAAGTGCAAGAGCTGCTGGTAACATTGATGGTCCAAAAATTTGTAAAAAAAGATAAGCTAATATATACTCAGGTGTTGAACGTAATATAACTAAAAAGATATGACAAAGAACTCTTAAAAATCTATTTGATACAAACTTTTGTGAAATTAGAGGAAAAGCAATAAGGGCTAAAAATGCTGTTAATACAAGTGAAATCTGTGTTAACAATATTGTATTAAAAACTCCAGGAATTATCTCATTTGTAAAAATTTTATTAAACCACTCAAAAGTCGCTTCTATACCTTTTCCAGCCCTAATTGGATAAGGAAGTATATCATTTGTAATAAATCTAATAAAATTATCAAAATTTATAGTTCCAAAATCATCTATATAAAAAAATGATGCAATAACAACCAAACTAACACTATACTTATTTAGCCAATATCTAATTGTGGCAATTATTATATAAAATAAAATTAATAAAAGCCATACTTCATTGTAATATCCTTGCATAAAAGAAGAAGAGAGATAATAACCTAAAGTTGTAATTCCAACAAAACCTAAGATTGCAGTTGATCTTAATGCACACTCAAATCTATAAAATGTATAAGCAACTAAATGTGGAAAAGCATCAGGGATTTTTGTATAAATATAATATGAAATAATAGATTTACCCTTTAACTCTTTTGGAAATGTATTATGCTCTTGTAAAATTTCAGCATATACTTTTGCTAAAATCGCACTATATGGCAAAATAATCGCAAGAAGTGCAGTAAGGGTATTTAATCCAAAAATCTGTAAAAAAATTAATGCCCAAAAAAGTTCATGAATAGCTCTTATAAAGGCTAAAGTCACCCTTACAAAAAAGTTCTCAAAAAATATAGCTAAAAAGAAACCAATAATTATTGAAAAAAACATTGCAACAATTGCAATGGATATTGTTGTAAAAAGTGCTGGAAGAAAAGAAGAAATAGAGAAAATATCAATATCTACAATAGAAAAAACAAAATTTTTTAGTTCTAAAAATGGTTCTTTTGTAGATATTGTAAAATCTGCAAATAAAAAGGAGATAAAAGCTATACCAAAAAATAGTAAACTTAGATTTAAACTCTTACTTTGTAGCATTATATAAGGCTTCTCTATCCTTCGAAGTTATCTCTTCACATTTTTTATCTAAAAGAAGTTTTCCAGCTTTTAAACCAATGACTCTATCAAAATTCTCTAGTGCTAAATCAACATTATGCAAAGTACAAATCACTGTTTCAAAAGATGAAGTAAATTTATTAACAACTTTTTTTGATAAAAATTCATCAAGTGCAGATATAGGTTCATCTGCTAAAAGTATATTTTTCTTTTCATACAACGCTCTTGCTATTGCAACACGCTGTTTTTGACCACCTGATAAATTATATGATTTTACAAATATCTTATCCTCCATTAATAGATCACTTAAAACCTTTGTAATATCACTTATCTCTTTTTTTATTGGTTTAATAAGATTTCTTAGATTATAAAAAAGTGATTTTGAATCAAGTTTTGAAATATATACATTATGAAAAACAGAAAGATTATTTACTAAACCTAACTCTTGAGGGATATATGAGCTATTTTCATTTTGTAACTCATACATCCGTTTAAGAATTGTAGATTTTCCACTTCCACTTTTACCTAGAAGAGCAACTTTTTCACCCTTCTTAATATCTAAAGTTAAAGAATTAATAGCTACTAAATCATCATATAAAATAGTTTCATTTTGAAAATTAAAAACCATTATTTAATTTCCTAATCAATAAGTCCAATTTTTCTAGCTGTATCTAATATCGGTGTAAAATCTTCATTTGTAGCTTTAATAAAACCACTTCTTGGAAAAGCATTTAAGATTTTTTCATCCTTAATATTTAAAATAGCTGTTTGAAGTTTTTTAGTAAATCCTTTTCCATAAACCTTATCTAAATCACCCCTTGCAGTAAATTGATAATCAGGATAATCAGGAGTTTTATAGATAATTTTTACTTTAGAAGTATCAATCTTCCCCTCTTTTAACTCTGTATTCCATACTTTATAATTAACAGCACCAACTTCATAAGCCCCACTTTGAACTAAAGCAATAGTTTTTGAATGATTACCAGAAAAACCAACTTTTGAGAAAATTTCATTTGGTGACCTTTTAAATGCTTCTGTAATAAAATATTCAGGCATTAATCTTCCTGATGTTGAACCCTTAGAACCAAATGTAAATGTTTTTCCTTCAATCTCTTTTGGGAAAGTTTCACTTCTATTTAATCCAGTTGAATTATGTGCAATAAAATATGAGTGAAAATTTGGATCCTCAACACCTTGTGCAATTGCAACAGAGTTTGGAACAATTAATCTTGCTTTTACTCCACTTAAACCACCAAACCATGCTAATTGAACTTGATTATTTCTAAATGCAGCAATTGATGCAGAATAGGATTTAACTGGAACAAATCTTACCTCTAAGTTCAACTCTTTTGATAGATAATTTGCCAATAAAGAAAATCTCTGTTTTAGTTTAGTTTCATCTTGATCAGGGATTGCTGTAAATGTAAATGTTTGTGCAAACATTGTAGAAACACATAATAGTGCCAACAATAAAGTCTTTTTCATTCTAACTCCAAAATTTAATTTGAAGCATATATAGTCATAAAATCATATGCATATCTTCTATGTCCAACCTAAACCTTAGGTTAATGCTCATATTTTGTAACATCTTAGTAAAAAATTAATAAATATTATCTTAAAAAGTAAAAAAAATTTTACTCTTATTAATTAATATTTAATTTTTCTAACAGTAAAATATCTAAAAACATAACCTATAAAATAGGTGTCATAAATGAAAAAGTCTTCTTTATAATACTTGTTTACACCCATTTTGTAGATTTCAAGGAAAACAATGAATGACGAATATAAGTTAACCAAATTCGTTAAAGCTGCTGGTTGAGCTGCAAAAATTGATCCGGGTGATCTTAAACAAACAATTAGTAGCTTAATACCATGTGACGAAAAAGTGCTTGTAGGATTTGAAAACAATGATGATGCTTCTGTATTTAAAATAAATGATAAAGAGGCAATAGTTCAAACCCTTGATTTTATTACTCCTGTTGTAGATGATCCTTATGTATATGGGAAAATTGCTGCTGCAAACTCCCTTTCTGATATTTTTGCAATGGGAGGAGATGTTAAAACCGCATTAAATATTGTTGGTTTTGATGCAAAAAACCATGATAAAAAGGTTTTAAAAGAGATTCTGCGTGGAGGAAATGAAAAAATTAAAGAATGTGGTGGACTTTTAATGGGTGGACATACAATTGAAGCCCCTGAGATGTTCTATGGATTATCTGTTACAGGAATGATTCATCCAGAAAAGATATATAGAAATAATACAGCAAAAATTGGACATGTATTAGTTCTAACAAAACCACTTGGAATGGGTATCTTAACAACTGCAATTAAAAGAGATTTAATTAGTGAATCTTCAAAAAATGAAGCAGTGAAAATTATGGAAGCATTAAACTATCTTCCATCTAAAATATTAAGGGATTATGATGTTAGTGCTTGTACTGATATCACAGGTTTTGGTCTTTTAGGTCATGCCTTAGAATCAACTAATTCTCTTAACTCTTTTGCAATACATTGTGGAATTATTCCAGTTCTAAAAGAGGCTGAGGAATTAAGTGCCCAAGGAGTTGTTCCTGGAGGAACAAAAAGAAATATGAAGTATTTAGAGGATAAAACAACACTAATGTGTTCAACTAATAAATGCTATCAAATTTATTGTGATGCTCAAACATCAGGTGGTCTTTTAATTGCTATGAATCCTGATGATGCAAAAGAGTATATAAAAAGAGTCGAAATTTTAACATTTGGATATGCAACTATTATAGGAGAAGTGATTCCAAGAGGTGTTACTCCAATTATTATCTATTAAAAGATAAAAGTTTAAATATAACATTTAATATTCAAGTTTTAAAATTAGTTTACTATTTGGCGAGAAGGTGTAGGAATCGAACCTACCGCGGCGTTTACACAAAAACCGCCGATCAGGGTTGAAGCCTGCGGTGCCCACCAGGGTCACATACCCCCCAAAACTTTCTAAGTATTGGAATTTTACAATAAAAAAATTAAAAAACTCTAAAAGGGTAAATATGTCTTTATTAAAATCTATTCCAAAAATAGATAAATTTGTCTTAAACAAAGCTTTCTCTCGGATGTCTAAAAAGTTAGTAACCTCTATTTCAAAAAAGATAATTGAAAAACTAAGAGAAGATATTTTAAATAAAAAGATTGAATCTTTTGATGAAAAAGATATTATTTTAAAAGTAATATATGAGTATGAAGCTATTACAAAACCTTCACTGCAAAAAGTTATAAATGCAACAGGTGTAATTGTACATACAAATTTAGGAAGAAGTTTAATTGATGAAAAAGCTTTTAATAGAGCAAAAACTGTTGCTACTTCATATAATAACTTAGAATATGATTTAGAAAAGGGAAAAAGAGGAGAAAGATATTCTCATATAAGTAAGGTTATATGTGAACTTTTAGGATGTGAAGACGCATTAATTGTAAATAACAATGCAAGTGCTGTATTTTTAGTTTTAAATACTTTTGCTAGAAATAAAGAGGTTCTAGTTAGTCGTGGTGAACTTGTGGAAATTGGTGGAAGTTTTAGGATTCCTGATGTTATGAGTAGTAGTGGTGCCATTTTAAAAGAAATAGGAACAACAAATAAAACCCATCTAAAAGATTATGAAAATGCCATAAATGAAAATACTTCAATGCTTATGAAAATTCATAAATCAAACTACTGTATTGAAGGATTTAGCTCTGAAGTAAAGTTTGAAGAACTTATTAAAGTAGCAAAAGAAAAAAATATAATTGATTACTATGATATGGGAAGTGGACATTTAATTGATTTGCCATATGGTTTAGATGAAAAAGAACCATCAGTTTTAAAATATATGCAATATAAGCCTAGCCTACTTAGTTTTTCAGGAGATAAACTTTTAGGTTCAGTACAAGCAGGAATTATTGTAGGAAAAAGAGAATATATTGAAAAACTAAAAAAGAATCAACTTCTAAGAATGCTTAGAGTAGATAAACTTACATTAGCAATATTAGAAGAGAGTATAAAATCAATACTTTTAGGAAAAATAAATGATATTCCTACACTTAAAATGCTCTTTACACCAATTGATAAATTAAAAGACAATGCAATAAAACTACAAGAAAAAATAGAAAATATTTGTACAACACAAATACTAGAAACAAAAACAGTAATTGGAGGAGGAACAACTCCTAATAAAAAGATTCCAACTATTGCATTAAGTCTAGAGTTTAAAAACTATAAGCCTAATAAAATTGAAAAACTTTTAAGGATGAAAAATATTATTGGAAGAATTGAAAATGAAAAATTTCTACTTGATTTTAGAACTATCCAAGAAGAGGAAATAAAATTAATTGAAACCATTATAAGAGAGATTATCAATGAATAATTATATTATTGGAACTTGTGGACATATTGACCATGGAAAAACTGCACTTATTCATGCATTAAATGGGTTTGAAGGTGATACAACAAATGAAGAAAAACAAAGGGGAATTACAATTGACCTTAGTTTCTCGAACCTTACAAAAGATAAGCAAAATATTGCTTTTATTGATGTACCTGGACATGAAAAATTAGTAAAAAATATGATTGCTGGTGCTTTCTCTTTTGATTGTGTTATGATTGTAGTAAGTGCTTCAGAAAAAATTATGCCTCAAACAATTGAACATTTACAAATTTTAAACCTATTAGGTGTTAAAAATGCTGTCTTAGTAATTACAAAAAAAGATTTGGTAGAAGAAATTGAACTTCCAAATATTATTGAAGAGATAGAATCCTTTGTAAAAGAGTTTGATTTTAATACTCTTTTTACTACTGCTGTATCAATCTATGATGAAAGCTCTATTGAAAACCTAAAAGAAAAACTATTTTCCTTAAATGCAAATACAAAAATAGAAGAAAACTTCTTTAGATACTATGTTGATAGAATCTTTTCAACTCAAGGTGCAGGGACAATTGTAACTGGAACAGTCTTAGGAAAACCAATTAAAAAAGAGGAAAAAGTCTTTATTTGTGATATTAAAAAAGAGGTAAAAATCAAAAACTTACAAGTTCATGGAGAAAATTGTCAAGAAGCAAATATTTCAAATAGAACAGCAATTAATCTAAATGGAATAAAACCATCACAGATAAAAAAAGGTTTTTTAATATCTAAAAAGGGTTACCTAAGAGGATTTAACACTATTGATATATCTTTTAAAACATTAAAGGAGAAAAAACTAAAACACAATCAAAACTATTCAGTATTTATCGGTTCAAAGAAAATTGAAGCAAAAATACTTCTTTTTAATAACGAGACTGAACTTGATAATGGTTTTGCAATCTTAAAACTAAATGAAGAGGTTTTTTCAATATATAAAGAGAAGTTAATCATTAGATTAGGGAATGAAACAATTGCAGGAGGAATAGTATTAAATCCAATTATTGACCCAATGAAAAAAAGTCAAAAACTTGAATTACTAAAAGCTTTAGAAGAAGAACAAATACCAAAAGCCTATGAAATACTTTTAAATGCCCATAAAAAAGGCTTAGGTTTAATATCTTCTGCACAAAGATTTGCACTAAGCCATGAAGAAGCAATAGAGTATGCAAAAGCTTTAAAAGATACCTTTATTGATGAAAAAGCTCTTATTTTATATCCCCTTTTAACAAAAGAATTAATAAAAAATACAATAAAAAATATCTATACAAAAAATCAATTTGCCCTACTTTCAAACGTCTCTATTGCCCTTAGAATAAAATGGGCAAGTGAGAGTTTTATTCAACTTGTATTAGATGACTTAGTTAATGAAAACTTCTTAGAAAAAGATGGAAATCTTTATAAAAATGCAAATATAAAAATTGATTTTAAAACATCTTTAGAAGATATAATCTTAAAAAGATTAAAAATGGAAGGACTTACTCCTACTGCTCCATATAACATATATGAAGAGATGGATTTAGATAGAAAAACAGGAGATGAAATGCTTAAATCACTTTGCTCAAGAAAAGCAGTTATTAGACTTCAACATAATCTTTTTATTCACTCAGAAAATCTTGCTAATATAGTAATGCAGATGAAAAATATTATTAAAGAAGATGGTTATATTGAAATCTCTAACTTTAAAGAAAAATATCCACTTAGTAGAAAATATCTAATTACCTATCTTGACTATCTTGATAATTTCTCTGAAATTAAAAAAAATGGAAATAAAAGAGTGCTTCTTAAATAATTTATATAAAAAAATGTCAATAAATCAAATAAAAATCCAATCTCCAAAGAATAACTAAAAAAATTATAATTATTACTAAAATTGAATAAAATAATCAATAAGTAACATATTAATAATTATAAAATAATAAAAAAACATACTCTTTTATTATACAACTTTATACTTTAGAATTATTACAAAAAAATTACATAAAAAAAATTATCTATAAATAATAATTATAAATAATAATTAGATTAATTTTTTTTTATAAAAAAACTTTAATATAACAAAGTATAAAATTAATAACAGTTAAACACACAAAGGATATACCATGGATGAAGTTATATTAGATAGGAAGACAATGATTGTCTCTGAAACAGATGAAAGAGGTACCATTATTTATGCAAATGATGATTTTTGCACAATTGCTGGTTATACCAAAGAGGAGTTAATAGGGAAACCTCATAATATTGTAAGACATCCAGATATGCCAAAAGCCGCTTTCGAGGATCTCTGGCGAACTATTCAAAATGGTAAAATATGGAAGGGAATTGTAAAAAATAAAACTAAAAAAGGTGAGTATTATTGGGTAAATGCAACTGCTTATCCATCAACTGATGCAAATGGAAAAAAAAGATACATTTCTGTTAGAGTAAAACCGACTGCTGATGAAGTTAAAAAAGCAGAAACACTATATAAAACACTTAAATAAGGATTTTATATGTTCTTTTCTAAATCAAAAAATAATCAAGAAATAATTTCTGCATTAAGTACAATTGATAAGTATGTAAAAAATGAAATTAACTCCATAGAAAAACTTGACCACAATTGTAAGGGAGATACTAAAGTAGTTATTGATACTATATTAAATTTATCTCAATTAATAGAAACAAAAAATACTGAAGACTTAATACTTTTTGGTGAAATAATGCTTTCAACAGAGAAACTATCTGATGGATATACAACAGATAGAATAACTAGCAAAACAACAAATGAAAAGTTAAATTATATTGCGAAATCAATAAATACTATGACTGATAAACTAGACCAAAGCCTTAATGAAATCACAAATATTCTACAAGAGTATAGCAATCAACACTATATTAAAGATATTAATGAAAAACTTTTTAAAGGTGGTAAATTAAAAGAGCTAGCTATTGGTATTAATTACTTAAAAAAAGAGATTACACGCAATTTACGTTCAACTTATGACACAAGTTTAATTCTATTAAAAGAATCAAAATCTTTATTGGAAAACTCAACATCTCTATCCAATGCAACATCATCACAAGCTGTTGCAATTGAAGAAACTTCAGCTGCACTTGAAGAAATAACAGTAACAACAACGAACAATACTAAAACAGCTAAGACCATGTCTTTTCAAGGTGAAGTTGTAAAAACTTCTATTAATAATGGTCTTGAATTAGCTTCAAAAACTGTAAATGCTATGAATAATATAAATGATTCAACAAATGCTGTTAATAAAGCAATAAATATTATTGATCAAATAGCTTTTCAAACAAATATTTTATCTTTAAATGCAGCAGTTGAAGCAGCAACAGCAGGAGAAGCAGGGAAAGGTTTTGCAGTAGTTGCTCAAGAAGTAAGAAGTCTTGCAAGTAGAAGTGCAGAAGCTGCAAAGGAGATTAAGTATTTAGTAGAATCTGCAACAGTAAAAGCCAATGAAGGAAAAACAATTGCAGATGAGATGATTAATGGATATGAGGAACTAAATAAAAATATATCTAAAACTACAAAACTTATTGAAGAAGTTGTTGTAGCATCTCAAGAGCAAGAGAAAAGTATAAGTGCTATAAATAGTTCAATTACTCAAATTGATACCTTAACTCAACAAAATGCAGCAGTTGCATATAATGTTAAAGAAACAGCATCAAAAATAAATGATATTGCAACTGAAAATGTAGAACAAATTGATAAAGCAGAATTTCATGGAAAGAAAAAAATAGAATAAAGTTTCAAAAGGAATATTCCTTTTGAAACTCTACTTTGCTTTTGGTCTAAAAGCTTTAATAACCTCTTCATTACACTTTAAATATGGACCTTCCATTAGGTCAATACAATAAGGAATTGCAGGGAATACTGCATCTAAACACTCTCTAATTGATTTTGGCTTTCCTGGTAAGTTTATAATTAATGAACTACCTCTTAAACCTGCTGTTTGTCTTGATAAAATAGCTGTTGGTACATATTTCAATGATTCAGCTCTCATTAGTTCACCAAAACCTGGCATCATCCTATCACATACAGCCTCTGTTGCTTCAGGAGTTACATCCCTTGCAGCTGGTCCAGTACCACCAGTTGTTACAACTAAACAACAAGCTTCATTATCAACTAAATCAATCATTGTCTCTTCAATTGTTTTTTGATTATCTTCAATACATCTATATACAGGTTCCCAAGGAGATGTCAAATAATCATTTATAGTCTCTTCAATAGCCTTTCCAGATATATCTTCATAAATTCCTTTACTTGCTCTATCTGAAGCTGTAATAATACCAATTCTTGCAATTTGTTTGCTCATAAAATATGACCCTTTCCTTTTAAATAATAAACCGTTGCATATTCTACAAAGAAATCCTTAGCCTTATTTGAATCAATAATCTTATCTTCACTGCCTAAAAAAACTTCAACTCTTGTTCCTCTATTAACAAGCTCTTGAAGCTTTTTTTCATCCCAAACATAGTTTAATAACTCATCAAGCTCTTCATATGATCCTTGTAAAAAATAGTTTTTCATATCAATAGAAGAAGGGTATGCAATATTATTTAAAAAATTTTCACAATAACTCTTCGAATCTTTATTAAAAAAAATCAATTGTTTTCTTTTAAATTTCTTATCTTGCGTTTGAAAAAATGCTGGAGATAAAAGTTGTAATAAATCAACCCTTCTTTCCCCTTTTAAAGCCTCTTCAAAAGCTTTTATAGCTCCATAAGAAAAACCATTTAATGTAAAATCATTCTCAATTAGATAATCACAAAAAAGTTCCTTTTCATCTTTTAATGAAAATCCTGAATAGTAATTAAATATCATCTACTTCAATAACCTCATTTTTAAGAAGAATCTCTTTTAATCTACTTATCTCTTGACTATGATGAGATAATTCAGAACGTAATGAATTACTAACTTCACTCAATAAAACCTCTACATCAGGTGCCATTTTATATCTATTCACAACCTCATTTGCAATACCATAAGCTTTGTTCAAATCTTCATTATTTATTGCAAACTTCTCTTTTTTTATCACTTCAACACCAATTGAACCAGCTAAATATCTTTTAATATTCTCTTTTAGCTCTTCATAAGAAGGATAAGTTTTATCTATTCTTTTTACAGCTTCATCAAAAAGTGAAACTTTTGATTTAGTGATATAAGCTTTACTTGCTTGATAAATTGCTAAAATCTCTTTTTGTTCTTCATCTAATACTAAACTATCTTTTTTCCCAAATTCAATCTTCTTTTTTGCAATCTCAATATCATCCAATTCTAATAGCTTTGAACCTCTTTTAATCATATTTAAAAGAGCTTCATTTATTAATGTAGCAAGTGCGGCCGAAGAGAATCCAGAAGTTTGTTCTGCAAGTTTTTCTATATCAAACTCAAAATGCTTCTTAATTAAATAAAGCTCTAAAATCTTTTTTCTATCCTCTATATTTGGTAAATTTATAAATACTCTTCTATCAAATCGACCTGCTCTTAATAAAGCATCATCAAGAATCTCAATCTTATTTGTTGCAGCTATAACTATAACACCACTATCCCCATCAAAACCATCCATTTGAGTTAATAATTCATTTAAAGTAGCTTCTCTTTCATCATTTGTTTTACCACCTCTTTGTTTTCCAATTGCATCAATTTCATCAATAAATACAATAGCAGGTGCATTTGCCTTTGCTTTTGTAAATAATTCTCTAACCTTTTTTGCTCCCATTCCAACATAAATTTGAACAAAAGAAGCACCACTTTGATAAAAAAATGGAACATCAGCTTCCCCAGCAACAGCCCTTGCAATAAGAGTTTTACCAACCCCTGGAGGTCCAACTAAAAGTACCCCCTTAGGTAGTTTTACACCATATTGTAAATACTTACTTGGATTATTTAAAAAATCAACTATCTCCTCAAGCTCACCTTTAACTTCTGAAATACCAGCTACATCCTTGAATGTAGTATTTGAACTAACAGCGGTTATATTTGAGTCTAACTCCACTTTTTTCTCTTGTACAGTCGATAATTCATCTGAAAAACTATGATTTTTTATTCTATTTTTATTTAAATATTTTTTAATTTTCTCTTGATTCATTCTTATAACAATTGCAAAAACTAAAAGAATAAGTAAAAATACTATTCCAAAGTAGTATGAACCAGATTGAATATAATCACTACTTTTATAAAGAGTATAAATAAATAATACCAACAAAATAATGGCTGAAATAGCCATAAACTTTATATTTTTATCTAAATTTTTATTTGAATTTTGTGACATTTTTATCCTGCCTTACCTTATAATCATTTACAAAAATCCAGTCTCCAACTAAATCAACTTCACTCTCTACTTCAATTTGATTAAAATGTTGATCCAGACCAATATACTTACCATCTTTATATGATTCAATTAATACCTCTAAAGTTGCTTTATTATTTTTTCTAAACTGATAATTTTTTTCATCAACAATTGATACTAACTCATTATATCTTTGTTTTGAAATATCACCTTTAATTTCAGGCTTCATTTTTGCACTTGGAGTACCATCTCTTTTTGAATATGTAAAAGCATGAATATGAGTTAAAGGAAATCTATAAAGAGTTTCAATAGCCTCTCTCCAAAGTTCTTCACTCTCTCCTGGATGTCCTACAATAAAATCTGTTCCTAAAGCATATCCATTATCTCTTAAAAACTCAAAAAGTTCCAAATCTAAAAGAACTTTGTTTCTTCTATTCATAATTCTAAGCATCTCTTTAGATGTATGTTGTAAGGCAATATGTAGATGTTTTGCCATAAAAGGCTCATTGATAATCTCTTTAAATTCATCATCAATTTGAATAGGCTCAATACTTCCCATTCTAATACGTCTTACACCTTTTATTTGTGATATTTTTTTAAGTAATTTTGCTAAAGAGGTATGCTGTTTTTTACCATAACTTCCAACATTCGTCCCAGTTAAAATAAATTCACCAAATCCATTTGAAGCTAATGTTCTTATCTGTTCTAAAATCTTATCCTCTTTATAAGATCTAGCATCACCTCTTACATATGGGATAATACAATATGAACATCTAAAATCACACCCTTCTTGGATTTTAATAAAAGCTCTACTTTTTCCAATAAACTCTTTAACAATAGTATCATCAATATGCTCTAAATCACCCGCATCAAAAAATCTCTCCTGTTTTTGAAGAAGTTCATTTATTCTCTCTTTTTTAGAATGTCCAAATAAAGAATCAACCTTATTCTCTTTAAACAGATTTTCACCCTTTGTCCAAACACCACATCCTGTAAATACAACCCTTGGAGAATTTGGAAGTTTATTTAAACTATTAATATATCCTCTTGCTGTACTATCTGCACTATTTGTTACTGTACAAGAGTTAATGACAACAATATCTGCTTCCCTTTCATCCTGCGTAATATCAAAATCTTTTAAATTGCTCATCATCACTTGAGTATCAAAAATATTTGTTCTACAACCAAAAGTTTTGAAGAATACTTTTTGTTTACTTGTTGAAAACTGCATTAAACTTAATTCCTCTTATCTTTTGATAATTTCATCTTCTAAATCTTTTGGCATTGGACGTCTAGATGGTCCATAATGCTCATCTGTTTGATTAATATTAATCTGTTGAGTAGGATATGCAATATGAATATCATCCTCTTTCATAAAAGCCTCTAAAATTTCAGGAGACATTGTACTTCTAAGAACTAAAGCAGAGTATGCATTTGTTAAATACCAAGCAGAAATAACAATGCCATGAGGTTCTACAAAAGTAAATACTCTTGGTTCAACTCCTGTTGCTCTTAACTGATACTTACTTCTCATTTTTGATAACTGTTTTCTTGTAATATCAGTATAACCTTTAGAATAATGTTTTAATATCTCTTTTGCAATATGCTGTGCTTTTTTATGGTTTGAATCAAATGTAATAGTAATATCAATACCGTCCCAAACAGTTCTAAGTCCAGAGTGAGTATAGTTTGCAATCATTTCAGAAAAAATATAGTTATTAGGAATAAAGAAAATTCTTCCTGTTCTTCTATTTACAGTATAAGAAGTATATGTAATATCTTCTCTAATAGTAATTTTAAATAGTGAAATATCTAAAACATCTCCAACAACTTCAAGTCCATTTCTTTTAACTTTAATCCTATCTCCCACATGAATGGAACCAGATGTTACAATAACCATCCATCCAAAAATTGACATAAACCAATCTTTAAGTGCAATTGCAATACCAGCAGACGCAAAACCTAAGATAGTAACAATATAAGCAACATTATCAATATATGAAAACAGCACAACCATAATAACAAAGAAAACAACAGTAAAATTGATAATTTTATTTGTAATATAATAGTTTTCATTTTGAGAAAAATATTTTTTAAGTGCTAATTTGATTAAAAATGTAATTATAAAAAGAACAACAATAATCAATGCAATATTAAAAATCTTCTCAACTTGAGTTGAAATTTGAGATTTTGTTTCTAAAATTACTTGCTCAATTTTTCTTGTGTATACCTCTTCAGTAGTAGAAACAATCTCTAAAACCATATTAAAATCTTTTTTCTCTTTATCTAAAAAAAAGAGTTCATCTTTATACTCTAGTTTTGGTTCCAAATTATATAGTTCTAAATAAGCAAGAAGCTTCTCATCTAAAAGCTTAGATAAATCATTAATTCTACGTTCAATTGACATAAACTCTTTCTTGCTATTTTCAAGTTTCTTTATATATGATAAAGCATTAATAATTCCAAAAGGATTTGTAATAGGTTCATATTTTTCAATTTCAGGAGGATTTATTAAACTTCCAATTGGTGAACCTTTATACTCAGAAATCAACTCAAGTTCATTCTCTTTAATTCTAATCTTATTTGTTAAATGATGTATCTGTTCTTCTGTTTTATTTACACTTTTCTGAGATAATTTTTTAAGTTCAGCTAACTCATCTGAAATTTTTCTATAAGCCACATAATTGTTATATCGTTTTAAAAGAATATTATCTTTTAACTGTTGATTAATATCTTCAATTCTTTTTTTAACATCATTAATTTTACTTAAAGTTTTTAACTTCTCCTCTTCTAGTGCTTTTTGTTTCGCCTCAAGCTCTTTTTGTTTTTGAATATCTTCATCAATTTGTTTCTCAATTTTTTCTAAGTCTTTAAGCCCATTTGCAACAGTTTTTTCATCTTTATTTTGCACTTGAGCAAAAACCACACAACTTATAAGTGATACAAAAAAAGCTATTTTAAGTAATCTTTTCAAATCAAAAACCTTTTAAAATCTCTATTACATCTTTTTTAGAAACTCTATCAGTAATTTCACAATCACCAATACCTTTTGGAAGTATAAACTTAATTTTATTATCAAGAGATTTCTTATCTAAGAAAAAGTGTTTATAAAAATCTTCTATATCTTTTATTTTATATCTTGTTGGAATTTCATACTTTTCTAAAAGATTTTTAACTCTTAAAGCCTCTTCTTCACTCATATTTCCAATTCTTACAGCCAAATCATTTGCCATACACATTCCAATTCCCACTGCCTCTCCATGTAAAAAAGTATTATAATTTGTCTCATTTTCAATAACATGTCCAAAGGTATGTCCATAGTTTAACGCAGCCCTTAAACCTTTTTCTTTTTCATCCTGAGAGACAACCCATGCCTTAGTCTTAACAGATTTTGCAATTGCAACCTTTATATTCGCATCATCATTTAAATCATTTTGTTCTAACCACTCAAAAAACTCTTTATTGAAAGTCACCGCCATCTTCACAATCTCTGCAATTCCAGCTCCAAACTCTCTTTTAGGCAAAGTTGTAAGAAAAAAAGGATCAATATTAACTGCAATTGGCTGATGAAACGCACCAATTAAATTTTTGCCATATTTATTATTTATACCCGTTTTTCCACCAACACTAGCATCAACCTGAGAAAGTAGTGTTGTAGGAATTTGAACAAAGTCAATTCCTCTTTGATAAATTGAAGCAACAAAACCTGTCATATCACCAATAACTCCACCACCAAAAGCTATTAACAAAGAACTTCTATTTAATTTATTCTCAAAGCAGTGTTCTAAAATCATTTCAATTGTTTGCATATTTTTATACTCTTCCCCATCTGGAATAGTAACAACAGACAACTCTTTAGCACTAATTTTAGTTTTTAAATAGTCTAGGTGATACGAACTTACAGTTGGATTTGTTACAATCACAACTTTTCTATCATAATAGATCTCATTTAAAGTATCAATAGTAATATCATATGAAGTATTATCTGGTAGACTAATATTTACAAGCATAAATTTTCCATTTATTATAATTTTATAGATACTATCTTAAAAGAACTAAAAATGACCTGAATTAGGGCTTTATTAAGATTTTTTACAGACTATTTAAAATAAGAATTATTTTTTATATACCTCTTAATTAAATTTTTAAAATGTAACTTTAGTAAGTTTGATTTAAAATAAATCAAACTTACTTTTATAGCTCCGACTCAACTAACTTAACTAAATTATCCCAACCAAAAACCTGTAATGGCTTTCCATTTACAAAGTATGAAGGTGTTTTATCTGCACCAAGTTTTTGAGCATCTGCTAAATCTTGATTAATTCTTTCATCAGCTTCAGAACTATTCATAAATTTACCTAGTTTTTCCATATCTAAACCAGCTTGAGGTAAAATTCTCCAAAGAAGTTGTGGATTTACTACATGACCTTGAACCCAATATCTCTGAGTAGTAAACATAAGTTCTAAAACCTCCATGAACTTATTTTGCTCTCTTGCACCTTCTAACATTTTAGCTGCATAATTTGAGTTTTGATGAAAAGGAGCATACCTTAAAACAAGTTTTATTTTTCCATCATACTTCTTCATTAAACCCTTTACTTTTGGATGAAAAGCAGCACAAGTCTCACATGCTGGGTCAAAAAACTCAACAAGTTGTAACTTTGCATCCTTATTTCCAATAACAGGAGAATAAGGTCTTTGAAAAAGCAAAGCTTGCTCTTGAGACATTTTTTGAATTTTTTCAGATTGACTATTTTTATAATAATAACCACCAACAAAAAAAGCTGCCACTAGAATAATAATCGATATTAATACGATTTTTTTATTTTGCATATCTCCTCCACATTAAATATTTGATTATTCTAACATATAAATGTGGAGTTAGCATGGAGATTATAAATATTGGTAAATATTTTTATCAATAAATTGTATTATTTATTATTTTATGAAGAAGCTTTTACTATGTTGCAATACTCAATTTATGTAAGAGTATGCAAAGGACAAGAAATAGTAAATAAATATATAGAAAAATTAGAAAGCAATCTTCCAAAAGAAGGAAATATTAGAGTTCTTCAAATCACAGACAAACAGTATGAACGTATGAAAATACTAATTGGTGAAGATAAGATAGAAGAAAGTTGTGTAGGAATGAAGCAACTTTTACTTTTTTAAAAATAAAAAAGCTAAAAATATAAGTTAGAACTATTAAATTTTAGCAAAAAACTCTAAATGATATCAATATTTATTTAAAATAAATATTTTTTTTTATTAATAAATAATCACTAACCTCCCACCAAATGGTGGGAAGAGTGCTTGGTATTATAGCATATTTATATGGGAACAGGTGCTATAAATATAATTTTATTTAAAGTTAGATTGTCGCAATAACAAGACTTGAAGCAATTATAAATAATAATACTTTTAGTATTTTCGTATATAGCTTAGTATCAATCTTTTTCTTTATCTTTAATCCAAAAAACAAGCCTACTAAGACTGCAATTATACTAAATGCAGATATACTAAATGTATTTAAAAAGAAAGCTTCATAATATAAAAAAACAATAAGTTGACCAATTTTTGTAAATAAAAAACACAAGTTTGATAACTGAATAGTATCTTTTTTTGAATATTTTAACTCCAATGTATAAATAATCATAAGTGGTGCAACAACATTTGTAAGACCAGATATTATACCTCCTACTATACCTAAGAAATAAGTTGAAAATGTAGGGTACTTAGATACAAAAGAGACTCTAATTTTTATTATTGATTGTATTAAATAAACAAAAATAATTAATGCCAAAAAAAGTTTAAATATTTCTGAGTTTGTAAAAATTAATAATACTGTACCTATAGCACTTCCCAATACCATAAGAGTGATTATAAACCAAAACTTTTTCAATGCTTCAAAAAAATTACCTTCACTTACAATACTTATAATATTAACTACCATTGTAGGTATTAAAATAAAAGTAATTGTTGTTTGAATATCAGTAAATAATGCAACTAAAGGTGTAGAAATCATTCCAAATCCAAATCCAATACTTCCATGTACAATTGATGCGAAAAAAACTATAACTGCAAGTGCAATTATAAAATCTATTTCCATTTTTCTTATCCTTTATTTCTTCTTCTGGTAATGTTTATTAGTAAGTCTTTTAGAGTATCTTTTATTCAATTTTATTTAATAATCACTCTATTATATATAAATAATGTTACATTTCATGTTACATTATTTAATTTTATATTAGTTTATTAAAATTATTCTTTTTTATATAGTTATATTTCCTATTTTCAATGATTTTATCTTCCATATTTTTAATTAGTTTTTAATTTTTTATAATAAATAATATTGATAAGGCTTGACAAAAAAATATTTTTTATGTATTATTTCACCAATTTAGTAGGTGTTAAATGAAAGTATCTAAAAAAACTGATTATGCATTAAGAGCATTGTTTGCAATAGCAGAGTTAAAAGGTGAGTCAATCTCAACTAAAAATCTTTCAGAAAGTATTGATGTTCCAAGAAGATTTTTGGAAAATATCATGCTTGAAATGAACAATGCTGGTTGGGTTAAAAGTATCCCTGGTCGTTATGGTGGATATATTCTTGCTAAAGATGCAAATGATATCACGTTAGGTGAAGTAATACGGCACTTTGAGGGAATGATTGCTATGATTTCTTGTGTTAGTGTTTCAAATTATGAACCCTGCTCTCAAGAAAGCAAATGTTATTTTAGAAGAGTATTTTTAAATATTAGAAATTTAACAGCTCAAATATTAGATAAGATGAGTATTGCAGTTTGTTTAAATCAAGCTCCAATCCAAAAAGCTGATATTTATAATGAAGAATTTATTGGTGGTTTAGGAATTTAAACCATCATTTTTTTTAATATTTAAATATTCATCTATTTAGTGTGTATTATATAAAAAGGATAAAAACTGATGTGTGATATGTGTAATAAAAAGTTTAGTAAAAGGTGAGATTTTCTTTAAATCTTTAATATTCACACATTTAGTGTATTATAAATATAAAAAGAGTAAAAATGAAAAATATAATTAAAAAAACAAAATTGGTTTTATTAGGTGGATTATTAGTTTCAAGTATCAATTTGAGTGCAAAAGATAAAGTCAAAATTTTAAACGTATCTTATGATCCTACAAGAGAGTTATATGCTGATTATAATAAAAAGTTTAGTAAATATTGGAAAGAAAAAACAGGTCAAGAAGTAACTATAAGACAATCTCATGGAGGTGCAGGTAAGCAAGCAAGAGCAGTTATTGATGGATTAAAAGCCGATGTAATAACACTTGCTCTTGCTTATGATATTGATGTAATAAGCCAAAAAAGAGGACTTCTTCCAAATAATTGGCAAAAAAGATTAGAGAATAACTCTGCTCCTTATACTTCAACTATTGTATTTTTAGTTAGAAAAGGAAATCCAAAAGGAATTAGAGATTGGGATGATTTGGTAAAAAATGGTGTGGAAGTTATTACTCCAAATCCTAAAACTTCTGGAGGTGCAAGATGGAACTATCTTGCAGCTTATGCATATGTTCTTAAAAAAGAGTTAGGAAATTTAGAAAATATAAATAAAGATTCAAATGAATATAAAGATGCTGATATAAAAGCTAAAGAGTTTGTAAAAAAATTATATAAAAATGTTCCAGTTCTTGATTCAGGAGCAAGAGGTTCAACTAATACTTTTGTTCAAAGAAAAATTGGTGATGTTTTATTAGTATGGGAAAATGAAGCATTTTTAGCAATAAATGAATTAGGAAAAGACCAATTTGAAATAGTTATTCCATCTATCTCAATTTTAGCTGAACCACCCGTAACTATTGTAGATAAAAATGCAAAAAAACATGGAACATATGAAGTATCTAAAGCCTATTTAGATTATTTATATTCACCAGTTGGACAAAAGTTAATAGCAAAACATTATTACAGACCATATAAAAGTGAATTCGCAGACAAAGAGGATTTAGCACGATTTCCAAAACTTGATTTAGTAAAAGTTGATAGCTTATTTGGTGGATGGCAAAATGCTCAAGAGAGTCATTTCAATGATGGTGGAGTATTTGATTCTATCTACAAATAACAATTAAGATAAAAGGAAATTAATGCGACTAAATTTTGGCATATTAAAACGACCTAAATCCTCAATTCCAGGATTTGGCTTAACTATGGGATATACAATATTTTACTTAAGTATTATTGTTCTTATTCCATTAATAGCTTTGTTTACAGAAGCTTTTAGTATGGGATGGGAGAAATTCTTTAGTGCAACTACCGATGAAAGAGTTGTTGCCAGTTATAAACTTACCTTTTATACTTCAATAATAGCTGCACTTATAAATACTTTTTTTGGGGTAATTGTGGCTTGGTGTTTGGTTAGATATCAATTTTTTGGAAAAAGAGTTTTTGATGCAATAGTAGATTTACCATTTGCTTTACCAACAGCTGTTTCAGGTATTGCACTTACAACACTTTATTCATCACAAGGTTGGTTTGGACAATATTTAGAACCACTTGGTTTAAAAATAGTTTTTACACCAATTGGAATAACAATAGCTTTAATATTTATTGGTCTTCCTTTTGTAGTAAGAACTGTACAACCAGCACTTGAAGAACTAGAAGTAGAACAAGAAGAGGCAGCTTCAAGTTTAGGAGCAAGTAGATGGCAAACCTTTTATAAAGTTATTTTACCAACTATTTTTCCAGCTGTATTAACAGGCTTTGCACTTTCATTTGCAAGAGCTTTAGGAGAGTATGGCTCTGTTGTATTTATTTCAGGGAATATGCCATTTAAAACAGAGATTAGTACACTACTAATTATCACAAAACTTGAACAATATGATTATGTAGGTGCAACTGCAATTGCAGTTGTAATGTTATTAATATCATTTGTTATGTTATTAGTAATTAATATACTTCAAAGATGGAGTGCAAGAAGAAGAGGAATGGAGGCAATATGAAAACATTTAGCAATACAAAAAGTTCCCAAAAAGAATCAAAATTTGTAAAATATCTATTAATCTTTACAAGCTTAAGTTTTTTATCAATTATGCTTTTAGTCCCTTTAATAACAATTTTTGCAGAAGCTTTTAGAAAAGGGGTTGAAGCTTACTTTTTAGCTTTTAGTGATGAGTATGTTTTACAAGCAATAAAATTAACAGTGATTACAGCACTTATTGCCGTTCCTTTAAATTTAGTTTTTGGAGTATGTGCTTCTTGGGCAATTGCAAAGTATTCATTTTTTGGAAAGAGTTTTTTAATAACCTTGATTGATCTACCCTTCGCAGTAAGTCCAGTTATTTCTGGATTTGTTTATGTTTTACTTTTTGGTGCACAAGGTTGGTTTGGTTCTTGGCTTATTGAAAATGATGTTCAAATAATCTTTGCAGTTCCTGGAATTGTATTAGCAACTATATTTGTAACTTTCCCATTTGTAGCTAGAGAATTAATTCCACTTATGCAAGAGCAAGGAAACGATGAGGAACAAGCAGCATTGCTTCTTGGTGCTAGTGGATTTCAAACATTTTGGAAAGTAACACTACCAAATATAAAATGGGGTCTTCTCTATGGGGTTATTTTATGTAACGCTAGAGCAATGGGAGAGTTTGGTGCAGTTTCTGTAGTATCTGGACATATTCAAGGGGTAACAAATACCATGCCACTTCAAGTTGAAATTTTATACAACGAATATAACTTTGTAGCAGCATTTGCAGTATCAACACTTTTAGCTATATTAGCACTACTTACACTTGTTTTAAAATTTATTTTAGAGTGGAAAGTTCAAAAACAGTTAGAAAAATTAAAAGAGGAATAGTAATGAACATTGAAGTAAGAAACTTAACAAAATATTTTGGTAACTTTACAGCTTTAGATAATATCAATATTGAAATAATACCTGGAGAATTATTAGCACTTTTAGGACCATCAGGAAGTGGGAAAACAACACTTTTAAGAATGATTGCTGGACTTGAAGTCTTAGAAACAAATGATATTGGTGAAATACTTTTTAATAATGAAAATGTTGCAAATAAGCCAATAGGTGATAGAGATATAGGATTTGTATTTCAGCATTATGCACTTTTTAAACATATGACTGTTTTTGAAAATATCGCATTTGGATTAAATGTAAAACCTAAAAAAGAGAGACCAACAAAAAGTGAGATAGAAAAAAAAGTAAATAAACTTTTAAAACTAATTCAACTTGATGGCTTTGCTAGTCGTTTCCCTTGGCAATTATCTGGTGGACAACGACAAAGAGTTGCACTTGCAAGAGCCTTAGCAGTTGAACCCAAAGTATTATTGCTAGATGAGCCTTTTGGAGCATTGGATGCAAAGGTGCGAACAGATTTAAGAAGATGGCTTAAAGATTTACAAAGTGAAATAGGAATAACAACAATCTTAGTAACCCATGACCAAGAAGAAGCTTTAGAAGTTGCAAATAGAATTGTTGTAATAAATAAAGGTAAAATTGAGCAAATTGGAACACCTGAAGAGGTTTTTCACCATCCTAAAAATGAGTTTGTAATAAACTTTTTAGGAAATGTAAATCTATTTCACGAAAGAGATGAACATAATGAGCAAAAATATCATATAAGACCACATGAACTAGAAATTGTTTCAAGTAATGAAAGTGATATTATCTCAAAAGCACAAATTAAATATATTCAATTAGCTGGTTCGCAAGTAAAAATCGATTTAGAAGATATAGAAAATAGTAAAACTATTTTAGTTGAAATCTCACATCATGAATTTAAACAAAAAAATCTAAATATTGGCGATACCATAGGAGTAGTTCCAAGACAACTAAGAACTTTTGAAAACGGAGCTGGGATTTAATCCCACTCTTTTTTCATACAAATAAAAAACTACTAGTTGTCCATATTTTTATTGATTTCTCAAATATATTATTAAATATTATAATCTCTACTTATTTTAAATAACACACAAATGGCATACTATATTAAAAAATAATTTTGAAACTCTAGGTATTTACAATATTAATAAAAATTATAATTTAATTATAAATTTATGATAGATATACCTCTAAATTATCCATAAGGAGTTTACCATAAATAAAAAAAATGAATTAATAACATTAAATACTATTCCAAAAGATGCCAATAATATTAAAGCTTATTCTAATGCTTTAAAATTTTTAAGAAGTGAGTTTGATAAACTTGATGATTTAAATTCTTCTGATGCAGAAGATATATTAGAA
>CAYZST010000001.1:72627-189465 GCA_964480765.1 uncultured Arcobacter sp. | reverse complement strand
GCAACAGGGCAAAAAGTAATCTTAAGTGTAAATAGTGCAGGAGAAGTAGAGGGAAGAACTGAGAGTAGTAATTATTTAGTGTTTAAAGTAAAGGTAACTAGTGCAGGAGAAGTAACACTAGATCAAGTAAGGGCAATAAAACATCCAGATACAACAGATTCAGATGATTCTGTAAGATTAACAGATGATTTAATTACATTAAAAGCAACGGCAACAGTTGTAGATAAAGATGGAGATAAAGCAACAGATTCTAAGACAATAAATATTGGATCAAATTTAGTATTTAAAGATGATGGACCAAAATCAAATATCATTAATGCGTTGCTTGATGAAGATGCTTTACTAGGTACTTCTGATGTAGATTTATATGACCCAGATGTCAAATCTGTTAGTGGTAGTTTAAATATTGATGCAGGTAAAGATGGTTTAGCTTCAATTGAACTTATTAAAGATTCTATATTAAATGTTGGTGGAGTTCCAACTAAATTATATTCTGGGGGCAAAGAAATAAGTATTATAAAAGTAGCAGGTTCTGAAAAACTTGTTGGTATGGCAGCGGGTAAAACGGTATTTGAAATAAGTGTAGATAAAAATAGTGGTACATTTAAGTTTGATTTAAAAGGAAGCATTGATCACCCTACTATGAATTCAGAAGATATCATTCAGGATATTCAATTTAGAGTTAAAGTTACAGATAAAGATGGTGATAGCTCTATTTCTAAAATTAATATTGATATTGCAGATGATATTCCAGAAGCAAAAAATTCTGTATCTTCTATTGTAACTACTAATACGAATTTAATGATTATGTTAGATATTTCAGGAAGTATGGCGTTTGCCTCTGGAATTGATGGATTAGATAGGCTAGATGCAGCAAAAGTGGCTATTAAGGAGTTAGCAAAAGAGTATGCAAAAGTAGGAAAAGTTGTTATTCAACTTGTATTATTTAATTTTGAAGCAAATACTGCTTTTACAAGTACATGGGCAACTTATGAAGATGGATTAAAAGAGATTGATAGTCTTACTCAACATTGGGGGGCTACTAATTATGATTCAGCCCTTGCAGTGGGTATGGAGGCTTTTGCAGCAGATGGTAAGATTTCTGGTGCACAAAATGTTAGTTACTTTATTACTGATGGTGAACCAACTGATGCTGATGGTAATGTAAATGCACTTGTTGAAGGAAAGTCAGGTGATAGTGCAGATTATGGAATTCAACCAGCTGAAGAGGCAATTTGGACACAGTTTTTAAAAGATAATGATATTAACTCATTTGCAATTGGTATTGGTACAGATTTACCAAGCGGAGCAAAAGAGATATTAGATCCAATTGCATACGATGGAACTGGTACAGGAACAAATACAGATGCTGTGATTGTAAGTCAGCTAAGTGATTTACAAGATGTATTAATAGGTACGGTAGTAACTGGAAAATTTGATTTCTCATTTGGAGCTGATGGTTCTGCTGATGGTTCAGGAATTAATATTGATGGTGGAAAATATGCCTTTACTTGGGGAGATGCAAATACAAATAATGGATTAAGTGAAATTACAACAACTGGATCTCATGGTACTATTTCTTGGGATCTTATAAATCAAACAAAACTTGTAGGTAAGATTAATGGTAATGTTGTAATTAAAATTGAAGCTACTGATATTGATTCAACACATCCAGCATATAAAATTACTGAAGTTGATAGAACGGTTGGTATTGAAACAGTTACTATTCCATATACAATTAGTGATTCAGATGGAGATTCTGTAACTAAAAATGTACGTATTGAAGATATTTATATACCAACTAATGTAAAAACTCTTCAACTTGAAACTACATCTACAGCTGATTCATTGTTTACAAATAGTGACATTGACTTATCAGCATTTTCTAAAGATCCTAATAGTACAGATACAAAAATTGATTTAACTGATGGAAAGATGAATAATCTTGGAATTAATATCGATGAATTAATTGATTATCTTGATGAAGATACTGAATTAAAAATCTTTGGAGAAAATGGGGATAAAGTTACTCTTGAAGGTGGGGCTAATAACTGGACAAATGCTGGTAAAGAGGAGTTAGATGGTGAAATATTCAATGTTTATAGAGGAACAAATGGTATATCTAATATCAAAGTTCTAATTGATGAAGATGTATCAATAGAACCTGACTTTTAATATTTAAGAAGAAAAGGAATCTCTCCTTTTCTTTTAAGATTTTTATTTCAAAAACTATTTAATAACTTTTAGATATAATCGCACAATTTAATATCACGATAGTTAGGATGATTATGTCAAAACAATTACTTCAAAAACAAGCAGATACAATTAGGTTTTTAGCTGCTGATATGGTTCAAAAAGCTAATTCAGGGCATCCAGGTGCACCAATGGGAATGGCAGATATTGCTACTATGTTAAGTGCACATCTAAATTTAAATCCAGCAAATGAAAAGTGGTTAAACAGAGATAGATTAGTATTTTCTGGTGGTCATGCTACGGGTCTAGTTTATTCATTACTTCATCTTTGGGGATTTGATGTAAGTTTATCAGATATGAGAGAGTTTAGACAACTAGATTCAAAGACTCCAGGGCATCCAGAATATGGACATACTCATGGAGTAGAAATTACAACGGGTCCTTTAGGTCAAGGTATTGCAAATGCAGTTGGTTTTGCAATGGCATCAAAATATGCTCAAAATATTTTAGGAAAAGATGTAATCAATCACAATGTTTATTGTCTTTGTGGTGATGGTGATTTACAAGAGGGTATTTCTTATGAATCGTGTGCAACAGCTGGACATTTAAAATTAGATAATTTAATTATTATTTATGATTCAAATGAGATAACAATTGAAGGTGATACATCTATTGCATGGTCTGAAAATGTTAAAAAAAGATTCCAAGCTATTGATTTTGAAATATTTGAAGTGGATGGACATAACTTTGAACAAATTGATAAAGCAATTATTGCAGCAAAAGCTTCTAGTAAACCAGCACTTATTATTGCAAATACTGCAATTGGAAAGGGTGCAGCAACTATGGAAGGAAGTCACCATACTCATGGAGCTCCATTAGGTGAAGAGGAGATTAAAGCTTCTAAGAAAAAAGCTGGATTTGATCCTGAGAAATCATTTGTAGTACCTTATGATATTAAAGGTGCATTTGATAAATTAATTAAGGGTGTTGAAGCAGAAAATGCTTGGGAAAATTCATTAACTCAGGAGACAAAAGAAAAAATTGCCGAGCTTCAAAATCCTAATTTTAATGCAATTAATTTTCCAGAGTTTGAAGTTGGAACAAAAGTAGCAACAAGAAGTTCAAATCATAAAATTTTAAATGCTATTTCTGAAGCACTTTCTGGTTTCTTAGGTGGTTCAGCAGATCTTGCTCCATCGAATAAAACAGAATTAGCGAACACTGGCGATTTTCCAAATGGTAAAAATATTCACTTTGGAATTAAAGAACATGCAATGGCTGCAATGACAAATGCAATGAACCTTTATGGATTATTCAGAGTATTTTCTGCAACATTTTTTGTATTTTCTGATTACTTAAAACCAAGTGCTAGAATTGCAGCTTTAGCTAATATTCCTCATCACTTTATTTGGACTCATGATTCTATTGGCGTTGGAGAGGATGGACCAACTCACCAACCAATTGAACACTTGTCTCAATTTAGAGCATTACCAAATTTCTATACATTTAGACCAGCTGATGGAAATGAAAATGTTGACTCTTGGAAAGTTGCATTAAAATTACAGGCTCCTTCTGCATTTGTATGTTCAAGACAAGATTTAGAAGTTCTTAAAAAAGAGAAAGCTTATGGTGATGTATCAAATGGTGCTTATTTATTAAAACAAACAGAAGGGGCGACAATTACAATTATGGCTTCTGGTTCAGAGGTTTCACTTGCACTTAAAACTGCTTGTGAGCTTGATAAAAAAGGAGTTAAAGCTAATATTGTTTCTGTACCTTGTTTTGATCTACTTGTAGAGCAAAGTAAAGATTATATTGAAAAAATTATTGATCCTAAGACAAAAGTATTTGCAGTTGAAGCAGCAAGAGGAATGGAGTATTATAGATTTGCGGATGTTGTATTTGGAATAGATACCTTTGGTGCATCTGGACCAGCTAGTGAACTATTTAAAAAGTTTGGATTTACTGTTGAGTCTTTAGTTGAAAGAATAACGGCGGAATTAAACTAGTTGTGGATATTTTTTTAAAATCTGTTTCTGCTTTAAATGATGAAACAAGAGTTAAGTTACTTAAATTTATTAATATTTATGGTAAATGTTGTGTATGTGATTTAGAAAACTCTTTTAATATGATTCAATCAAGACTTTCAAGACATTTAAAAATACTAAAAGAGGCTGGGTTTTTAAGAGTTGATAGAGAAGGTCGATGGGCTTACTATTCTGTTAGAACTCCATTAGATGAGTTTAGACAAATTTCAATTAGAGAGATTATGAGTTTGGATATTGAATTACCAAATTTTAAAAAGGTTTGTTAAGATATGACAGAAACACTATTTGTTTATGGAACATTAATGCCTAACTGTCCAAATGCATATGTATTAGAAGAGGTAGTAGGTAAATTTGTACCTGCAACAGTTAAGGGTAAATTAATTGATGCGGGTTGGTCGGCTTCTATGGGTTATCCAGGAATTAGATTAGATGCGAGAAGGGATACTATTCATGGTTATCTTTTTTATTCATCTAATTTGATTAATCAGTGGGATTATCTTGATGAGTTTGAAGGTGCAGAGTTTGAAAGAGTATCTGTAACAGTAGAGAGATATGATGAGTTAGATGTAGATACATATATTTATGTACTTAAATCAGAAGTAATAGAAATGGGAGAGGAGTAAGTGAATGTCTCTTTTTTTTATAACATATCAATATATCTTGATATAATGAATTAAGAAAAATGAAAAAAACCCTAAGAGCAAAATTAACAGCTGAGTTTATTGGAACATTTATTTTAGTATTTGTTGGAACAGGAGCAATTATTGTAGAAAAATTAACAGGTACTTTGGGACATATAGGAATTGCTTTGACTTTTGGTTTAGTTGTTACTGCACTTATCTATGCTTTTGGGCATATTAGTGGAGGACATTTTAATCCTGCTGTATCTATCTCTTTTACAGTTATGAGGGAGTTTGAAAAAAAAGAGTTATTTCCATATATTTTTGTACAAATATTAGGAGCTATTTTTGCAAGTGTAACTTTGTATCTTCTTTTTAAAAATGAGATAACAGATATTTCAAAGGTTGCATATTTAGGTGTAACTCTTCCTAGAGGAGCTTGGGAACAATCATTTGTTCTTGAATTTATATTAACATTTATTTTGATGTTAATAATTTGTGCAAGTGCTATTCATGCAAAAGCTATAAAGTCATTTGCAGGACTTGCAATTGGCTTTACGGTTGGACTTGAAGCTATGTTTGCAGGTCCAATTTGTGGAGCTAGTATGAATCCAGCAAGAAGCATAGGACCAGCACTTGTAAGTGGTAACTTGGAACATCTATGGTTATATATTGTGGCAACCATTTTAGGAGCAATAGGAGCAGTTTTTGTTTATAAAACTATGCAAGAAAAGGAAGTTTAGTAGATATAAATTCAACAAGATAAGGTTTGTTTTATGGATAAAAAAGTATTGATTTTATGTACAGGAAATTCGTGTAGAAGTATTATTGCAGAGGCATTAATTAACGCAAAACTAGAAGGTATTAGTGCTGATTCAAGTGGTGTTAAAGCAAGTGGAAAAGTAAACCCTAATGCTAAAAAACTATTAATGCTAAAAGGGATTTGGCAGAGTAGATATCACTCTAAAACTATTGATAAAGTAATAGACAATGAATATGATTTAGTTGTAACTGTATGTGATAATGCAAATGAGACTTGTCCTATATTTTCAAAGGCAACGAAAGTTATTCATATAGGTTTTAAAGACCCAGATGGAAAGGATTTTGAAGCTTTTGAACAAATATACAAAGAGATAGAAAAGGTTTTATTACCTAGAATAAGGGAGGTATTAGCATAGTATGTTTTTATATTGGGAAAAATTTGTAGATTTTTTAGTTTATAACTTTTTAGGGCTTATAAAAGGTGAACATTTAGCAGATGCACTTCACTTTTTTATTTATGATATAGTTAAAATATTTATATTGCTTTTAACAGTTATATATGCAGTAACATTTTTAAGAAGTTATTTTCCAGTTGAGAAGATTAGAGACTATTTAAGTGGAAAGCATAAACTACTTGGACATATTTTTGCATCATTTTTTGGAATGCTAACCCCTTTTTGCTCTTGTAGTGCAATACCACTTTTTTTAGGATTTTTACAAGCAAGAATTCCTCTTGGTGTAACTTTTTCATATCTAATATCAGCACCACTTAGTGATTCTGTTGTTATTGCACTTCTTTTTTCACTTTTTGGAGTTAAAATTACAATAATTTATATAGTAACAGTTATCTCCCTAGCAATTATTGTTGGTCTTATATTAGGAAGCTTTAATTTAGAAGAAGAGGTTTTAATAGATATTAAACCTGTCAATTCATATTGTGGCAACTCTATTAAGAATGTAGTCTCATTTAATAGTAGGGCAAAAGAGGCATTTTATGGAAGTATGGATATTTTTAAAAAAATTTATATCTATGTAATTATTGGTATTGGTATTGGAGCATTTATTCATGGATATGTACCAGCTGAAATAATAGTAAAATATGCAGGTGGTGATGCTTGGTGGGCTCCATTAATAGGTGTAATTATGGGAATACCTATGTATTCAAGTGCTGCTGGGATGTTGCCACTTATTGAAGTTCTTACTTCAAAAGGTATGCTTTTGGGTACTGCATTATCATTTATGATGGCAGTTGTTGCTTTAAGTTTACCAGAAGCATTAATCTTAAAAAGGGTATTATCAATAAAATTGATTTTAATATTTTTTGGAATCGTTGCAGTTGCGATATTTTTCGTTGGAGTTATTTTTAACTCAATATTATAGAGAGAATAAAGTCCTTAAAAGAGGACTATTTTAGGATATAAGAATGAAAATAGAAGTTTTAGGAACAGGATGTTCAAAGTGTGAATCACTTTTAGAAAATGTAAAAAAAGCAGTATCTGAAGCTGGGGTTTTTGCTCAAATTGAGAAAGTTGAAGATGTGGTTAAGATTATGAACTATGGAGTAATAAATACTCCTGCACTTGTAATTGATGGAGAAGTTAAATCAACTGGTAAACTTTTAAACTTTGAAGAGATAAAAGCTTTTTTTTAAAGCTAATAATTTACTCAAATTTAGATATAGTTTCAAAAAAATATATAAGAAGATAATTTGAGTAATGAAAGATTAGGACAGCTTTATGCTGTAATGGCATTTTTATTTTGGGGAGGAGTTTCTCCTATTTATTTTAAGGAAGTTAGTGAAATAGAGCCTTTTTTGGTTTTATTATATAGAGTAATATTCTCTGTAATCACCTTATTTCCTTTTTTCTTTTTTAAGAAAGAGTTTCAGTCTTTTTTAGGGGTTATAAAAGATTTTAAAAGAGTAAAGTATCTATTTATCTCAACAATAGTTGTTTCAACAAATTGGCTTATATTTATTTGGGCTATTACAAATGAGAGAATTTTAGAGGCCTCTCTTGGATATTATATAAACCCACTTGTAAATGTATTATTAGGTTTTATTTTTTTTAGTGAAAGAATGACAAGAAATCAGTATATAGCTATAAGTATAGCTTTGTTTGCTGTTTTTTATCAGTTTTTAGCTTTAGGTTATATTCCTATTGTTTCAATCGCCCTTGCAGTTACTTTTGGTATTTATGGGATGGTTAGAAAGAAGGTAAATGTAGGGTCAATTACAGGGCTTTTTGTAGAAGTCTTACTTTTACTTCCATTCTCTTTGGGATATTTAATCTATATGGATATAGGAAGTACAATAGCATTTTTTGAAAGTAGTTCTTTATATCTTACTTTTATGATAAGTTTATCGGGGCTTGTAACTGTAATTCCTCTTTTATTATTTAATGGTGCAGCTACAAGAATGAAGTTAACAACTTTAGGTTTTTTTCAATATATTGGTCCTACTGTTGCTTTCTTGGTTGCTGTATTTATTTATAATGAAGAGTTTAATTTTGATAAACTAGTAAGCTTTGTGCTTATTTGGATAGCACTTATTTTCTTTTCACTAGATTCAATAAAAATGTTTGTTAAAAAAAATTAGCAAGGTTTTGTTATAACTTTAAAAAATACAAAGTAAAGAGTTTCGCTCTTGACTTTGTATTTTAATTATACTTTAAAAGTAAAGAGTACAGCTCTATAGTTTAAAGGAAAAAATATGAAAGTTATTGATAGAAAAAACTATTATAAAATGAGTGAGTTAGTTGAGTTAACTAATCTATCAAATCATACAATCTCTTTTTATCACAAAAAAGGTTTACTTCCAAAGGCTTTAAGCACTTCAAAAAATATGAAGTATTATCCAGAGATAACAATCACAGTTTTAAATATGATTAAATATTTTAAAGATAATCTTAAGTTTTCAATTGATTATATAAAAGAGCTTATAAATGAGTATGTAAATACAAGTAAAAAGCTTGCACAATTAGAAAAAGAACTAAGTTCAAAGGTAAGAATAGTTATGTAAATCAAAGATATTATTTTCAAAATTTTATGTATAAAGTAGCAAAAGTTTAGAAGGAATAGATATGAATAAATTTACAAATAATTTGATGATAATAAAACTAGCATTTTTAGTTGTTGTTTTTTGCAATACGCTTGTAGATGTATTTCATAAAGTACTTTTACAAAATATTGCTTTTAAAGTTTTTGATGGAAGTGAACAAGTAGTTTGGATATCACTTATAAATGCAATGATAATTATTCCTTTTTTACTTCTGTTTACTGTAAGTGGCTATTTATCTGATAGATATAATAAAAAAGATATTTTGATTTATGGGGCAGTTTCATCATTTATTCTATCTGTTTTTATGATATTTTCATATTTAAGTGGTAATTTTTATTTAGCAATGCTAAATCTTATACTCCTTGCTATCCAAAGTGCTATTTATTCTCCTGCTAAGTTTGGAATTATCTTAGATATTTGGGGTAAGAAAAATTTAGCTCGTGGAAATTCAGCACTTCAAGGGGTTTCTATTATTGCTATTTTATTTGCAATTGCAAGTGGATCTTTTGTATTTGAATCCTTTTATAATATGAATAAGCTTGAAGTTTTAAGCACAAAAGAGCAATTGCTTAATGCAATTTTACCACTTACTTATTATATAGTTCCAGTTGGATTTTTAGAGATGATTATCTCTATTGTTGTACTTAAAAAACTTAACACTTCTTACTTAAAACCACAGAAAACTAGCTTAGATAAGAAGGCTTTAGTTAAGGGAGAGCTTTTAAGAAAAAATATTCAAATTATCTTTTCAAACAATATTATCTTTTTATCGGTAATTGGACTTTCGGTTTTTTGGGGAATTTCACAAGCTCTTATTGCAGTATTCCCATCTTTTGCAAAGGCTTATTTAAATATAACTGATGTTTTTGTGATAAATGGTGTTATAGCAGCTTCAGGTATTGGTATTGCTATTGGTTCAGTACTTTATGCAAGATTATCAAAACACTATATTGAAGTTGGAACAATTCCTCTTTGTGCTATTGGTATGACCATTATGATTTTTGTATTAACGCAAGTTTCAGGTGTTATATTTTTATCATTATCTTTTTTAATGTTTGGTATTTTTGGTGGTCTTTTTGTTGTTCCTTTAAATTCACTAATTCAGTTTAATGGGAGAAAAAGAGTATTAGGAACTATTTTGGCTGGAAATAATTGGTTTCATTCAATTTTTATGTTTGCAATGCTTACACTTACAACATTTGTATCACTATTTGAGTTGGACCCTTTAGGTACAATATATCTAATTTTAGTGATTACATTTGTTGGAACGGTTTATACAGTTTATAAACTTCCCCAATCTATGATTCTACTATTTTTAAAATTTGTTGTTGGGTTAAAATATAATTTAGAAGTAAATGGAGTTAAAAATATTCCTTCAAGTGGGGGAGTTCTGCTTTTAGGAAACCATACTTCGTGGATAGATTGGGCAGTTATTTTAATGAGTTCTCCAAGAGAAGTGAAGTTTGTAATGCATAAACCTATTTATAAAAAATGGTTTGTTAACTGGATTTTAAAAATCTTTAAAGTTATTCCTATAAATAATGCTTCAAGTAAGCAGACTATTAAAACAGTTGCAAAAGAGCTTGATGAAGGTAATATTGTTGTTCTGTTTCCAGAAGGGAGTATTACTAGAAATGGTCATTTAGGAGAGTTTAAAAAAGGTTTTGAGCTTATTTTAAAGCAGACACAAACTCAACCTAAAGTTGTAGCTTTTTATATTAGAGGGCTTTGGGAGTCTATGTTTAGTAGAGCTAATAAAAGGTATAAGAGAAGTAAAAAAACAAGAAGTGTATGTATATCTTTTTCAAGAGCTATTAAAAAAGAGAATGCAAATATTGTAAGTATCAAAAAAGAGGTTAAATCTTTATCAATTGAATCTTGGAAAGCTCATACGCAAAATCTTGATACAATTCCTGAGCTTATTTTTGATAGATTAAAAGAAGTGAAAAAAGATTTAATTTTTGGGGATACAACAGGAATTGAGCTTTCTGGATATAAGTTTTTAACTGCTTCAATTTTGTTTAAAAATCTTTTAAAAATTAAATTAGAAGGGCAGAATATTGGACTTCTATTACCTTCTAGTACGGGTGGAGCATTTTTAAATACTTCGGTTTTAATGTTGGGAAAAACTGCTGTTAATTTAAACTTTACAGCCTCAATAGAAGCACTTATTGGAAGTGTTAAAAAAGCTGAACTGAAATCAATTATTACTTCAAAAAAGTTTATTGAAAAATTAAAAGAGAGAGGCATAGCTATAAATGAGGTTTTAGAACTTTGCAATGTAGTTTATGTGGAGGATATGAAGGGACAAATTTCTAAACTAAATGGATTAATTACTTTATTAAGTGTAGTTTTATTGCCAAGTTTTATTTTAAAAAAGCTCCATATAAAAATAGAAGAACAAAATTCAACGGCACTTATTATGTTTAGTAGTGGAAGTGAAGGTGTACCAAAAGGAATTGAGCTTACACATCAAAATGTAGTTGGAAATTGCCAACAAATTGCAGCGATTATTAATGTAAATGATGATGATATTATTGTTGGTTCTTTACCATTTTTTCATGCTTTTGGTACAGTTGTGACGCTATTTTTACCATTAATTGAAGGAATAAAATGTGTTTCACACCCTGATCCAACAGATGGATATGCTATTGGAAATTTAGTAAAAAAATATAGTGCAACGATTATGTTAGGAACATCAACATTTTTTAGATTATATACCAAAAATGCAAAAGTAAAAAGAGAGATGTTTGAGAGTTTAAGATTAATTGTTGCAGGTGCTGAAAAACTATCTCAAAAAGTTAGAGAAGATTTTAGAAATAGGTTTAATAAAGAGATTCTTGAAGGTTATGGTGTAACGGAAACAACACCTGTTGCTTCTTGTAATTTACCAAATATTCAAACACCTGAGGGGTCTTGGCAAATTGGAGAAAAAATAGGAACAGTTGGTATGCCTATTCCTGGAACAAAGTTTAAAATTGTAGACCCAGATACAAATAAAGAGTTGGGGACAAATGAAGATGGAATGATTTTAATATGTGGACTTCAAGTTATGAAAGGCTATTTAAAAGATGAGGCTAAAACAAAAGAGGTTTTAGTAGATATTGATGGTGAAATCTATTATGTAACAGGGGATAAAGGAAGAGTTGATGAAGATGGTTTTTTAACTATTGTTGATAGATATTCAAGATTTGCAAAGCTTGGTGGAGAGATGGTTAGTCTTGGTGCTGTTGAGGAAAGTATAAGAAGATTACTTCCAAGTGATGAAGCTGATATTGTTGCAACTTCACTTAGTGATGAGAAAAAGGGTGAGAAGATTGTAGCTCTTATTTCAAATATAGATGAAGAGCAATTAATACAGTTAAAAAAAGATATAAAGAATAAGTTTGATAATAATTTAATGATTCCTTCAATTTATAAGATAGTTGAAGAAGTGCCAAAATTAGGAAGTGGTAAAACTGATTTTAAGATGGCAAAGAAGATGGCTTTAGAGTAAAGCTTGTGCTTTACTCTTTTGTTTTTATGCAAAGTAGATCTAAAATTTTTTCTTGATTTGAACAAAAGTTTCCATTTTTTTCAATAAGAATTAAATCTTTTGCATAACCTTTTATTGTATTTAGTTTTGCACTCTCTATTTCGATTCCAAAGTCATCAAAAATTTTTGCAATATAGGCAAAAAGTCCTTTTTGGTCTTTAGCAGTAATATGCATTGAAGCCAAATAAGCTGTGTGGTTACAATCAATTTTAATTCCCTCTTTTTTAATAGTAGGAATAAGTAATTTTGTAGTTTTAGTCATATCAAAAGAGTTTTTAATGATTTCTTTTATATATGGTAAATCTTCATCATCAACTCTTTCTGTAAATGAGATATAAAAAGCTTTTTTATCATCGTAAAGTTTAAAGATATTCATTGAAGCAATATTTAAAAACTCAAGTTTACCTAATAAGAAGCCAAGATTAAGTGGTACTTTTCTAATGATTCTAATTGTTAAGTGAGTATCATTTACAATCTTATATTTATAATCTTTTGTGTCATAGGCATGAACAGCGATATCTAAAATATCCTCTGCTTTTAGTCTTAAAAACATCTGGTTAGATGATATATAGTTTATTTTTTTCTTTACAAGACTTGTTAGTTCTTTATATCTTTTTAAATTTTTTATCGTATTTTGTTTTGCTAATCTTCTAGCATTTTCATTTAGTAACTCTTTATTTTCAAAAGCTGGTAAACATTGAGAGTATAAGGTTTTAAGTAGTTGAGCGGTTGAACTTTTATAAATACTTTCTCCTACTGCTGAAATATCCGCATAAGTTACTATATAAAGTATTTTTAGATTTAGTTCATCTTGAACAAGGGCTGTGAATTTTAAAATCACTTTTTCTGAGTAGATATCTTCATTACTTGAAACTGTACTCATCATATTATGAAATCTAACTAAAAGTGCACCTCTTTGAATATGATTTTCATCAAAATCAAAGGCAATTGCCATATTTTTAAATAGTTTTTCTCCTGAAATATGGTGATCTACAACCCTTCCTTTTCCTACATCGTGAAATAGTGCGACTAATCTGACAAGTACTTTATCTTTTTCATTTAAACTTTCATAGATTTTTTTTACATACTCATCTTTGATACTCTCTATTTTCTTTAAAGTTTTAATAGAGTGAATATCTACTGGATGTTGATGATAGCCATCAAATTGTGGTTGATTTATTATCTTCTTTGTAATGGGAAGGACAGCTTGAAAAAGTCCTGCATTGTATAATAATTTTATTATTGAATATAATGATTTTTTATATAAAAGTGTTTTAATTGTCTTTTTTAACTCTTTTGTTTGCTTATTGGGGAGTTTAGTTTTACTTGCAAAATAGATATATGATCTATCAAAATATTGTATCTCTTCAGGGAGTTCTATAAGCTCTTTTAAAAATGAGTTTAAAGTTCTAGGTTTTCTATTAAAAGAGGTATATAATTTATTATTAAATATATATAGATTCTTTTTATATCTAAATTTTCTTAGTTTAGAGATGTTTGAACTTTCAAATAAAATCTCTCTTGTAAATTTTTTAACCATAGTACAAGTAAAAAAGTGTACATTATGAAGAGATTCAAGAAGGTTAGCCATACATTGTCTCTGTTTTGTATGTCTTGCTTTATGAACAAAACCAAGTTTAGTACTTACTTCTGAAAGAATATCAAAATTAAGTACATCAAGTTTTTTCTTTGCTATATAGTGTAGAGCATTTCTTACTTGAAATATATACTCTAAAGAGCTTCTATATTTTCTATATTCCTCTTCGCTAAAAGCTTTTCCTGTAAGTTGTTTGATATCTGAAACTCCATAAATAACTGTAGCCATCCAGAATAGCATATTTGCTTCTCTTATCCCACCAAAACCATCTTTAATATTTGGTTCCATTTTTAGTGGATTTTTAAGTAATCTTTGTTTATGTTCTTCAAGTTTTTTTACAATAAACTCTTTTTGCTCTGTTTTTCTAATTTTTTTTAGGATATTTTCATATCCAAACCAAAGGTGTTTTGAACCATAAATTATTCTTGATTCTAAAATAGAACTTTTAATAGTGATATCTTTTTTTACAGCTATTTCTATATCTTTTAGTTCATGAACTCTTGAACCAAGTTTTAGTCCACAATCCCATGCAAGAGTGATAAACTCTTCCATAATCTCTTTTAAGTTATATCCTCTAATATCCTCATATAAAATTAGTAAATCAACGTCTGAATAGATACAAAGCTGTTCTCTACCATAACTTCCAAGGGCAATTAGAGTAATAGGAATGGAGGTTGACATTGGTTGATAATCACCAAAATGTTTTCTAAGAATATATTTATATAAAGAGATTAAGAATTTATCAGTATGTTTTGTATGTTTTACAAAAAAATCTTTTCCAATTGATTCATCAAGAGTTTCATCAATGGTTTTAAAATACTCTTTAAAATAGTTCCTAAAGAGTTTTGAAATCTCAAAATCTGGAGCTTCTTGTGAAATTAATTCCTCAATCTGAACATTTAGCTCATTGATCATTTAAAAACTCCTTATGAGTACTAATCTTTTTTCTAAGAGTTATTCTATTTAATCCTAAATGTTTAGCCATTTGTACTTGGGATTTATACTTTTTTTTGGTAGCTTTTAACATAGGAACTTCAAGAAGATATAAAAAATCTTTATATGAGTTTTCTCCTTTCATATTTGAAAGCATATATTTTTCCATAAACATTAAAATCTCATCTTCACCTATTGTCTCAAAAAGATATGAGAAATATATAGATTTTCTAAGACTGTGGGCGTTATTAGAGATATTAATCATAAGTTTAGATGGAATAATTTGTTCTACATCTAAGGTAGTGCTTGCTTCTTTAGAAAAGATTTGGGTAAGGGCTTTCACATCATCTTCTCTCTCTTTTAGTGAGGGAAGTTCTATATTAACTGAAAATAGTTCTGCAAGTTTTGAGTTTAATTCACTTTTTAAAGTTGTTGCAATTACTCTTATACGGTTTTCATTTAACCAGTTTATAACTAAGTCTATATTTGTAATATTCTCTATTTTATCAATAATTATAGAATGCTCTTTTATATTTACAAGTTTATCAGCAATATCTTGTTGTAAATTTTTTGCTTTATACAAAGGTGCTTTAGGTAAGATGTATTGTGCAAGGGATTTTTTTCCTACACCAGTTTCTCCCATAATTAAAGCATTAACTTCTACGCTTTGAAGAAGATGAGCTGAATTTAGTATCTCTTTAGAGTTTTTGGAAATAGCTATATATTCTTGCATGGAATAATCCTTACTTTTTTTTAGTTAAATAGATAAAAACCGCTAAAGCGATTAGGATAAATGAAATTCCAGAGATTAAATAAAAAGCATTAATCATTTTGTCATAATCATTTATTGCAATTTTAAATACTACAATTAAAGCTTCAATAGAAAGGGCAATAATAATTGTAATTAAAAATTTCGTAATCATTTTAGTTTCTGCTCTTGAATTTTTAGAGTAAGATTTGAAAAATACTTCTTGTTCAAGAATTGTTTTTGCTAAATCAAATATGGCAATTCCTAAAGTAAGAGCAATAATTGGTTTAAATACTGTTTCTAGTTCAATTTTATTTTTTATTAAGGCAAATATTATAAAGTCATAAAGAGAATATAGAATAATAAATGTGGCTAAAGCTATCATAGAAAAACCAGCTAACATATAAAAAATTTTGGTTGCTTTATGAAAAGGTTTATGAAGTTCAATAAGGTTTAGTCTCTCAAGTAAAACATCTATTTGAAAATCTAAAAAGATAATTTTTTCACCCTCTTTTATTGTTACTGTGATACAGTTACTTCTAGTGGCACTACTAATATAAGGTCTAGAAAAGGCGATATTGTTCTCTTTAAACTCTAATTTTGAAATTAGGTAGGTTCTATCTTTTTGTTTTGCACTATTATCAACTTTAGTTTTGTAATAGTTTGGAGAACTTTGTACTTTACTTTGTTTATCAACAATATAAACTAACTCTAATGATGGAAATATATTAAAAACTTCTGTAAATTGATTTTTTTCATAGATACTAAGATTACCTATATTTTTAATGCTCTCTTGAATAAAAAACTCTATTTTTTCTCTATTGGTTTCATAAACTTCAATGAACTCTTTCATTTTTAATCCTTATATTAAGAATTATAACATACTATAATAAAATTATCTGTATATATTTTATACAATTATTTAAAAAATGATAACTGCCAAATTATAACAAAATATGCCCAATTAAACAAGATATAAAATATATTGAAAATTGTCAAATATATAATATTTTAAATGATTATATTTTAAAATCAACAATAATATTGTATGTTTTTTATACAGTGATACTGTTTATTTTATTTGGTTATTTGCTAGAATTTTGATATAACATTTCTAAAAAGGATAAATATGGAAAATTTTACAGATTTAAAATACATATTAGATGGTTTTCTTTTTGTATTTTCTGGGGTATTAGTTATGTGGATGGCAGCAGGTTTTGCAATGCTTGAAGCAGGTCTTACTAGAACAAAAAATAATGCAACTATTTTGACAAAAAATATTGCACTGTTTTCTATATCATGTGTTATGTACTATTTTATAGGATATAACTTAATGTATGGAGAAGGAGGTTCTTTTATGGGAAGCTTCTCTACAATAAGTATGGAGACATCAGCTGATGCTTCTTATCCAGCAGCAGCAGATTTTTTCTTTCAGGTTATGTTTGTTGCAACAGCAGCTTCAGTAATATCAGGTACAGTTGCAGAAAGAATGAAATTATGGCCATTTTTAATTTTTGTGGTAATTCTAAGCGGTATTATTTATCCAATTCAAGGACACTGGACATGGGGAGGAAGTGAACTTGGTGGTATAATTGCGGGATTTTCTGATTTTGCAGGTTCAACTATTGTCCACAGTGTTGGTGGTTGGGCAGCACTTGCAGGAGTATTAATTCTTGGAGCAAGAAAAGGTAAGTATTCAAAGGATGGAAAGGTAAAACCAATTCCAGGTTCGAACTTAACACTTGCTACACTTGGTACATTTATTTTATGGATGGGATGGTTTGGATTTAATGGAGGTTCTCAATTAGCATTAGGTTCAAAAGCAGATATTGATGGAATTGCATTAGTGGTTGCAGATACAAATATGGCAGCTTGTGCGGGTGCAGTAATAGCTGCACTATTGACTCAACTTCTTTATAAAAAAGTTGATTTAACGATGGTATTAAATGGTGCTTTAGCTGGTCTTGTTTCAGTGACAGCTGGTCCAGATTTAGGAATGGTAGTATCTTTTATTGAAGGTTTAGTGGGAGGTGCATTAGTCGTCTTTGCAGTTCCATTTTTTGATAAGTTAAAGATTGATGATCCTGTTGGTGCACTTTCTGTACACTTAGTTGCAGGTATTTGGGGTACTTTAGCTGTTGGTATTTTTAATCCAGAAGTTACTATTTTAGCACAGATTAAAGGAATTGTTGTAATTGGGGCATTTGTATTTATTGCTTCATTTGTTATTTGGAAGATTATTGATATCACAATTGGGTTAAGAGTTGATGAGGAGACTGAAATTACAGGTCTTGATATTCATGAAACAGGTTTAGAGTGTTACCCAGAGTTCAAAAAAGCATAATATAAATAAGGATATAAAGATGAAAAAGATTGAAGCAATAATAAAACCTTTTAAACTTGAAGATGTGAAAGAGGCTCTTGCAGAAAATGGTATTGCTGGCATGACAGTATCTGATGTAAAGGGCTATGGAAGACAGCAAGGTCACTCCGAGCTTTATAGAGGTGCAGAGTATGTAGTTGATTTTTTAGCTAAAATTAAACTAGAGATAATAGTAAATGATAATGATGTTGAGTCAACAATTTCTACAATAATTGAAGCAGCAAAAACAGGAAAAATTGGTGATGGAAAAATTTTTGTTATACCAATAGATGAAGTTATAAGAATAAGAACTGAACAAAAAGGAAATGATGCTGTATAATTAATTATAAGAGGGATATAAACTCCCTCTTTACACTTAAAGATTAATTGTGTAAAAAATATACAACAATAATCTATCTTCATGAAATAAAAACATATATAATGTTCTCATATAAAAAATGAGAGGATTAATCATGGATTTACAATCAGTAAACTATATATTAGATACTTTTTTTGCAATATTTGCAATGACTCTAATTATATTTATGGTTCCAGGTTTTGCAATGCTTGAGGCGGGAATTGTTAGAACGAAAAATGTTACGGCTGTTTTAACAATCAATACACTTATTTATGCAGTTGCATCAATTGCTTTTTTACTTGTTGGTTATTCAATTGCTTTTGGTGAGTTTGGGAGTGATAGTATGAGCCAATGGGCAGCATTTATGTTTCAAATGGCATTTGTAGGAAAAGTAGTAAATATTATGTCAGGAGGGGTTAGTGAGAGAGCAAAAGTTATTCCATTAATTCTATTTACTGTTGTTATGGCATCGCTTATTTATCCTATAGTTGTAAATGCTACGTGGGGAAGTGATATTCTTGAAGGTACAATTTTAGATATAAGTATGTATGATTTAGCTGGTTCTACTGTTATTCATTCAACCGGAGGATGGGCTTTATTAGCTGCAATTTTAATTATTGGAGCAAGAAAGGGTAGATATCCAAAAAGTGGTGGAGTTAGAGTAATTCCTGCGTCAAATATCCCATTATTAACTCTTGGTGCATTTTTATTATGGATTGGATGGTTTGGATTCAATGGTGGTTCAGTTGGTTCAATTTCCTCTAAACAGAGTGCAGATGCTGTTGCTCTAACAATTATGAATACAAATACAGCAGGACTCGCTGGTGCAATTATTGTTTCAATTATGATGTATGTAAGATATAAAAAACTTGATCTTACAATGATTTTAAATGGTGCTTTAGGTGGATTGGTTGCAGTAACAGCAGGTCCAGATCTTTATAATATTTATACTCCAATTTTAATTGGTGCAGTTGGTGGTGTAATAGTTGTATTTGGTGTATCATTCTTTGATAAGTTAAAAATCGATGATCCTGTTGGTGCACTTTCAGTTCACTTATTAAATGGTATTTGGGGTACTTTAGCAGTTGGCATTTTTGCAAGTAATGGAACAGATATTACATTTATGGGACAACTAAAAGGTATATTATTAGTGGCAATTTTTGCCTTTGTAACATCATATATAGTTTTATTTGTGATTGACAAAGTTATGAGTTTAAGAGCACATAATGATGAAGAGATGCAAGGTCTTGATGTTGAAGAGTGTGGTCTGGAAGCATATCCAGAGTTTAAGAGGGCTTTTTAATAATATAATTTAAAGTTATTTATTAATAGCAAGAGTATATAACCTTAATAACATAATAAATTAGATAAAATATAAAGACTTAGAAAAAGGATTCAAATTGAAAAAGATTGAAGCAATAATTAAACCATTTAAACTTGAAGACGTAAAGGATGCCTTAACAGAAGCTGGAATTACTGGTATGACAGTTTCAGATGTAAAAGGTTATGGTAGGCAACAAGGTCACTCAGAACTTTATCGAGGAGCTGAGTATGTTGTTGATTTTTTACCAAAGATTAAGATTGAACTAATTGTTGCTGAGTCAGATGTAGATAATACAATTGATATTATTATTAATGCGGCAAAAACAGGAAAAATTGGTGATGGTAAAATTTTTGTATCTCCAATTGAAAAGGTAGTTAGAATTAGAACAGGAGAAGAGAACGAGGATGCAATTTAATGCTAGATACTTTTGTTATTAATGAACCACTTGATATGCACCTTCATCTAAGAGATGAAGAGATGTTAGAGCTAGTAGGACCACTAAGTTCAAAAACATTTTCTGGTGCCTTAATCATGCCAAATTTAGTGCCACCTATTACAACTAAACAGAGATTGTTAGCTTATAAACAAAGAATTAAAAAAGTGTGTAGAGGTGATGATTTTGAACCTTATTGTACACTATTTTTTAAAAATGACTACACGTATGAATTTTTGAAAGATATTAAAGAAGATATAATTGGAATTAAACTTTATCCAGCGGGAATAACTACAAATTCTGAAACTGGTGTTGCCTCAATGGATGTTGAGGTATTAGCACCAACTTTAGAGTCAATGAGTAAACTTGGAATTCCTTTGTGTGTTCATGGAGAAACAGATGGTTTTGTAATGGATAGAGAAAGAGAGTTTATGCCTATTTATGAATCAATTGCTTCTTCTTTTCCTAATTTAAAAATTATTATGGAACATATTACAACAGCTGATGCGGTTGAATTAATGGACAAGTATGATAATTTATATGCAACTGTAACTTTGCATCATCTATTAATTACATTAGATGATGTAGCAGGTGGAATGTTACAACCACATCTATTTTGTAAACCAATTGCAAAAAGATATGAGGATAGAAGTGCTTTACTTAATGCAGCATTAAAAGCTCATCCAAAATTAATGTTTGGTTCTGATTCAGCTCCTCACCCAAAACATAAAAAAGAGTGTTGTGGATGTGCAGCTGGTGTATTTACTGCACCAATTGCTTTACAAGTATTAACTGATTTATTTGAAAAACATGGTGCATTAGATAATTTAAATGCATTTGTTTCTTTAAATGCACAAAAAATTTATGACTTTAAACCAGTTACTAAAACTGTTACATTAGTAAAAAAAGAGTTTGTGGTTCCTACAACTTATGGGTATAAAAAACAGAAGGTAGTTCCTATGTATGCAGGAGAAACATTAGCTTGGAGTATAAAAAAATAATTATTTATTTTTCTCTCTTTCTTCAAGCAGTCTTTTTATATTTGCAGAAGACTCTTTTGCTTTCTTAATTCTATCTTCTCTCATTAGCCTTAAGGCTTCTAATGTTTCTTGTTTTTCATGGTCAATATTAGCTTGCATTTGAATAGCTTTTCTATTATTTGAAATTCCAGAAATACCTAAGAATTTTTCCGTGTGATTAATATATATTTTAGATGAAGATGATGTTGCATTTTTATTAAATACAATAATATCATTCTCTTTTAAAGCAAGAAGTTCAGATACAGTTAACTCTGTTTCCGCCATTATCGCTTCTACTTTCATTTTTGCACCAGAAATAAGTGTTGTAATATCTTTTTTTCTACTTGCTTTTTTGTTTTTACCTTCATTAAACATCTTTTCTACAATTTTATTTAAAAGAGGTTCAATATATGAAATAGGATAACAAATAGATAAGAAACCTGATTCTTCATCAATTGTAATTTCAAGTACAACTAGAAGTACGATTTCGTGGTCTGAGATAATCTGAATTGCATTTGCATTTGTATCTCTTGATTCAATTTTGAAATTAAGGGTAGTAACTTCATCCCATGCTCTATACATATGTTTTACAAACATTTTGTAAAAGTGTTCAAAAATATTTACTTCAATCTCTGTTAATTCTCTATCAAGATTGTCACTTGCAGCTACTGCTCCTGATCCAAGAAGTTCAGCAATAATTTTATGAGAAATTCCAGGGTTACATTCAATAACTATCCTTCCTTCAAGAGGTTTTATTGATAGTGTATTAAGAGAAGTTAATTGAGGAATAGACAGAATGAATTCTCCATAGGTCATTTGTTCAATTGAATATAGTTTGATATCTACAATTTTTCTAAGCATTGCCGAAAGATCAGTAATTAAGTCTCTTAGCATTTTATCATGAAGAGTAGAAAATGCTTTAAATTGTTCATTGGAGATTCTATTTGGTTTCTTAAAGTCATATATTGAGTAGTTTTTTTCTTTTGAAACTATTTGTTCTTCAGCATTTGCCTCAATCTCTTCACCTGCTTCAGCAATATCTAAAAGTGCATCAATCTCATCTTGACTTAAAAATTCAGCCATACTATCCTCTTATTTCCAGTTCTACATTTAAAGCGCCTAAGTCTTTAATCATTTTAATAGTATCAATAATGTCTGTCATAGGAAGTTTCATAACTTTCATTGCTCTTACTAAATCAGATACTGTTGGAGTTTTTTTACTATTTAATAAAGTGTTATCAATGTTAATGGCAACAGGTTTGTTATCAAGTTTAACATCATCTCCAATATCTTTTCCAGGGTTAATTTTTATATCATCCCACTCATTATCATTTAATGTAGATTGTTTAATTCTAATGGTAAAGTTTTCTCTTGCAACAGTTACAGCTCCAACTGGAATATCGGCTCCTGCTATAACTATTTCTCTATTTACATCAATAATAATCTTCTTTTTAAAGTCTGTATTTAACTCTATACTTTGTATATCAGAGATAAATTTTACAATAGAGATATTTTTAGGTTTTTTTACTTCAATTGTTCTTGTATCAGTAGCTCTTGCTAAAGGAATACCAAAGGCTTCATTTATTTTTTCTTCAATTAAGTATGCTTGTTTTGCATCACTTTTAAATAGGCTTAATTGAATAGAGTCTTCATTTTCAAGAGAATATTGTACTTCATTTTCAATTGTTGCACCCTTGTAAATATACCCAGTTGTTGGATTTTTTGCATCAGCTATAATAGTCCCTTGTGCTAAAGCATAAACTTGACCATCAACTGCTTTTAATTGTGTTAAGAGTAATTGTCCATGGTCAATAGATTTTGCATCTCCAATTGCAGAGATTTTTATTTTAATTTTATCTCCCTGCCTTGAAAATGCAGGTAATTTTGCTGTTACCATTACTGCTGCAATATTTTTTGATTTAATTGAAGAAGCTGGAATTTTAATATATGAGTTTCTTAATAAATTTTGTAAACTTTGCATAGTAAACTGTGATTTATCACCTGTTCCTGCAAGACCAACAACTAAACCATATCCAATTAGTTGGTTGTCTCTTATTCCAACAATATTAGATATATCTTTTATTGTTTGTGCATACGTGAAGTTAAATATTAAAAAAAGAAATAAAAGTAATCTCAATTTTTCGCCTTGTGCATAGTTGGAATTATTTTATCTAAAATTTTATAAAAAGTAGGTATAATCAACGAAAAAATAATTTTAGGATTATCTTTTGATTATATATATTTATGGAAATGATACTTTTAAAAAAGAAATTCGTTCAGTTTTAAATCATTCTAATATTAAATTTAGACTCGATGAACATGGGGAAATAAAAGAATTAAACTCTTTAGGTGAACTAAAAAAAGCTATTAAGGAAAATCCTAAAAATATATATTTAATTGATGATGATAAAATTATTAAAAAAAATTCTTTAAATCAGAAAATTAAGTTTTTAAAACCTAAAGATGGAATTGAACAAGAATATCTTCTTGATAATGGGATAGGTGATATTTCAGTTGACTCTATTGAAGAACTTTCAAAACATATAATAAGAAAATTAGAGTCTTTTCAATTAGAAAGAGAGTCAAATGATATTCAGGATTCGATTGTTGAAATAGTTGAAGATGCTTATGAAAATAGTGATGATGAAAAAGAGTATATTCAATTAGATGATGAATTAGGTGCTTTATTAACTCATGAATCAAATACTAATGAAGAGTTGTTTGTTGATGATAAAGTTGATGAATTACCAACTCTTGTTGAAGAACAAGAGGAGGAAGAGAAAAATATTGAAAATATAGATAATGATTTTTCTGGTTTAGATGATGAATTAACAACTCTACTTTCTTTAGGGGAAGAATCAAATACTGATGAATTAAAAAGTGAAGAATCAGAGGAAGAGAAGGATTTATCAGAACTAGAAGATTTGAGTTTTGATGAAGATTTAGATAATATTATAAATACAGATGAGAATACAAAACAATTGATATCAGAAGAGGTTGAAACTTTAGATAATAGTAATTTCATTCAAGGAGAAAGTATGGCAGACGAATTTTCAGAGTTTGATGCATTAAATGAAGATGATATTTTAGCTGCATTAAACGATATTGATGATACAACTGTATCAACACAAGTGGAGCCTAAAAGAGCTTCTGCTGTACCTACATCTGCAAGTCAAAATATAAGTGATACTGTTGATTTATCAAGTTCAAATGTAAATGATATTGCAGAACTTATCTCAAAGCTACTTAATAATAAGACATTGGAGATAACAATAAAAGTTAAAAATTAGTATGGATTTAATTGGAATTTCAGAAAATACAGTAAAAATTATTCTGATCTTAGGAATGCCATCTTTGATTGTAAGTATGGTAATTGGTCTAATAATTTCAATTTTTCAAGCAGTAACACAGGTTTCTGATGCTTCACTAGCTTTTGTACCAAAAGTAATTTTTGTTTCGATATTTATTCTTATCTCTTTACCTTGGATAGGTGATAGTATATTGACATATACTAAAGATTTGTGGGATATAATTTTAGTATTCGGACAATAAAATGATTGAAAAACTTTTTGATTTAAAAAAGATGCAAACTGATCAAAAAATGATGGAAAAAGGGCAACTAATTGCCAAAATTAATCAGATTGATGATGAGATAATGCTTACTGATAATAAAATAAGAACTACAAGTGTTCAAAAGCATGGTGCAATTTCAGATTTTTCAGTTTTAGAGATTCATAAAAAAACGATGAAACTTCATATCGCCAAACTTGAAGCACAAAAAGTAATATTACGATCTCAATTGGAAACTATCGTTAAAGAGATAATTGATTTACAAAAAGAGATGGAACAATATGGTTATATGTTAGAGGAACAGATGCAGGAGAAGTTACGAAAACTACTTACTATGGAAGAAGAAGCTTCAAGTGAGTTTATACAAAGTAAATATATTAATGGGTGAAGGAGCTTTTTTGTTAAGATTAATAACTATATTTGTATTAGTTTTTTTATCATTGAATGCACAAGAGAATAGTAATGCATTGATAATAAAGCAGAAGATTGAAATTAAAGAGCTAAAAAAGGAGTTAAATACTTTTTATAATAAAAAAGAGAAAGAGTATCAAGAAAGAAAAAAAGAGCTTGAAGATTTATTATCAAAGATAGAAAAAGAGAAAAAAGATATTCAAACATTACGGGATGAAAATCTTCAGATATTAAAAGATATAAAAGGTGAAGTTGAAAGTAAAACATCAAAAATATATAATAAAATGAAACCAAAAATTGCAGCAGATATATTTAATCAAATGATTGATGAGGGAAAAATTGAAGATGTTTTTGATATAATAATGAAATTAAAAGAGAATAATGTGACATCTTTGATGAAGTATTTAACTCCAAAAAATGCTTCAATTTTAACTCAAATGTTGCATGATTTTAATATAAATAATAAGGATAAAGAGTAACTATGGCAGAAGAGAATATAGAAGAAGTTAAGCAGTCAAGTGGTGGTGGGAAAGGACTTATGATAGTACTAATTGCATTAGTTGTTATACTATTAATTGCTGTTGGTATTGGAGGTTATCTTTTATTCTCTAGTGGTGTTTTAAATGGTCAACAAGGTCCTCAACAAGAACAAGCTCAAAAAGAGAACTCTGGAAGTTCTGATAAAACATATAAAGCAAGTATTAATGATTTGGTGTTGAATATTACAAATGCTAAAGGGAGAGAAAAATTAATGAAACTATCTTTCTCCTTAAAAAGTACAGAATCTAAAATTGAACAAATAGTTGAAGAGTATAAGCCAGAAATCGTTGATATTGTAATTACTCAAGTTAGTTCAAGAAGTTCAGAAGAACTTTTAACTGTTGGTGGCAAGGCATTACTTAGAGAAGAGTTACTTGAAGATATTAATTCTGTTATTAATGAAGTTACTTCAAATAATAAAGATATTGAAAAAGATAATGTAAAACAGCTTCTATTTACAACATTTGTAATTAAATAAAATGATTGTCGCAGTAAAAACTAAAAATAGAAAAAGATCTTTAATAAAGCTTATTGCTTTTGCGTCGCTATTAATAATGTTTAGTGCATACTATATGCATATGAGTGAGCAAGTTGAACAGCAACAAAAAGAAGAGGCTGAAAAGAAAGCTAAGCAAATAGAAATAGAAAATGTAAAAGAGAAGAATAAAAAGCTTGAAAGATTACTTTTCAGAGAGATTGAAACAGCAGTTGATTTGATAGGACAAAGAAAAGTTATTGATGTAAAAATAGTTTCTAGCAGAGCTTTAATTGTAGTTGACCCTGATACGAATCTGGATGCATTGAAGGTTAGATATGGTTCAACGGCATTAATTAAAAAAGATGTTAAAGATATAAAAATTGCTTTAGATTTGAAATATATAATTGAGAGTAGAAATAGTGAAAATTAGAAACTTATTACTTTTATTGGTTGTACCTTTTATTTTTGTGGCTTGTACTCAAGAACCAGAGATTCAGTTTACAAAACCTAAAATGCAAGTTCCTAAAAAAATAGTAAAACCAAAAAAAAATAAAGGTTCCTTATATTCAGTAAAAGGTCCATCTTTATTTGCAGATAAAAAAGATTTACAAGTTGGAGATTTAATTCAAATTCAAATTAGTGAATCATTGTCATCAAATACGAATAATAAGAGAGAATTAAGTGCAGATAGAAATAACTCTTTAGGTGGTGGTTTAATTTCTCAAATAAATACAGCAAATCCACTAGCAGGAACTACTCAAAAGTATGCTGATAAATTTAACTCTTATGCGGGTGTAAATTTTGAGACAAAAAGTACAACAGCAAATAATGGTGAAGTAAAAACTAAACTTAGTGAAACTTTTTCTACTAATGTTTCTGCAATAATTGAAAATGTATATCAAAATGGTAACTATTATGTTAAAGGGTTTAAAGAGATGTTAATTGATGGACAAAAACAGTCTTTAACATTGACAGGAGTAATCAGACCTTATGATATATCTTCTGATAACTCTGTATCCTCTTCTCAGATTGCTAACTTAAAAATTTTATATAAGAAAGATGGCGAAGAACAAGATGTTATGCGTACGCCTTGGGGATTAAAGCTTATACAAATGTTTTGGCCTTTCTAATCTAATTTTAAGAAATGTAATGTAATAATTAGCTATATAATTGAAAAGGAGTATATATGCTAAAGTCTTTAAATGTAGCACAAAGTGGTCTTAGTGCTTCAAAAATAGCAGTTGAAAATGTTTCTAATAACATTGCTAATGAAAATACTCCTGGGTATAAAAAAAGAGTAGTTCAGCTTAGTGAATTAGAACTTATCGATGGTAGAATGACAGGTCGTGGTGTTCGAGCTGATGAAGCATACAGAATCACTAGTCAATATATGTATGATAACATGATGAACGAAAACACTAAAACTAACTATTATGAAGAGATTTCTTTAATGGTTGGTAATATTGAAAAAATGTTCCAAGAGACAGATTCAAGTGGTTTTTCAAGTGATTTTAATAGATTTTTTCAATCAATTGAAAATTTAAGATCTAATCCTAACTCTGAAATTTATAGAACTACATTTAAAACTCAAGGTAGAGTTTTAGTTGACTCTTTACAAAATCTTTATGCAAATATTGAAAAGCAAGAGGAACTTACTAAAATATCTTTAGGAAATAATGTTCAAAAAGTAAATAATTTAATTAATGAAATAGGTGCAATTAACCAGCAACTTGGTCGACATGTTGTTGCTTCTAATGATTTACTTGATAAAAGAGATGAACTTGAAAAAGAGCTATCTAAATATGTAGATATTGAAGTAGATAGAAGTAATGATGAATATACATTAAGAGTAGGTGGAGCAATTGCTGTAAGATTTAATACAAATATTAGAGAAGTTAATTTAAAAGAGGAGTTTACCTCTCAAATAGATAGATTTTCAACAAACCCTACAACTGGTGCACCACAAGATGCAATTGCAGAGAAATTTGGTACACCACGTGAAGGTGATAAAATTAGTTATAAATTAAATAATGAATTTTCAGTTACAGTTGAAATTGGTTCTACTCAATATGTGGATGACAAAGGTAATTCTTATGATATTGATATTGATGGGGATGGTAATGCCGATACGGTAGATGCTTCTAATTATATAAGAGCAATGGTTGCCGCAATAAATAGTAATGCAAATATTTCTGAAAAAGTAATTGCATATAATGGTAACTATAAGCTAGATGCTGATGGAAATAAGGTTGATAATTTTACAAGTGATAGTTTCTTATTAGTAGAGTCAAGATTTGAGGGTGAGAAAGCCAAGTTTGAAGGTAGAATTACTTATGAAAAGTATGAAAATCCAAGTTATGGTGTAAGTGGTATTACTCCATCATCTGTGGTTGATACGGATCTTTCTGTCCCTGTGACAAAGCAAGAACATATTATAGTAAATGGAGAAACTTTTACAACTACAGGAGAAGATTTTTCTGCTTTAGCAACAGCTATGAATGGTAGTGCAACTTTTACACCAGTAACGTATAATGCAGTAACAGAAGAGTTAAATGTAAACGGTACAGTATTCTCAACGGCAGGTAAATCATACTCTGATTTAGTAAATGATATTAATACAGAAGGTACTTATAGTGCAAATGTAGGAAGAGAAATAGTAATTAATGGTACACAGTTTATAACAGCAGGTGAGGATTTTGCAGCATTAGCTGGTGATATTAACGCTAATGCCTCATTTACAGCTTCATATAATGCAGGTACAAATGAGCTTACAATAAATGGAGAGGTTTTTTCAACGACTGCTCCAACAAGTTATAGAGATTTAGCCACACAAATAAATGCTTCTTCTAGTTTTTCTTCTCATTCAGAAGTAAGAGGGGATATTAGTATTACAGTTGGAGGGACTACAAAAACATTTAGTGTAAATGATACAACTACGTATCAAGATTTAGCTGATACTATCAATGCTGATCCTGATTTAGCTGCATGGGTTACACCAAATGGTAAGTTAATAATACAAGATGAAAATAATGTTGATAATATATTGAGTATAACAGAAAATCTTCCAACACCTATTAATATTGCTCAACATAATGTTGAAACAGATACATTATTTAAAAATGAATATCAAAGTAGAATGGCTGAAGATAAAGTTTATTTAGCTGTATTTGATAGTGAAGTAAATGTAAATTCAGGGATAATTAAAGCACAAATAGAAAATTTAACTACATTTTCACCAAACAATAAAATTATTGATTATAAAAATAAATTAGATAATTTTGCCAGAGCAATTAGTGATATGTATGATAAATATGTAAAAACTGGTACTGATGAGTATATTTATGGTCATGTTGCAACTGATGAATATAGTGGAACTCAAAATGTAAAAAATCTTAATCTTTTTTCAGGGAGTGATGTTAAAACATTTAAATTTAATGAAGAGGCAGTAAATGACTTATTACAAAGTGATTTAGATTATATGGGTACAATTCAGTGGAAAAAAGATATTGAATTTGATGGCTTTGCTCAAGATGGTTCAAATAAGGATTCTACTTCATTTACAGAATTTTTCCAAGATATTAGAGTAAATATCTCTTCTGATAAAGAGAATAATGACTTTTTACTTGAGGCACAAGAGGCTGTTGAGCAGTCATTGCAACATACTTATGATAAATTAACTAAAGTTGATAATGATGAAGAGATGATTAATCTAATTAAGTTTCAAGCAGCTTACACAGCTAATGCAAAAATCATAACGGTTGTTGATGAGATGCTAAATACTATTTTAGGAATAAGATAAGGAGCTTATCATGGCTGAAGGAATATTAGGTTTAGGTAGTGGTGGAGCTGCTGCTTTAAATCAAGAGTTAATTGATAAATTAAAAGAGGCAGAGAGAACTGCAAGGGTATCTCCTATTGAAACTGAAATAGAGAATATTATAGGTGAAAGTGGGGAGTCTGCAAAAATTGCAGAGATAAAATTAAAAATAAATGAACTACTTGAAACTATTAAACCTTTTGACCTTTTTGTTTCTGGTGGGATAACAGCATTTGATCAAAAAACTGCTAATGTAACTGGAACTTCTGCAGTTTTTGATGCGGTAGATGTAAGTGCAATTAATCAAGGAACAACAACAGTTTTTATTGAACAACTTGCAAAAAGAGATGTTTTTCAAACAAATAGTTTTTCTGATGCTGAAGGTACAATTCCAACAAGTTCAAGTATTGAATTAAATGGTGAGTCTTTCACAACACAAGGTGAAGATTTTGCAGCATTAGCTGCTGCAATTAATGCAAGTACTAATTTTACAGCATCATATGATTCAGGAACAGGAGACTTAACAATTAATGATGGAGTAAATGGGGATAAAGTTTTCTCAACTACTAGTAAAACCTATGCTGATATTGCAAGTGATATTCAAGCAGAGGGTACTATCTCTTCTACAATTCCTGCAAAACCTGCTTCTGGAGATATAATAACTCTTTCACAGCCAGGAAGACCAGTTTATCAGAGTGATATTATAGTAGCAGCTGATGATATTGTTGATGCAAGTGGTGGAACAATTACAATAAATGGTAAAGATTTTACAGTTACGGCAACAATGAAATATTCTGAATTAGTAGATTTAATAAACGCAGATGATGATTTTAATGCAAAGCTTACAATATCTGGTAGACTAGAGATAACTCATAGTGATAAAGAGACTGCACTAAGTATTACAGAATCATTAAATAGTAATAGCATAGGATTAAGTTTAGGAGAAAAGTATTCAACTGAAGGAAAAACCTATAAAAGCTTAGCTGCATCTATTAATAGTAATAGTAACTATAATGCGACAATTGAGACAGTTGGAAATGGAGTAAGTAGATTAGTAATTAAAAGTTCTGAAACAGGACTTGAAAATGCTATTAGTATTACTCAAACAGGAGTTGATTTAGGTCTTAATGAGCCTTCTAATCATACTGTTACTGCACAAAACCTTAAAGCTACTGTTGATGGGATTGATTATGATGTTTCATCAAATGTTTTAATAGTTGATGGAGGTTTAAAAATTACAGCTGTTGAAGAGAATAATCCAGGAGAGTTTTCAACAATCTCTGTTCAAAAAGATTCAACGACAATTGAGCCTATGCTTCAAAATTTTGTTACAAAATATAATGAGTTGATTTCTTTAATTGATAATGAACTATTCTCTGCTCAGAGTAATATAGAGGATAAGTCAACATTAAGAAGTATGGTAGAGAATATTAAAGGGCAACTTTTTGATTCGTATGGGACAAATGATAGTCTAAATGTTTTTAATTTTGGATTTGAAATTGACAAAAGTGGTGTTTTATCACTTGATTCAAATAAATTTAATGAGGCTTTAGAAAATAATTCTGATGATTTAAGATCTTTGTTTATTGGTGTAGCAGAAAATAGAGGTTTAGGTACAAACTTAAAAGAGTATGTAGATGCTTTAGATGGTTTTAAAGGATTATTAACTACATATGAAGCAAATATGAATGAAAGAAAAGATTCTTTAGAAAAAGAGAAAGAAAAAGCGATAGAAAATCTTGATAATAGATATGCTCTTTTATCTCAACAATTTGCAGCTTATGGAGCTATAATTAATCAGTTTGAGGCTCAGTTTTCTGGCTTAAAACTTATGATTGAACAGTCTATTGCTTCTAATTAAAAATTATTAAACCAATATCTAATTAAGATATTGGTTTTTACTCATAACTTTTTTTAAGTATTTATTTTATATACTATTATCTAATATCTTTCTTGGAGTTATATGTATGGGAATTGAAGCATACCAACAGCAAAATGCAATTTCAGATGATCCGTATTTGTTAGTACTTAAGTTATATGAGGGTCTTTTAAAATACTTATCTTTTGTAAAAGTTGCAATGGAAACAGGTGATGTAGAAGCGAAGTTTACTTATATTAATAAATCTGTGGCAATTTTCGATGAATTAAGGAATGTACTTGATTTTGATGGGGGAGATGTTGCTTATTATTTAGATGGATTATATTTATATCAAATTGAGACTCTATTTAGTGCAGGTATTGACGACAATGTCAATTCTATTAATCAAGTTATGAAAGTTGTTCAAGGCTTAATTGACGCATGGAAAGACGAAACAGGTCTCTAAAAGCTCTAGAAGAATTAATTTATATTGATTCTTTAGAATCTTTTGAAAGGGCAGATGCTCTTATAAGATGGCATGAAAGATACTTAAAAGATACTGATATTACTAATTTCAAATTGGAGTTAGAGGATTTAAAAAGATTGCTTGAACTTTTCTATAAAAATATTAGTTTTTTAAAAGAGCATAAAGAACAAGTTCGACAAGAGATGCTTTCAAATAGAAAAAGAGAAAGGTTTTTAAAAGATTAAAAAATCTTCTCTATTTTTTCAAAAATATTCTGTTTAAAAATATAGGCTCTTATATTTTTAGGAATTTTATTTATTCTACATTTCTCTTTAAATTTTTTAGGCATAATGATGGTGGTTTCATAAGGTGCAATGTAAATAAATTCATTTGTTATCGATATTGAAACTTTATGAGAGATTACACACTGTTTTTGTTTTAGTATTTCATCTCTTTGTAATTTGCTTAATAGAAATCCTCTTTTTTTTAAATCGAGGTCTATTACTCTAATGTTAATGTTGTCATCAAAAGAGTTTTTATAGATTGTTAGTTTTTTAGCTTCTATAAAAATATCTGTATTAATATTTAATGATGTTAAATCTTTATGAAGATATTTGAAACTTTTTTTAACGCCTTCTTTGAACTTTTTTATGAATTTATTTGAAAACTCTTTTCTAAAATAGTTTCTTTTATATTTTGTATCATTATTAGTCTCATCTATAAAATATTTTATAGAGTTTTTTTCAAGATACTCTTCAATCTCTTGTCTTGAAGAGTTTAATAGTGGTCTAAAAATTGAGTAGTTCTTTTTTCTAGAACACTCTTCAAATGATAAAAGTTCAACTAAACCAGCACCGCGACTTAACTGCATTAGAAACCATTCTAGTTTGTCATTTAATTGATGTGCTGTAATTAAGGTTTCATATGAATTTTCATTAATTATTTCTTCAAAAAAAGAGTATCTAATATCTCTTGCTTTTTTTTCAAAGTTTGATTTATTTTCTAGATTTATATCTTTTATAAAAATTTTTTTATTAAATTTTTTTGCTAATTCTTTTGCATACTCAATCTCTTTTTTTGCTTGTTCTCTTATATTATAGTTTACAATTGCAATATCAAAAGATATGTTGTTTTCTAAAAGTAAAAAAAATAGAGCAGTAGAATCAATACCAGCTGAAAAGGCTAAAAGGTTTTTTGTAGTGTTGATTTTGGAAGTTTCAATATTCATTTTATTTAATTACAGTTGCTAATAATTTATCTCCAAGTAGTTGGGTAACTCTTACTTTATAAATTTGTCCAAACTTAAGTTTTGAAGGTGTGCCATTTTCATTGAATAATTCACTATCATTTATGTAGATTTCTCCATCAATATCTGGTGCCCAAATAGTTTTTTTAGCACTTAGTAAATATTCATGTTCTTCACTCTCCCCATCTATGTATACTTCAAACTCTTTTTCCAACTCTTTTTCTAAAGAAAGAGTAGTTGTATTTGAGATAATTTCACCTAAGATTTCGGCTCTTTCATCAATTAGTTCTTGAGGTATTTTATCTAACATATCATATGCAGTTGTTCCTTCTTCGTCTGAGTATGAGAAAACATTTGCTCTATCAAATTTATACTCATTTACATATTCACATAGTTCTTCAAAATCCTCTTGAGACTCTCCTGGGTGACCGACAATAAAAGTTGTTCTAACAAAAGAGTTAGGAACTGCTCTCATAGCCTCTAATAACTCTTTTAATTTTTCAACTGCTTTACCTCTTTTCATGATTCTTAACATATTTGAAGAGATGTGTTGTAAGGGCATATCAAAATAGTTTTCAAAGATATTTGAGTTTTTGATTTTTTCAATTAAGTTTAATGTTGTAGTTGATGGATAAAGGTATAAGATTCTTGCAGTTTTTATTCCCTCGATTTTTTCAACTTCATCAATTAACTTTTCTAATCCATCATTAATATCTAAATCCCTTAGGAAAGATGATGAATCTTGTGATATGAAGGAGAAATCTGTGTAGCCATTATTTACTAAGTTTTTAACCTCTTTTACAAGTGATTCTAATGTTCTTGAGTGAAGTTTCCCTTTAAAGCTTGGTATTGCACAAAATGAACAACTTTGATTACATCCTTCACTTAGTTTTATATATGCATGATAAGAAGAACCTGTAATAACTCTATGATTATTTTCATTTAATAAAAATACTTCATTTGTAAAAGCACTTCTTTTTTCGTTTACTAATTCATCTATTCTGTCATAATCTCCAACTCCTGTGAAAATATCAATCTCTGGTAGCTCCTTTTGAAGCTCTTCTTTATATCTTTCACTAAGACATCCAGCCATAACTAAAACTGATTCCTCTTTTCTCTCGTCGTGCAGGTTTAAAATTGTATTGATACTCTCTTCTTTTGCACTATCAATAAATCCACAGGTATTTACAATAATAACATCAGCATTGCAAACATCATTAGTTATTTCATAATCTTTTAATTTTCCTAACATAATCTCTGAGTCTACTAAATTTTTTGTACATCCTAAAGATACTAGGTGCAAAGATTTTGTAGGTTTTTGTGTACTAAACTTCATATATTAATTTTTTCCATATAATTTTTTGCGAATTTTAGCATAAAAGAGGAAATATGTAAAATTTATAATTTTTAATGTTTTCAAGAAAAGAAAAAATCTAGAGACTAACTTAAGAGTTTCTAGATTTTTATTTAATAGCTTTTATAACCAGATATTATCAAGTAGTCTAGTATTTCCAAATCTTACAACTAGTAAAATAATAGTATTTTTTAATTCAACACTCTTTATTTCATTAAACTCTCTATCTACTATTGCTATATACTCTACTTTAAGTTCTTCTAATATTTCATAGATTTTTTTCTTTATGATGTTTGAATCTCTTTCTCCTTTTGCGATTAGCGTTGCTGCAGTATAAAGTGATTTAGAAATTAGTAAAGCATCTTCCCTTTGTGTTTTATCTAAATATACATTTCTAGAACTAAGGGCTAAACCATCTTTTTCTCTAATAATGTCACATGGTACAATATTTATTGGTAGAAAGAAGTTTTTAACCATTTGCTGAATTAGGGTAAGTTGTTGTGCATCTTTTTTCCCAAAGTAAGCATTTGTTGGTTGTACAAGTCCAAAAAGTTTAAGCACTATTTGTAAAACTCCATCAAAGTGTCCTGGTCTAGTATAGCCTTCTAAAATATAACTATTATTTGTTGCTTTTATTAAAATCTCTTCTTGTGAATACATAGTGGAAATTTCTGGCATAAATAGATAATCAACTTTGCACATATCACAAATCTTTTTGTCTGCTTCATCTTTTCTTGGATAGGTATCTAAATCTTCTCCTGGTAAAAACTGTGTTGGATTTACAAAAATAGAGACAAAAACAGTTTTATTTTCTTCTCTTGCTCTTTTTATTAGAGAGATATGTCCATCATGTAAAGCTCCCATAGTTGGAACAAAACCAACTGAAGTTGTTAAGTCTCTTCTTATCTCTTGAAGCTCTTCAATAGTTTTTAAAATTTTCAATAATTTTCCTTATAATAAACTACTTTCCATCATAATTTGGATTTAGTTTTAGTAATATTAAGTCTGCTAATAAATTACCCAATAGGGTTAGAAATGCACCAATAATAAGTATTCCCATAATTACTGGGTAGTCATGGCTTAATGCACTTTGATAAAAAAGAAGTCCCATTCCATCAATTGAAAAAATTGATTCAAGTATAACAGAACCGCCAATTATTCCTGGCAAAGATAGCCCTAAAATAGTAATAACAGGAGGGTATAAATTTGGTAAAATATAGTATTTTAGTATTTTTTTATTGTCAAGTCCTCTTGCTTTTGCAAAGAAAATATAATCAGATTTTAAAATTTCAATAGTTAGTGATCTAATATATAATGTTAAGCTTCCAATACCACCAAAAACAATAATAAAAATTGGTAAAATCAAGTGCCAAGCAAAATCTAGATAATAAGTTAAACCTCCATCATCTGAAACTGAATGAAGTCCTGCAATAGGAAGAATTTCAAAGTTTACTGCAAAGATAAGAACAAGTAAAAGTGCCAAGTAAAATGAGGGCATTGAAAAACTTAAAAGTGAAAGTTGTCCTGAAAATCTATCAAAAAAACTATTCTTATTTAGGGCAGATTTAATACCTAAATATAATGAAACTATAAAGATTAAAATCATAGAGATTATATTTATAGTAAGTGTTATTGGTATTCTATTTAAAATCTCATTTTTTACAAGCTCTCCACTAGCAAATGAGATTCCAAAATCTAGCTGTAAAATAGCAATTATCCATGAAAAGAATTGTATATATAAAGGTTTATCAAGACCATAAATAGCTTTAAGTTGTTCAATAGCCTCAGGTGTAATATTTGGATTTAATTCACCACTTGCAAAAAAAGAGTTTGGTGCAAGATGAATAGCCACAAATGATATAAGGCTTATAATAAATAGCATAACAATAAGGTATAATAGTTTTCTAAGAAATAGTTTCATGGATGTATTATATAAATAAATAGGTTAAAAATGATTGGTATAGATATAACATCGGTAAATAGAATAAAAAATATGTATGAGAAGTTTGGTAGACGTGCTTATGAAAGATTTTTAGATGATAAAGAGATAGCACTTATAAAAAGAGTTGAAACTGCTGCTGGTTTTTGGGCGGCAAAGGAAGCAGCAAGTAAGGCTCTTGGTACTGGTATAGGTAAAGAGTGTTCATTTCATGATATAAAAATCAAAAGAAGCAAAAAGGGTGCTCCAAGATTGAAGTATAAAAAGGCTATACGAAAAAAGTTTAAAATTAAAAAAACATTTTTATCAATTACACATGATCAAGGATTAGCTATTGCAGTTGTTCATAATATTTAAAGATTTCTATTTATTTTTTGTTTACTAGAAATCTTTCTAAAACTATTTTTGCTGCAAGGGAATCAACTCTTCCATCTCTTTTATACTTTATCTCTCCTCTTATAAGTTCTTCTGCTTCTATTGAACTCATATTCTCTTCTTGAAAGATTATTTCTTTATCAAATTCAAGTAAGTTAACAAAGTGTTTTATTCTTTTTTGCATATCTTCATTAGCACTAGGAAAGCCAACAATAAGGCAATCTATTTCCCACTCATTTAAAATTTTTAAAACATCTCTTGAAGCTTGGTTTCTATTTTTTCTTAAGACAGCTTGAAGTGGAGTTACAATATTACTTTGTAGGTTAATTGCAAGACCTATTCGTTTAAGTCCTATATCAATGCAAGCGTATTTCAATCAGTTTCCTTTAGTATAATTTAGATATTATTATAGCTTTAAAAGAATAAAATTAGGAAAAAATATATGAAATTAGCTGTTTTTGATTTTGACTCAACACTTATGGATGGGGAGACAATTGATTTTCTTGCAAAGCCTTTAGGGTTAGAAGAGAGGGTTGCAAGTATTACAGAAAAAGCAATGGCTGGCGAGCTTGATTTTTTTGAATCTTTGATTGAAAGAGTATCCTTATTAAAAGGTTTAGAGTATGAAAAAGCTGTAGAAATATGTAAAAATTTACCACTTATTACAGGTGCTTATGAAACAATTAATCAATTAAAAAAACAAGGTTATAAAGTAATATGTTTCTCAGGTGGATTTAGAATAGGAACAACACCTGCTAAAGAGAGATTGGGGCTTGATGCAGATTTTTCAAATATTTTACACCATAAGGATGGGGTATTAACGGGACTTGTTGGTGGAGATATGATGTTTGGATTTTCTAAAGGGGATATGATACAAAGAGTACAAGCAATGTTAGGTGTTTCAAAAGAGAATACACTTGTAGTAGGAGATGGAGCAAATGATATATCAATGTTTCCATTCGCAGATAAAAGAGTAGCCTTTTGTGCAAAAGATGTATTAAAAAAAGAGGCAAATATTATTGTTGATACAAAAGATTTAACAAAAATACTAGAGCATATATAAAAAGGAAAAATATGAGTTTAAAAGAAGATATTAACTTTTCACTTTGGTGTGACTTTATTGAAAGAGATTTTTTGGAAAATAGGTTTCAAGATATTATTAAGGATGGTACAATTTATGGTGCAACTTCAAATCCTGCAATTTTTGAATCATCAATTTCAAACTCTGTTGCATATGCTCAGCAATTGCAAATGCTTCAAGCAAATGAACCAAAAACTATTTATGAAGAGTTGGCAATTACTGATATTAAAAGGGCTGCTGAACTTTTAAATGATTTGCATAAAAAGAATGCAAATGATGGATTCATCTCTATTGAAGTAGATCCACTTCTTTGTGATGATGTAAGGGGAACTATTGAAGAGGGAAATAGATTGAATTCATTAATTGGCGTAGATAATGTAATGATTAAAGTACCTGCAACTCAAGCTGGTTATGAAGCGATGAAAGAGCTTACAGCAGCAGGTATCCATGTTAATGCGACTTTAGTTTTTTCACCTGAACAAGCAATTAAATGTGCACAAGCACTTAATGAAGGGATTAAAGCTTCAAATAAAGATATTAAAGCGGTTATCTCTGTTTTTGTTTCTAGATTTGATAGAATGTGTGACTCTCAACTAAAATCAAAAGGTTTGGAAACTGCAAAATTAGGAATTATGAATGCAGTTAAATGTTATCATGAAGTGGAAAAAGTAGGAAACAAAAATATAAGAACACTATTTGCAAGTACAGGAGTAAAAGGAGGTGATTTACCTATGAGTTATTATGTTGATAATTTACTTTATCCAAACTCTGTAAATACAGCACCTCTTGCAACAATTGAAGAGTGGAAAGACACTGGTGTAAAAGAACCAAGTGAGATAGTATCTGAAGAGGCTTGCGATAAATATTTTGATTTATTAACTTCAAAAGATATTAATTTAGAAAATGTATATGAAACACTTTTAACAGATGGTTTAGAATCTTTTAAAGAGTCATTTAAAGATCTTCTTTCAAAATTAATTAAAGAATAGACAAGCAAAAAATTAGTATCCAAATAGTGGATACTAGCTTGTAACTTATTTACAAACCTCCTTCTAGAAGCTTTATTACTTAAGTTTCTTTTAGATAAAATCTTCAATTATTTCAAATATAAGGGGCTAAAAATGAATAATTGGAATCCAAATAGCTGGAGAAGTTTCCCAATCAAACAACAACCACAATATGATGACCAAGAGAAATTAAAAAAAGTTGAAAAAGAGTTAGCAACATATCCTCCCCTTATTTTTGCAGGTGAAGCTGAAAACTTAAAATCTCAATTAGCAGATGTAGTAAATGGTAAAGCTTTCCTTCTTCAAGGAGGAGATTGTGCAGAGTCTTTTGATGCATTTAATGCAAATAATATTAAAGATTTATTTAAAGTTATGATGCAAATGGCAGTGGTTCTTACTTTTTCTGGTGGTTGTCCAGTGGTAAAAGTTGGACGTGTTGCAGGGCAGTTTGCAAAGCCAAGAAGCGCAGATTTTGAAGAAGTAAATGGAATAGCTTTACCTTCATATAGAGGCGATATTATTAATAGTGTTACTTTTAATGAAAAAGATAGAGCACCAAAAGCAAAAAGACTTTTAAAAGCATATAACCAAAGTGCTGCAACGCTAAATTTACTAAGAGCTTTTGCAAGGGGTGGTATGGCTGATTTAAGTAAAGTTCATGCATGGAATTTGGATTTTGTTAAAGATAATACCCTTGGTGAAAAATATGAACAATTAGCTAATAAAATTTCTGAGACATTAAAGTTTATGGAATCTTGTGGAATTACTAGTAAGAATACAAATCAGTTAAGAGAGACTGTATTATATACATCACACGAAGCACTTCTATTAAACTATGAAGAAGCTTTAACAAGACAGGATTCACTTACAGGTAAATGGTATGATTGTTCTGCTCATATGTTATGGATTGGAGATAGAACGAGGGATTTACAGGGGGCTCATATTGAGTATTTTAGAGGTATTAATAATCCTATTGGTTGTAAAGTAGGACCAAGTATGAAAGAGGATGAATTAATTAAACTAATTGATGTACTTAATCCAAATAATGAGGCAGGAAGATTAAATCTTATTGTAAGAATGGGACATGATAAAGTAGCTGATATTTTTCCTAGTTTACTTAAACGGGTGAAACAAGAGGGTAAAAATATTGTATGGTCATGTGATCCAATGCATGGAAATACAATTAAAACTGATAATGGATATAAAACAAGAGATTTTGAAGCAATTTTACATGAAGTAAAACAATTTTTTCAAATTCATAGAGCAGAAGGTAGTGTTGCAGGTGGTATTCATTTAGAGATGACAGGGCAAAATGTAACTGAGTGTACGGGAAGTACAAGTTCGGCTATTACTGCTGAATGTTTAGCAAGCAGATATCATACTCAGTGCGATCCAAGATTAAATGCTGACCAATCTTTAGAGTTAGCATTTATGATTGCTGATACTTTAAAAGAGGCAAGAGCATAATAAAAAAGGACATATATAAAAAGACTATAAAAAAGTCTTTTTATACTCTTCCTCTTTGAAACCAACAAGAATATTTGTATTAGTTTCAATAATAGGTCTTTTTAGAAGCATGGGTTCTTTAATAAGCCATGCTATTTTATCTTCAGTGTTAAGGTTTAACTCTTTTAAACCTAGACTTCTATATTTTGTTCCTTTTGAATTGAAAATTAAATCAATTCCTACTTTATCAACCCAAGATTTGATAGAGTCTGAAGTTGGTGTCTCTTTTCTAGTATCGATAAACTCAACTTCTAAGTTGTGTTCCTTAAAAAAACTTAAGGCTTTTCTAACAGAGCTTCAGGTTTTAATTCCATAAATTTTTAACATTAGTATTCCTTTTTTAAACTTACTCAATAATCTTTGGTACTATAAAATATCCATCTTCTACTTTTGGTGCATTATTTAAGATATGATTTGATAGTTCTAAATCTTGTTTTGGTTCATCTTCTCTTAAAGGTGTTCCTCCTTCAACAGTGTTAAATGTAGCTTCAATATTAGATACATCAATTTCATTTAAATTTTCAACAAAGTTAATAATATCGGCAAGTTCTGATTTTAGATTCTCTTTTTTTGAATCTTCAATTTTAAGTGAAGATAGTTTTGCCAATTTTTCAATTAATTTATCATCAACTGTCATTCTTTTCCTTCATACATTAGATGTAAGTATTTAATTCTTTTAGAGATGTGGTATCTCAACTTTAATGGTAAATAAATACTGACATTTTAAAATAGTGGTTATTATATCTAAAAAGAGTTTGTTCTGGGGTTAATTGCATTTTGCTATATTTACTCCATTGATTCTTTTTTATTTTTTAGGCTAGAGATTAACTCTCTACTCCTCGTTTTGCATAAAACTCTTTTTTAAAATTACACCAATTATCAGTTAAAATAGCCTCCCTTGCTTGACTCATAAGATTTAAATAGTATTTAATATTATGAAGTGAGGCAAGTCTAAAGTATGTAATCTCTCCAGCTCTAAAAAGATGATTTAAATAGGCTTTATTAAAATTTTGACAAGTATAACAATCACACTCTTTATCTATTGGAGTATCATCCTCTTTATACATTGCTTTTTTTATATTTACTCTTCCTATACTTGTAAATAGTGTTCCATTTCTTGCATTTCTAGTAGGCATAACGCAATCAAACATATCGACACCTCTTTCAATATTTTCAATTAAATCTTCAGGTGTTCCAACTCCCATTAGGTATCTTGGCTTATCTTCTGGCATAAAATTAGTTGTCCATTCAACTGTATCATACATATCTTGATTAGGCTCTCCAACTGATAATCCACCAATTGCAAAACCGTCATAATCAGTTAAAGCACAAAGTTGTTTGGCACTCATTTTTCTAAACTCTTTATTAGTACCACCTTGAATAATAGCAAAAATGTTTTGATTTAGACCAATACCTTTTTTTTGTTGTTCTTTATGATACTCAATGGCTTCTTTTGCCCATTTAGTTGTTCTTTCAATAGATTTTTGTATTCTCTCTTTTGTGTTTGGAAGAGCAACTAAATCATCCAATATCATCATAATATCAGAGCCTAATTCATATTGTGTATCAAGTACACTTTGAGGAGTAAAATAGTGTTTACTTCCATCAATATGAGACTTAAACATGATTCCATTTTCATCTGGTTTAGAGTTATCACTTAAAGAAAAAGCTTGAAATCCTCCTGAATCTGTTAAAAAAGAGTTTGGAAACTTTGAAAAACCATGAAGACCACCAAATTTTTTTATAAGTTTACTACCAGGTCTTAGGTATAAATGATAAGTATTTCCTAATATAATTTTTGCTTCCATAGATAAAAGATCATTGGCATCTAAAGCTTTAACAGTTGCTTGTGTTCCAACGGGCATAAATACAGGGGTTTTAATTTCACTATGTGCTGTTTTTATTGTACAAGCACGAGTTTTATGATATGATTTTGCATCGATTTTAAATTCCATAAATTTAATCCTTAAAAAAGAATTTTAGCGAATAATTAGTTACAACAATATGATATATAAAATTAAAATAAGCCTTCCTATTCTTAATTACTAATTTGTAACATAATATTTTAGTATTTTTTAATAATTTAATATTATAATTTAATAAGCGGAGAGAATGCATGAAAAAAATATTATTCATATATATTCTATTTTTTTCTTACAATTTATTAAAAAAACTTAAAAGAGAGTTTAATAGTATAGAAAAAAATTTTTTTAAATTTAAAATAGATGAGTTAGATGTTAATATTAGTAAGCTATTTTTTAGAGTAAAAATTTTAGGAACTTTTACTTTAATTTTATTGTATCCTTTTAATTTATATGCTCAAAAAGAGAACTATGTTTTAGGTGTAGTTACAAGTAAATATAATTATGTAAAAATAAATAATGCAAAAAAGCAAGTTATTAAAATATTTTCATCTTTAGAAAGAAAATATAATAGTAGTATGAATATTAGTTTTTATGATAAAGGAGATGAGGCATTAGATGATTTTTTTATTAATAATAAACTTGATTTACTCTTAGTTTGGTCATTAGACTATTTAAAAAATAAAGAAATTTTTCATAAAAATGTAAAAAAAATAATTCTTCTTAAACATAGTCAGAAAGATTATTTTCAGTATAATCTTTTAGTTAGAAAAGATAGTAAGATAAATTCAATTGATGACTTAAGAGATAAAACAATGAGTAGTTTCTTATCTCAAGATAATGCAAGGATTTGGTTTGATTCAATAATTTTAGAAAAGTATAAAACTATTTATAAGAAATTTATTAAAGAGGAAAAAATTGCTCAAAGAAGTACTACATCTATTTTAGATGTATATTTTGGGAAAAAAGATTTTTGTATTGTTTCAAGTATTGTTTATAAGGATATGTTGGAATTAAATCCATCTTTATTAAATGAATTAAAAATAGTAAAAACTTCTCCAAATATTTTTATGTATGCAATTGTTGCTATACATAAAAATGCCCCTGCAGCTATGTTAGAGAAGCTGGATGAGATATTAGTAAATGAAAAATCGAAAGGGGCATTAGATAAGACATTAAAAATAGTTGGTATTGATGATTTTAAATATATAGAGTTTGAGTATTTAAAAGAGTTAGATGATTTTTATGATAATTATTTAGAATTAAAGAGAAAGTATGATTAATTTAAATAAAAATAGTATTTTTTTTAGAATTTTTATTCTTGTTTTCTTAACAGTGACATTAATAAGTTTAATTTTTTCTCTTTATTTTCTTTCAAAACAAAAGAATGAAGTGTTTGATTCTTTAACTCATGAAGCTTTAGGTATTGCTAAATCAATTGCTTTTGTTAACTCAGATGCAATTATTTTAGATGAAGGCTCTTTTATTGTAGAGTTTACAACAGAGTTTATTAAAGATAATAAGGATTTAAGAACAATAATTATTTCAAAGCCTGATGGAAGTAATTTTTTAATAGAGAGAGATAAATGGTTATATAAAAAAGATTTATTAGAGGAATTTGCTTCTTTACAAACAGATAAAAATGTCTTAAAAATTATAAAATCTCCTATTTTAAATGAAGAGGTTTTCCATTTTGTCTATCCCCTCGTTTTTTCTGAGATTAATTGGGGTTGGTTACATTTAAGTATAGATTTAAAAGATTATAACGATAAGACTTATAAAATATATTTTCAATTTTTTATTTTCTTAGCTGTGTTATTTATAGTTTCTATGATATTATCTTTTTTAATTGCAAAATCAATATCTTCTCCAATAATTGAGTTAAATAACACGGCTAAAAAAATCTCAAGAGGTGATTTTAAGTTAAGAAGTGCCTATGATAGTAATAATGAACTTGGAGAGTTGGCAAATACTTTTAATAAGATGATGACAACAATTGAAGAATCACAAATTAAACTAGAGCAAATTAATGATAAATTAGAAGATAGGGTAAAAGAGAGAACCAAAGAGATAAAAGAGAAGAATAGATTACTTCATATAAAAACATCTGAACTTAAAGAGTTAAATAGAAATCTTGATGAGAGAGTAAAAATTGAGGTAAATAAAAGACGTGAACAAGAGACAATGCTATTACAACAATCAAGATTAGCTGCTATGGGAGAAATGATAGGAAATATTGCTCATCAGTGGAGACAGCCTTTATCATTAATTACAACTGCAATAACTGGAATGAAGATTGAAAGAGAATTAGGAATGAGCGAGAAGAAAGAGGAAGATAAAAAATTAGATGCAGTTTTAAAATCTGCAAACTACTTATCAAATACAATAGAAGATTTTAGAAATTTCTTTAAAAGAGATAAAGTGGCACTATTTTTTAATATAAAAGAACAAGCAGAACACTCTTTAAATTTAGTTTATGCTACTTTAAAAGCATCTCATATTTTAGTTGAAAGAGATTTTAGAAACGTTGAGGACAATCTTGGTTATCCAAATGAGTTTGCTCAAGCTATTTTAAATATTTTAACAAATGCAAAAGATGCTTTAATAGAAAATAAAGTAAGAGAACCAAAAATTATTGTTAGAATATTTAGTATAGGTAAATATAACATACTAGAAATAGAGGATAATGCAGGAGGAATAGAAAGGAGTATAATAGATAAGATTTTTGAACCTTATTATACTACGAAGCATCAATCACAAGGCACGGGTATTGGTCTATATATGACAAAAATGATTATTGAACAAAATATGGATGGGAAACTAAGTGTTAGAAATGGTTTAAAGGGTGCAATTTTTACAGTTAAACTTTATAAAGAGGAGAATTAGATGAGATACTTGATAATTTTATTTTTGTTAGTGAATTTCCTATTTTCCTCTGAAACAGCGGGAAAAGTAGAGTTTGGTCTTTTGCATAAGAATATATTTATTACAAAAAGATATGCAGAAATAGCAAAAAAAGTATGGATAAAACATACAGAAGACCATAAGTTAACAAAGCATACTTATATAAACCTTTATGAAGATGAGGATGAAATTATTAATAGTTATTTAAATAATAAAAATATGGGTTTAATTTTAATCAATCCTTCTTTATATTATGAACACAAAACTCTTTTAGATAAAAATAGTTTTGCTAAATGGGTACCAATTGTTAATAAGGATAGTATGTTTGAACAATATTTTATTATTAAAAATAAAGAATCAGAAGTAGATTTTAATAGTTTAAAGAATATGAAAATTATGTATATAGACAATATTTCAAAGGTATGGTTTGAGTACTATTTAATGAAGAAATATAAGAGAAATGTTAGCTCAATTATTTCAAAAATGAAGGGAACAAAAAATAGTTCAAAACTTTTTTTTGATAGCTTTTTTTTAAAAGATATGATTTCTATTGTTCCTAAAAGTATTTATGATGATATGATTGAAATGAATCCTCAGGTTAAAATAGAGATGGAGATTTTAGATAAATCAGAAGAAATTTTTATAAAAGCAATTGGCTTATCAAGTAATAATTTGAGTAAGAGTATGCATGAAATGCTTATTGAAACAAGTGATAACATAAATAGAAAGGGTAGTGCGTTTAAAATCTTTAAATTTCTAGATCTTCATAAAGTAATAATGCTTAAGGAGAATGAAATAGCTGATTTAGATGAGTTTTTTAAGGAGTATTATATTTTAAAAAAGAGATATAATAGTTTTTAAAATTTATTTACTTAAAGGAAGGAAGAATAAATGTTAAGATTAATAGGATGGATTCTTTTTGCAAATGTTTTTTTATTTGCAACAGAGATAAAAGTTGATTTAAATAAAGCGATAAAGTTGGCTCTTGATAACAATGCCTTAAATAGAATATCAAAACTGAATCTACAAATAGCACAAGCTCAATATCATCAGGCTCTAAGTGCAAACTATCCGAGTTTAGATGCTGTTTTTTATGCAAGTAGAGATAAAAAAGATACTACTTTTCAACAAAGGGGTTACTTCTCTTTATCATCAGAACTATCAAAAACTTTAACATTAGCAAATACCTTAGCTATCACTGACCCAGCTACAAGAGCAGCCCAACAAGCATATATAAGCTCTTTACCTGCTAGTGCATTTCCAGAAGGAAAACTAACAGCAGATATTGATGCAAAAGCAAAGGGGAGAGATACTTCTGTTAGTAGTCTTGAACTTAATTATCCTATTTATACAGGGGGTAAAATCTCTTCAATTATTGAACAAGCAAGATTAAATAAAGAGATAAAAAGAGAGGCTATTATTAGAGATAGAACTAAAGTCATTTTTGATGTTAAGAAGTATTTTTATGGTTATGTATTAATGAGTGAGCTATATGAATTAGTAGATTCAATTTATGAAAATATGAGCTTTAGTGAGGATTTAGCAAAAGAGTTTTTAGAGAATGGTTCAACTTTAAAAATAAAAAAAACTGATTATCTTAATTTAAAATTATTGACTTCACTACTTAATTCAACTCGTTCAACTATTGAGTTAAATAAAGAGATGTTAAGAAGTGCCTTATCTAATAGTCTAGGTTTAAATTATAAGGATAGATTAGAAATTGAATACTCTAATCAAGAGATTATAAAACAAAACTCTTCTCTTCAAGAACTTATAAAAAAGGCTTCAACTTTAAATCCTGATATAAATAGTATTAATCTAGCTTTAAAAATTAAAGAAGAGCAGATAAAAGAGTCAGGATCTGAATACTATCCAATGGTAAATTTATTTGCTAATGCAAGTCATACTTATAACTCTTATGAGTATGGTTATTTAAATGAGGATGAAAGTAATAAGTGGAGTATAGGTATTGCAATAAAGATGTCACTATTTAATGGATTTAAAACAAAAAACACTCTAGTAGAGAAAAGGCTTGAGAAGAAACGAACTCAAGAGCAAAAAGTTTTACTAGAAGAAGCAGTTGCTTTACAATTGAAAAATGAGTTTTTAAAAAGTACAATAGGATATAAGCAAATTGAGATTTTAAAAAGTGCTGTTAGTACTGCAAAAGAAAATAGTGAGATGAATTTTAAAGGTTATAAGTATGAAGTAGTAGAGGCAGAGGATTTAGTAGAATCTCAATTAATGGAAGTTTATGTGAAAGGTGAATATTTAAAAAATGTTCATGACTATCTTTTATCTTTGGCAACAATAGATAAAATTATAGGTGAAAGCTTAGAAGAAAAGTTTTAGACTTTAATTGGAAACTTTTAGATAGAATATCGCATGAAAAATATATTAGTAATACTTGATGGTATTGTTGCAAAAAAACTTATGCAAAGAATTATTGAAACAAATACAAGAGATAATAGTTATGATGTAATTTATACCAATGATGCAATTGTACCAACACAAAAAGCTTCCAATTTTACATTTTATAAATTTGACCCCACATCAGAATCTAAGCTTGGGATGGTTTTAGATAAAGATGTGCATTCGCAAGTTTTAATTGCACTTAATTCAAAAGATGAAATGTTAAATGTAATTAAAAATATTCAAAATAGAAAAAAGCATCTGCCTATTTCTATTCTTGATTATTGGGGAATTGAACTTAATGATCCAAGTGTAACTATTTACAAAGGGATTGAAGTCTTAGCAAATGGAATGGTTGAAAGACTTCCAAATGTACCTGTTATGGCTCAAAATATTGGTTTAAAGCAGGGTGAGATTATGGAGATTAAAATTCCTTTTGGTAGTTCTTATGCTTATAGATATATTGGTTCAATTGAACAAAATGAATGGAAAATTTTTGGATTATATAGAAATCAACAATTAATAAATATAAAGCCATCTCTTATTTTAAAACCAAATGATGTGATACTAGTTATTGGAAAACCTGCGGTTCTTATGCAAGTTTATAATGCTATTGGTAAATCTCAGGGGCAGTTTCCAATGCCATTTGGTCACAATATGTATGTATATTTGGATCTTTACTTACAGAGAAGAACAAGAGTTGTTAGTGTAATTGAAGAGATTAAATATCTACATAAAATGTTTAAAAATACAAAATTAATTTTGCGTATCACAAGACCAACTACTGTTGGGCTTTTAAATATGATAAAAGAGAGTTTTGCAAAAGATAATAGTGTTGAGATAAAGATGGACTATTATAATTTAGGAATGCAAAAAAACCTTAAAAATGATATAAGCACTTTTGATGTAGGTATGTTAGTTATAACAAATGAGATTTTAAGAAACACAGATAATATAAGATCTCTTTTAGATTTAAAAATCCCAGTTTTTAAACTAGGAAATGACTTAAAAGCAAGTATAAAAAAGACTTTAGTATTAGTAAATGATGTTAATTCTTATGAGCAAATATCTCCTGTTGTTTTTGATGTAGCAAGTCAATTAAAAACAAAAACTAAAATTTTTGATATGGATCCTGTTGGGGAGCATGAGGATAAAACGAATTTATTAAATCATTTTGAGAATCTTGCAAAGATTTTTAATGAAAAAGTAGAAGTTATCTCAAATGATAAAAATCCAATTAGAGAGCTTAAAAAGCAAGAAGATACTTTACAAATTTTACCTTTAAAAGAGGGAATGCTAAAAAAAAGATTTGCATGGAAATTTCTTTATACTAACCCTGATTTAATCTCTTTTGATATGAATAAATATAGTCAACTATTAATACCAATTATCGAAGAATAAGGAATATAATGAATTTTGAAAAATATCCATTTGAGAAATTAAATGAATTATTAGCTGATATTACTCCAAATAAAGAGTATGAATTATCAGTTTTGACAATTGGTGAACCTAAGTTTGAAACACCGCAGTTTATCCAAGATGAACTAAAAAATAGTACTTTATTGCTTCAAAAATATCCAGCAAGTGCAGGTCTACCAGAATTAAAAGAAGCAATGATTAGTTTTGTAAATAAAAGATTTAATGTTAAGCTTGAAAAGAATCAAATTATTCCAACTTTTGGGACAAGAGAAGTTCTTTTTAACTTTCCGCAGTTTGCACTTTTTGATAAACAAAATCCAGTAATGGCATATACAAATCCTTTTTATCAAATCTATGAAGGTGCTGCAAGGGCAAGTAGAGCTAAAACAATTTATATAAATCTATGTAAAGAGAATAATTTTAAAGCTTCACTTAATGAAGAAGAGTTAAAAAAGTGTGATTTAGTAATTTTAAATTATCCAAATAACCCAACTTCAGCAGAGATGACAAAGGCTGAATTAGGAGAGTGGGTTAAAAAAGCATTGGAGTATGATTTTATTTTAATAAATGATGAGTGTTACTCTGAAATCTATTTTGATGAAAATGATAAACCAGCTTCATTATTAGAAGTTTCAATAGAGGTAGGGAATAGTGATTTTAAGAATATTTTAGTTATTAATTCAATTTCTAAAAGAAGTTCTGCCCCTGGTCTTAGGTCAGGATTTATTGCTGGTGATGCCAAAATATTAGAAGATTATATGCAGTATAGAACTTATATAGGATGTGCTTCTCCTGTTCCTCTTCAAAAAGCAGCAGTAGTAGCATGGAACAATGAAGCTCATGTTGAGATTTTTAGAGAAAACTATAGAAAAAATTTTAGGTTAGCACATGAGATTTTAGGAATTACTCCTCCAAAAGCAACCTTTTATATTTGGTTAGAAGTAGAGGATGAATTAGAGTTTACAAAAAAACTTTATGAACAAGAGAATATAAAAGTACTTCCAGGTTCTTTTTTAGGAAGAGAGGGGCTAGGAAAAGGTTATGTGAGAATTGCTCTTGTAGAGAATGAAGTAAAAACTAAAGAGGTTCTAACAAGGTTAAAAGGTTTTATTGATGCATAAAGAACAATTGTTCGAAGCAAGAACAAATCCTGAGTTTTTAAACTATTTAGAAAATACTAGAGTTGATGCAATAGCAACAAAGAGTATATCTGCACTTTATGAGGTACTTGATTCTTTTCTGATTTTAGATTTGCAAGAGGATAAAATAAATGAGATTTATCAAAATATTTTACAAATCTCTTTTGAAAGTGTTCAAAAAATTATAGATAATAATAAAAAGCTTACTCTTGATGGCGATAATCTTTTTTATGTTAGAGCTTTTTATGAACATGGAATTGAAAAATGGAGCCAATTAAACTTTGATGGAGCGAAAGAATTGCTTTTTGTATTGTCAAATATTATTGAAGATAGTTTATTAATTGAATCGTTACAAGCTCATGTTATTGCTATTTCAAAAGAGAAAGACTTAGATTCATTTTATGAGAGTGAAGTTAATTTGAACTCTACTGATTTAGATGAGAGATATGCATATTTTATTACAAATTTTAATTATGATTTAAAAAAATATTTGGAATTAAATAGAGATGTTTTATCAAAAGAGTATGAAAATTTAAAATATTTATTGGATAATTAAAATGAAAGTATATTTTATAGGTATTGGTGGAATAGGGCTTTCTGCTTTAGCAAGATTTTTGAACAATGCTGGACATGAAGTTTGTGGTTCTGATATGAAAAGTTCACCTATAACAAGTGAGCTTGAGAAAGAAGGGATTAAAGTATTTTGTCCTCAAAATGCTAAAAATATTAGTGAAGATTTAGATTTAGTGATTTATTCTGCTGCTGTTACAGATGAAAATCCAGAAATAATTGAATCAAGACTTAAACAGATTAGAACTTTTTCAAGAAAAGAGGCTTTACCTATTATTTTAGGAGATAAAAAAAATTATTGTGTAGCAGGGGCACATGGTAAATCAACTACAACAGCAATTTTAGCTTCTATATTGAATTCTTCCGCACTAATTGGAGCAATCTCAAAAGATTTTGGTTCTAATTTTAGATATATAAATGATTTAGTATCTTTTGAAGCAGATGAATCAGATGCCTCTTTTTTATTATCAAATCCTTATTGTTCAATTGTAACAAATGCAGAACCAGAGCATATGGAGTATTATCATTATGATTATGAGAAGTTTTTTGGTGCATATGAGGCATTTATTAATATGGCTGAAAAAAATGTTTTAAATGGAGAGGATGAGTATATAAAAAAGCTAAACATTGAGAATGGGAATTTTCTTTATCCTAGTGTGGATATAAGAAATCTCTCTTATCTTTTAAAGGATGGTGAGCCTTTTACTAAGTTTGAGTTAAGAGATTTTGGTTCATTTGAAGTTTGGGGCTTTGGTTATCATATAGCAGTAGATGCTTCTCTTGCAATTTTAGCAGCACTAAATGAACTTGATATTGAAACTATTAGGAGAAATCTTTTAAACTATAAGGGAATCAAAAAAAGATTTGATATTGTTCAGAAGAATGAAAAGATGGTAGTTATTGATGATTATGCTCATCATCCAACAGAGATTGAGGCAACAATGCGTTCAGTTGAAGTATATGATAATCTTACCAATATGAATAAAAGAGTTGTAATTTGGCAACCTCATAAATACTCAAGAACAAGTGATAACTTAGAGGGTTTTAAAAGATGTTTTAGAAGGTGTGACGAATTAGTAATTTTACCAATTTGGACTATTCCTGGAGAGAAAAAGCTTGAGATAGATTTTAAAAAAGAGTTTGCACAATATAATCCAATTTTTGCAGATAGTTTAAAAACAACGAAGAACAAAATTGAGCTTATAAAAAATAATAAAGTGATTGCAACTTTAAAAGATGGCATAGTATTAGGAGTAGGTGCTGGTGATATAACTTATCAATTAAGATATAAATAATATATTAATTTTTAATAAAGTTTACTATACTAAAATAATATAGTATAAGGTAAACGATGAAGATTTTAGTAAGAAGATATATAAAAAAAGAGTCAAGCTCTGGTTTAATTTTAATTTTTGTCACAATCTTAGCTTTACTATTAAGAAATTCAGTTCTTTCTGATTTTTATACAAGTTTTTTGCATACTCCTATTGAGTTTAAAGTAGGAGATATTTTAGATATAAATAAGCCTTTAATTTTATGGATAAATGATGGCTTAATGGCAATTTTCTTTTTACTTATTGGCTTAGAAATTAAAAGGGAGCTTATTGCAGGACATCTCTCTACTGCAAGTAAAATCGCACTTCCAGTTATTGCTGCATTAGGTGGTATGCTATTTCCAGCTCTAATCTATATTTTGTTTAATTATGGGGATGATTTTGCTCTTCGAGGATGGGCAATTCCTACTGCAACAGATATTGCATTTGCCTTAGGAATTTTATCTTTATTAGGAAGAAGAATACCTGTCTCTCTTAAGATATTTTTGATGGCACTTGCAATTTTTGATGATTTAGGTGCGATATTTATTATTGCTCTTTTTTATACTAATGATTTATCTTTCCATGCAATATCTTTTGCTGCAATTTGCATATTTGTTTTAGTTTTACTAAATCGTTTTCAGGTTACAAAACTAGGATTTTATTGGATTATGGGAATACTATTGTGGATTTTTGTTTTAAAATCAGGAGTTCATGCAACCCTTACAGGAATAATAGTAGCTTTTACTATTCCTGTAAATGCAGTTAATGAAAAAAGAAAAAGAGTATCTCCTTCAAAATCATTGCAACAACATATTCATTATTGGGTTGCTTTTTATATTTTACCTCTCTTTGCTTTTGTAAATGCAGGAGTTGATTTAACTAATTTATCTATTGATAAAATAACAAATAGTGCATCTCTTGGAATTATTTTAGGGCTTTTCTTTGGTAAACAAATAGGTGTATTTTTATTTACGTTTTTGGCTATTAAATATAAGTTAGCCAAAATGCCAAAATGTTCCACATGGATGCAGATATATGGTGTTTCACTATTAACAGGGATTGGCTTTACAATGAGTTTATTTATTGATACTTTAGCTTTTAATGACTCAAATGCTTTTTTTTATACCGATAAATTAGGTATTTTAATTGGTTCTTTTCTTTCAGGAATCACTGGATATTTAGTATTAAGATTTGCAAAAACGAAAAAAATGTGTAATATCTAAAGAGGTATAATTTTTCCATTTTCTATTACTATTTTACCTTCTAGTTCAAGCTCAAAAATTTTTTCAGGGTATTTTTTAATTGCTTCATCATATGTTGGGAAACTATTAATATAGAAGCTTAACTCATCTTTATTCTCATTCTCTTCTTTAAATGGTTTTAAAAATTTATCCATATCATAGATAGCTTCAATTAAACCTTTATCTAATAGTTTTTGTGTACCTATACTATTACCTAGATGATGAGGGATTGTATATATTTTTTTCCCTTTTTCAAATGCATAGTTAATTGAAGTTAAAGTTCCACTATTTTCATCTGCTTGTGTAACAATTAAAATTTCTCCAAGGGAGACTACAATCTCATTTCTTTCAATAAAGGTGTAGTTTCTTGCTTTTTCTCCTTTTTTATATGAACTTAGTACTAAGCCGTTATTTTCTATACTTTCAATTAATTTATTGTTGATAGCTGGATATCTAATATCTAAACCATTTGCAACTACTGCAATTGTATTGTTACTTCCAGCAGATTTGTGTGCAATGGTATCAACACCAATTGCAGCTCCACTTACAATTACAATGTTATTTTTAGATAATTGATTTGCTAATTGGAAAGTCATCGCTTTTGTATAAGAGTTTGGTCTACGACTTCCTACTATTGATATTTTTCTTCTTTTTAGGAGATTTATATTCCCTTTATAAAAGAGTTCTTTAGGGTATTTTTTCATAAGTTTAAGCTCAGGAATAGTTGTTTTTATTTCCTTAATCATAGTAAAACCTTTATTTTATAATATAAAAAATTATATATAAAAGGGTCTTAAAAATAGTATTAATCTAAAAAAGAGAGTTGGTTTAGATATATTAGTTCAACATCTTTAAGCAACTCTTTTGATTTACTAAGTGTTTTTATAGTAGCTGAGTGGGGATGACAAATAGCAATTGCATATCCATTTCTTTTTGCTATTCTAACAGCTTTTTTTAGTTGATTTTGTATATAGTCAAACTCTTGTTCATTATCTAAGAATATATTTCTTCCTATATAAGGCATATTATATTTTTCTGCCATTTTTCTTGCTACAGTTTTTCCTGTGGTTCTACTATCCATAAAAATAAATTTGTATTTTACTAATGCTTTGAATAGTTTGTCCATTGACTCTTCATCAGCTGTAAATTTACTTCCTGTATGATTATTTGTATATTTGGCGTTAGGATACCATTGTCTAATTTGTGCAACTCTTTTTTCTATTTTTTCATAAGAATCACCAATATGGAGTGTATGTTTTTCTTCATTTTTAAAATAAGTTGCTTCTAATGGGAAGTGAATCATATAAAATGGTAAATTTTTTGTAATTTTTGCTGAGTCAGGATGAGTACTGGTTGGAGGCATTACTGAAATAGTAGTTTTATAACCAATATTATTGATTTGATTTACTTGTGATTGGGTTGTAACATCATCAAAGATAATAGCTAGTTTTGGTTTCTTTGTTTTTGTTGCTTTAGGGGTATCTACAACTTCAATACTTTTTTTCAATTCCTCTTTTTTTTCTTTAATACTCTCTTGTTCTACTTTTTTCTCATTTATTATCTTGTCTTTTTCTACATACTCTTCATATAGATCTTTTGTATATTCTTCAAATTGATCTTTTTTAACTTTTATTTCATCAATATATTTATCAAACTCTTCTTTTGCTTTTCTTTCTACTTTAGGAAGCTCTTGTTTAATAGTTTTTTTTATTTGTTTTGAAGTTGTCTGTTTTATCTCTTTATATTTTTTTGTATCTGCTATGTAGATTATGTATCCAAGAACTAATATTAGTGCAATAATTATTACTAATATAATATTTATAAGTCTAAAATTTAGTACTTGCTTGGTTGATTTTTTGCGCCGATTATTTTTTTTTCTTTGTTTTCGTTTAGTCATTAAATTAAATTATATAAAGTAAGGGGGAAACCTTACTTTAATAGAATTAGTTTTTATCTTGATTTACAATTTTTTTAGCAGCAATCCAAGGCATCATTTCTCTTAATTTAACACCTGTTTGCTCTAGTTTAGAAGCTCTTGTATTTGCTCTTTGTGCATTCATTCTTGGATATCCTGCTTGACCTTCTAAGATAAAGTCTTTAGCAAATTGACCATTTTGAATCTCTTTTAAGATTTGTTTCATAGCAGCTTTTGATTCATCATTAATAACTCTTGGTCCAGATACATAATCACCATACTCAGCAGTATTAGAAATTGAGTATCTCATGTCAGCAATACCACCTTCATACATTAAGTCAACGATTAATTTTAATTCGTGTAAGCACTCAAAGTATGCCATTTCAGGAGCGTATCCAGCTTCAACTAATGTTTCGAATCCAGCCTCAACTAATGCAGTAGCTCCACCACATAATACAGCTTGCTCTCCAAATAAGTCAGTCTCTGTTTCATCTTTGAAAGTAGTTTCAATAATTCCTGTTCTTCCTCCACCAATTGCAGAAGCATATGCTAAAGCTACATCTTTAGTATCACCAGAAGCATCTTGGTAAATAGCGATTAAGTCAGGGATTCCTCCTCCTTTAGTGAACTCATTTCTAACTGTATGACCTGGAGCTTTTGGAGCAATCATCATAACGTTAGTATTTGCATCAGGAACAATTCTTCCATAGTGGATGTTAAATCCATGTCCAAATGCTAAGTAAGCTTCTTTTTTTAAGTTTGGTTTGATTTCATTAGCGTAGATGTCAGCTTGATTTTCATCAGGTAAAAGAATCATTACAACATCTGCACCAGAGGTTGCTTCAGCAACAGTTTTTACTTCGAAACCTTTAGCTTCAGCTTTAGTCCAAGAAGAACCACCTTTTCTTAAACCAACAACAACATTAACACCTGAATCTCTTAAGTTTTCAGCGTGGGCATGTCCTTGAGAACCAAATCCAATCATTGCAACTTTTTTAGATTTGATTAATTCAATATTACAATCTTTGTCGTAGTATACGTTTAAAGCCATTTTTATCCCTCTAATAAATTTTGCGAGATTATAGCTAATTAAAACTAAATATTAGGTGATTTTAACTTCTAAGGATTTTATGGACTCTTATAAAAGTTCATTTAAAGTTGACAATAAAAGAAAAGTAGATAGAATGTTTTTATAAATATATTAATTAAAAAAAGGTTTTATTTTGATAAAAGAGCTCTTTGGGAAATTGTTTAAAAAAGAAGTAAATTTTAATAAAGAAGAGTTAGAAGAACTTCAAAATCTTATTAATGATGAGATTATAATTTATGAAAATAGTAATTATGAATTAAACTCAAAATATAAAGTGGGGGTAATAAGAGTAAATAAAAGTAGTGCTCTTTTAGAAGATTTAACAAATGAACATAAGAATGTAGTATTAGATTTTGAGCATTTAAATGGAGCTTACGATGGGGATTTTGTTTTAGCAAAAAGGGTATTTAATCCAAGAAGTAAAATTAAAGCAAAGGTAATTAAAGTTTATGGTGGAGCAGGAAAAGAGCTTTTAGTTTATGTAAAAGATAGTAATTACTTTACTGTAAAAGAGGGAATTTTACTTCAAACAAAAATTCAAATAAAAGCTAATGAAGGTGATGTTTTATTAATAGATTCAAAGAGCTTAGAAACTATTGAAAATCTTGGAAATATAAGTAGTGCAAAAATTGATGAAAGAGTTTCAACTATACTTTTCAAAGAGAATTATAGATACAAGAAACTTGATGTTGAGGTTAAAATGGATGATACAAAACAAAGAGTTGATTTAAGTCATTTACCTTTTTGTACAATTGATCCAAACTCTGCAAAAGATCATGATGATGCTATATATTTTGATTGGGTAAATTCAAGGTTATATGTGGCAATTGCTGATGTATCATATTTTGTTAAAGAGGGTAGTGAACTTGACCAAGAGGCTTTTAAAAAATCTGTTTCTGCATATTTGCCAGGAAAAGTTTTGCCAATGCTACCAAATGAGTTAAGCGAGGATATGTGTTCATTAAAAGAGGGAGTTAATAGGTACTCCTATGTTTTTAAAATCGATTTGGATTTAGAGAATTTATTAATCAAAAAAAGTGAACTTTTTGAAGCAATTATAAAATCGCATAGAAAACTTTCATATGGAAGAGTTGATAGGGTATTAGAAGGTAAACTAGATACCTATACTCAAAAAGAAAAGGAGATTTTTGATTATCTAATTTCTTTATATGAAGTTACTAAGTCATTTAGAAAAAAAAGACTTAAGAAGGGGTATGATTTTAGAAGTAGTGAATATAGGTTAAGGCTTGATAGAAATAGTGAGCTTCAAAGTGTTGAAGTTGAGACTTCCTCACCTTCACATCAACTTGTAGAAGAGTGTATGCTTCTTGCAAATATTGAGGCGAGTAAAAAGGTAAACACTGTTGGAATATTTAGAATTCATGAAGAACCCCCTTTTAAAGCTATTTCAAAGCTTGTGGATGATGTAAATGCTTTAGGAGTAAAGGTTAAACTGCAAAATAATGTACATGATACGATTACACATATTCAGAAGAAAGCTAAACATTCAAGCCTAAGAGAGGAGATTGATACCTTAATTATTCATGCACAAACCCAAGCGAAATATTCTTCAAGAAATTTAGGTCATTTTGGTCTAGGTTTTAATTCATACTCTCATTTTACAAGTCCTATTAGAAGATATTCTGATTTAGTTTTACATAGAATATTAAAAACAAAACAGACTCCTAAAAATATTGATGAAATTTGTGAACATATCTCTTTTAAAGAGAGAAAAATAGATCAAATGGTGTGGGATTTTGAAGATAGAAAATATGCAAGATGGGCTGCAAAGAATATTGGTCTTGAGGTAAAAGCAAATATAACGGATAATGAAAGAGGAGCTTGTGTAACATATGGACAGTTTGCGGGAGTTAAAATACATCTTGATAATTATAAGGGACAACTATTATTTAGTAAAATAAAGGTGATAATAAAATCAGCAGATATTATTTCAAAAAAAGTTTGTGGAAATATAAAATATTAGTGTAAAAAACTTTAACCCTTGTATTTTTACAAAGGTTAAAAGTTTATACTGTGATTATAGTATCTCCTGATTGAATCCATTGACTTAGAAGTTCTCCTGTATAGAAGACATCAATATTACATGAGTTTAAACTTTCACTTATTTGCATATTCTCTGCACATTTTAAACAAGCAATAACTTTTACTCCATCTTCTACCATCTGTTTTATTTTTTCTTGAATCTCTTTATCTTGAGCAATTAATTTTTGACTTGCTCCCCAAACTAAGATAGTAACATCATCCATCCAATTTTTTAGTTTTGCATTGTGAGCATATAATAAAACCATATGTATACTGGTCTCTTTATTATTGCTTGTCCAAAGAATTTTTGCTTCTTTTTGCATATTTACCCTTTTGTTTCTTTGATTATAACTAAGGAAGTTTGAACTTTTTTTAGAAAAATAATATAGTTTATCTTCTAAAAGGAAAGCAAAAATTTGTTAATATTTTATTATGTATAAAAAGGAATTCGATAATTTATTAAATCAAAATCAAAATTTTAATGCTTATATGTTTTATGGACAATCAACTTTTCTAATTGAGCATTATACTAATATAGTAGCTAAGAGATTAGGTACTCCAGATGAGATTGAAAAGTTGTATTTTGATGATTATAATTTTAAATATGCAAAAGATAAGCTTCTTCAATCATCTTTATTTGCATCAAATAATATTTTAATAATCAAACTTGATAAAAAACTTAATAAGAAAGAGTGTATTGAGTTGATTGAAGCATGTAATATAAATGTTGATTCAAAAGTAATTTTTGCTTGTATGGGGGATAGTGATTTTAAAACTATGGCAGGATATTTTACTCAAAAATTAAATGCAGTAAGTATACGTATGTTTTCTCCCTTTCCAAACGAAGCGGTTAGAATATTAGAAACACGGGCAAGAGAACTAAATATTAATTATGAAGTATCTGCTTTAAATCATTTATATTTTATGCATAGACAGGATTTATCTTTATGTGTAAATGATTTAAAAAAACTTAGTATTTTAGAAGAAAAAATCACTCCTAATACTATTAACAAACACTGTTTTGGAATTGGTGCTGTTAATTTTGAAGAGTTTTTACACAAGTTAATGTCAGCTCAAGATATTAGTGATGATTTAGAACTTCTTTTAGAAGAGGGAATGAATGAGATTTATCTTTTAAATCAAATTACTTCTTTTGTTCAACAGCTTTTTATGATAAGCTCATATGCAAGAGTTTATGGTTCACCTAATGCAAAAGAGATATTAGGTTTTATGCCTCCTAAAAATATTTGGGAACAGAAAAGCCGTTTAGCAATCAATATAAAACCAGAGATATTTTTAAAGATACTAAATTATTTATTAGAGGTTGAGCTAGAGCTAAAAACTTCAAAAATATCTGATTCAAATCTCTATTTACAAGCAATCTTAAGAAAAATATCAGTTATTATTAGATAGTATCACAGACTTTACAAAAATTCCTTGCTGATATTTGTAGAGATACCGGCATAAACTATAAGGAGAATATTGATGTCAAAATTAAAACATTATGAAACAATGTTTATTTTAAAGCCAACTCTTACTGAAGAAGAGAACGCGGCACAAATCGAGTTAGTAAAAGCTAATATTACTAAAAATGGTGGAGAGATCATTGCTTGTGATAATATGGGTTCAAGACAATTAGCATATGAAATTCAAAAACACAAAAGAGGTCATTATTTTGTAATATATTTCAAAGGTGAACCTAATGGAATCTTAGAAATAGAGAGGCAATACAGAATCAACGAAAATATCTTAAGATTTATTTTCATTAAATACGAAAACAAAAAAGAAATCGCGGCATGGAATAAAATGAGCGAAGAGGCAGCTAAAAAAGCTAACTAATTAAATTTTAGAGGAACGTCTTATGTATAACAAAGTAATAATGGTAGGAAACTTAACAAGAGATATTGAGTTAAGATATATGCCAAATGGTTCTGCATTAGCAAAATCTGCAATTGCGACGAGTCATAAGTATAAATCACAAACCGGAGAGCAAAAAGAAGAGGTTTGTTTTTTAGATTTTAATATCTTTGGGAGAAGCGCTGAAGTTGCTAATCAATACTTAAGAAAAGGTTCAAAAGTTTTATTAGAGGGGAGATTAGTATTTGAACAATGGACTGCTCAAGATGGTTCTAACAGAAGTAAACATGCTTTAAGAGTAGATAGTATGAAAATGTTAGACTCAAAAGTAGATTCACAAAATATGAATGGTGGAAGTGAACAATACTCACAAAATTCGTATGGTGGAAATCAATACAATCAACAAGCACCTCAAAAAAGTGTGGAGCAAAATAATTATGGTGGTATGAATCAAGGGCAACATATGCCTGAACATAAAATACCTGAAATCGATATTGATGATGATGAAATACCTTTCTAGAATATAAGAGGAAATAAAAATGGCAGAAAGAAGAAAATACGGAAAAAAATATTGTAAATATAGTGAAATGAAAGTTGATTATATTGATTACAAAAGCACTGATTTATTAAAACTATCAATGAGTGAAAGAGGTAAGATTATGCCTAGAAGACTTACTGGAAATTCAAAAAATGCTCAAGAGATGGTAGAAAAAGCAATTAAAAGAGCTAGACATATGGCTTTAGTTCCATATATTGTTAATACTAAAGATGTAACTGACGCAGCATATGCTAAAAACTAATTTTTATTGTTTTTAGAAAAATAGGGGCAATTTAACATTGCTCCTTTTTTTTGTTCTATTGTTTTGTGATAATCATTCTTATTATTAAGATTTAATTAAGTAAGTTTCAATTACAATTCCAAGAACTAATATCAAAAAATAAAATTTAAGGATAACTATGTTTAAAAAATTAGTACTTGGTTCTCTTGTTTTAGCATCATCAATCGTTGCTGCAAGTGAAGTAAATGTGTATTCTCATAGACACTATGATACTGATAAAAAACTATTTAAAATGTTTGAAGAAAAAACAGGGGTTAAAGTAAATGTTGTTAATGCAAAGGCTTCAGCTTTAATTAAAAGAATGGAGAGTGAGGGTGCAAAGTCTCCTGCTGATGTTTTAATTACTGTTGATGCAGGAAGACTTTTCCAAGCTACGCAGAAAGACTTATTACAATCTATTGAGTCTATGTATCTAACAAAAAATATTCCTGAAAGATTAAGAGATAAAGATAACAAATGGTTTGCTCTTACTAAAAGAGCAAGAGTTGCGGTATATAAAACTGGAACAGGAGTTGAAAAAGAGTTAACAACTTATGAAGATTTAGCAAACCCAAAATTTAAAGGGCAAATTATGGTTAGATCTTCAGATAATATTTATAATCAATCTTTAATGGCTGCAATAATTGCACATCATGGTGAAGAGAAAGCATTAAAGTGGGCAAAGGGTGTAGTTGCAAATATGGCTAATCCTCCAAAAGGAAATGATAGATATCAAGTTAAAGCTGTTGCAAATGGTATAGGAAAGATTGCTATTGCAAATACTTACTATATCGGTAAGATGGTAGATAATAAAGATAAGGCTCAAGCAGAAGCGGTTAAAAAAGTTAAAATTCTCTTCCCTAAATTTGAAAATGGTGGAACTCATATTAATGTTTCTGGTGCGGGAGTTGCAAAATATGCTCCAAACAAAGAGAATGCAATTAAATTTATTGAGTTTTTAGCATCACCAGATGCACAAAAACTGTTTGCAGAGGCTAATTTTGAATATCCAGTACTTGCAGGTACACCAAGTTCTAAACTAGTTTCTTCTTGGGGAACATTTGAAGATGATACTATTTCTATTAATACTTTAGGTGAAAATAATGCTAAAGCTGTTAAGATTTTTGACCAAGCAGGTTGGAAATAATAGAAAGGCTTTATCTATAAATTGAATTATTTTAATAAATTAACTATAAGTAGTGTAATTCTTACACTACTTATCTCAGTTCCAGCAATTATTCTTTTTACAAATATATTTTCAAGTAGTGAAAACTGGCAACATCTAGTTGATAATGTACTATTTGAGTATATATTTAATTCTTTATATATTATGATTGGTGTTGCTACTTTAACAACAATTCTAGGTTTTTCAACAGCTTATATTACTTCACTATTTACTTTCACTGGTTCAAAATTTTTTCATTATGCTTTAATTTTACCTTTTGCTATTCCAACATATATTGTGGCTTATGTTTATGGTGGAATGTTTGATATTACAGGAACAGTAACAACATTTATTTTAGATTTGTTGGACAAGACTTTTGATGAAGTCTACTTTTTTGATATTATGTCAATTGAGGGTGCAATTATTGTAATGTCTTTAGTTTTATATCCTTATGTTTATTTAATTAGTAAGGCATATTTAAAAGTTGAATCATCTTCTATTATTGATGCTTCAAAAACTATGGGTTTTACAAATTTTCAAATCTTTTATAAGGTAATTATTCCTATATCTAGACCTGCAATTGTTGCTGGGGTAATTTTAGCAGTAATGGAGGCTGTGGCGGATTATGGTGTAATGGACTATTATGGAGTATCTACTTTTGTAACAGGTATTTTTAGGACATGGTTTGGTATGGGAAGTGTAGAAGATGCTTCTAAATTAGCCTCTATGTTGATGCTTTTTATTTTTATTCTTATTTTTATGGAAAGATACCAAAGAAGAAATAAAAGGTATAAAAGTTCGGGAAAAGATTTTAAACCAATTAGTAAACAGAAGCTTACAGGTTGGAGTAATTTCTTTGCATTTATTGTATGTTTTATTCCATTTTTCTTTGGTTTTTTATTACCTTTTTCACAAATGTCATATTGGTTTTATCTCTCTTTTGAAGAAGTAATTGATGAAGATTTTATTATTGTTCTTTATCAAACATTATCTTTAGGTGTTTTTACAGCAATATTAATTACTATATTAGCTTTTATAATAGTTTATAATGTAAGAGTATATAAAAGCACATTAGCAGAAAACTTAACACAGATATCAAAACTTGGATATTCGATTCCAGGAGCTGTTGTAGCAGTTGGAATTTTAAGTTTCTTCTCTATTATAGATAAGAGTTTTGATATATTAATTAGTGGTACAATTATTGCGATTATTTTTGGGTATGTTGTAAGATTTATTGCAATTTCGATAAATAATTATGAATCAGGTTTTAGTCAAATTCCTCAAAGTTATGATGATGTTTGTAAAACAATGCAAATTGGAAAATTCCAGATATTTTTTAAAGTGATTTTACCTTTAATAAAAGGTTCAATGATGGTAAGTTTTATTGTAATATTTATTGAGGTAATTAAAGAGCTTCCTTTAACAATGATTCTAAGACCTTTTAATTTTGATACTTTAGCAGTTTTATCACATGAATTAGTAGGTCAAGACCAAGTTTTTGAATCAGCTGTTCCTTCAATGTTTATTGTACTTCTTGGAATTGTTTCAGTACTTATTTTAGCAAGAAAAATGGTAAAGGATTAAAATGGCAATAGGTATTAGTGTTAAAGATTTTTCAATCTCTTTTGGAAATACACAAATATTAGAAAAGGTCTCTTTTGAAGTAAAACAGGGAGAAATTGTAACAATCCTTGGTCCTAGTGGGTGTGGAAAAAGTACTATTTTAAGGAGTATAGCTTCTTTACAAGAAGAGTATTCAGGTGAGATTTTTATTAATGAACATTGTTTAGTAAAAGATGGAAAAAAACAGTGTCATAAAGATATTGGATATATTTTTCAAGATTATGCACTTTTCCCTCATTTAAATGTAAAAGAGAATATTGAGTTTGCATTATATAAATTAAATAAACAAGAAAAACAAAGAAAAGTTGATATGCTTTTAAAACAATTTGATTTAGTTGAACATAGACATAAACAGATACATGAGTTAAGTGGTGGTCAACAACAGCGTGTTTCAATTGCAAGAGTATTAGCATATGAACCAAAAGTTTTATTATTAGATGAACCATTTGCTAATTTAGATACTATATTAAGAAATAAAACAAAAGTGTGGTTAAAAAAGATTATAAAAGATATGGGACTAAGTGCAATTTTGGTTACCCATGATCAGAAAGAGGCATTAAGTATGTCTGATAAAATTGCAATTATAAATAATAAAAAAATAGAGCAGTTTGGAACTCCTGAGGAGCTTTTTGAAACCCCTAAATCATTATATATTGCAAGTTTTTTAAATAGAATTAATTTATTACCCAAAGAACTTTTAAGAGATTTAGGGGCAAAGATAATTAGTGAACACAATGTTGCAATAGTTTCAATAGATAAGATTAAATTAGTTGAATACTCAAATATTAAAGCTACTATTTTGGATCTATCTTTTTGTGGTGATTATTATGAAATAAATGTTTTATTAGATGAATATGGAAAAAAAGAGATTATTGTAAAAGCTTCGTGTATTAATCGCTTGGCAAGTCATGAATACTGTTATTTAGAAGTTGATTTAAAAGATATAAAAATTGTTAGAGAAAATATTTGATGGAAGTAGTTAGCTTAGAGTATGTAGATGTTTTTGATGCTAATAGGGTAAAGCTTTTAAGTTTTTCTAAACATTTATTAAAAGCTGGTTTTAATGAAAAATCTCTTTTTGCAAATATAGTTGATGGACAATCTATGCAACCTGTAATTAATCATAAAGCAATAATTGTTGCAGATTTATCTCAAAAAGAGCTTATTAATGATGCTATTTATTTAGTATATTATGAAAATAGAATGTGGGTAAAAAGATATAATGAAAAAGAGAGAATCTTCTTTTCTATTAATCCTGATTTTGCCCATTTGAATTATGAACAAGGTAGTGTTCATTTAGTTGCAAGAGTGCTCCTTACATTTACAAATCTTTAAATTAATAATGTTATAATTTTTTTTTAGGAGTTAAAATGATATTAGAAATTGCAAATAAAACTCATGTGGAATCAATCTTAAAGCTTCATAGTAAATATCAAATTGATTCGATTAAAGAGGATGATAAAAAAGATGGATTTGTAACAACAGCATTTACTAAAGAGCAGTTAGAAGAGATTATTAAAAATGAGCAAGGTATTTTTGTAGCCATTGCTAATAATGAAGTTATTGCATATGTGATGTCAGCTTCATGGCAGTATTGGTCAAAATGGCCAATGTTTGCTTATATGATAGAGGATTTACCAAATTTAGAGTATTTAGGAAAAAAAATTACAGTGAATAATTCATATCAGTATGGACCTGTTTGTGTACATAAAGCTTATAGGGGAGAAGGTATTTTAGAAGAGCTTTTTGATTTTGCACTTAATGAAATGTCAAAAAAGTATGAGATATTAGTTACCTTTGTAAATAAAATTAATTCTAGGTCATATGAAGCCCATAAAAGAAAGCTTGGGCTTGATGTAATTCAAGAGTTTGAATACAATAGTAATAACTACTATGAAATGGTCTTTGATACTTCAAAAAGGGTTATAAAAAATAGACATTGATTAGAAGAAGTTAAATTCTCATAGAAAAAACTTAATTTTTTTGATTTAAAATAAGTTTTTTCAACTCTTTTATTTCATTTTGAAGGGTTTTAATCTCTTCTTTTAATTCATTTTCACTATTTTGAACTTCCTCTATCATAGTTTTTTCTTCCTCTTTTAATATTGCCATTGCATCAACAATAATTGCAACAACAAGGTTAATCATTACAAAAGTTGCAATAAAAATAAAAGGGACAAAAAAAGTCCAAGCATAAGGATGTAGTTCCATTACAGGTCTTACAATGCCCATTGACCAAGACTCTAAAGTCATAATTTGAAATAGAGTATAAAATGATTCTCCAAGTGTTCCAAACCATTGAGGGAAGCTATTAGAATATAGGTTTGTTGCCATAATAGCAAATACATAAAAAATAAGAGACATAAGCCCTACAATTGATAACATACCAGGAATTACACTAATTAATGCAGAAACAATTTTTCTCATTTGAGGAACAACAGTAATAAGTCTAAAAAGTCTTAGAACTCTTAATATTCTTAATACAGAAAAGCCACCATTTGTTGGTATAAGTGAGATTACAACAATAATAAAATCAAATATAGACCAAGGGTCTTTAAAAAATGATAATCTATAAGTTATAATTCTAAGAATAATCTCTATTACAAAAATAGTAATTACAAATTTATCAAAAACATTTATAAAGCTTTTAAGAGAGGTCATTATACTGTTTGAAGTCTCCAAGCCCATTGTAATACCATTTAGAACGATTAAAGATATTATAAAGTTTTGAAATAGTTTTGATTCAACTAGTTGTTTTATTTTTTCCATCTCTTTTCCTAAAAAAAATTTGCGGGATTATACAAAAAATTTATTTTTTTTCCAAGAAATAAATTTAAAATAATTTAAATTTATTCCCAATAAGATAGCGAGGATTAGATTATGTGAGTTTTATAGTTTTTCCCATACAACACCATTAGGCGTATCCATAATTGAAATCCCTAACGAGGAGATTTTATCTCTTATTTTATCTGCTGTTTCAAAATCTTTATTTTTTTTCGCTTCTGTTCTTGCTTTAATTAGTTCTTCAATTTTTAGAATATCTTCATCAGAAATCCCAAATTGAAAATATTTATAAGCATCTGTTGAACCAATACCCATTAATTCATCAATAAACTCAATAGCAGAAACAAGCTCTTTTTTAAAGTTTTTATTTTTTGGTTCTTTATCCAATGTTTCATTTGCTTTATTGATGTACTCATCAATTACTGATATTGCTTTTGCAGAGTTTAAATCATCATTTAAAGCATTTAATAAACTCTCTTTAAAGCTTTTGTTTATATTACTTGAAGCTAATCCATAAACTCTTTTTTTAACTCTATATAATTTATCAAGTCTTTTTTTAGATGCAATTAAATCCTCTTCATTAAAGTTGAAATTTGCTCTATATTGTGCAGTTAATAAATAGAATCTTACCATTTCTCCTGAGTATGATTTTAAAATATCTTTTAAGAAGAATGAGTTTCCAAGTGATTTACTCATTTTTTCTCCATCAATAGTTACAAAACCATTGTGCATCCAATACTTTGAAAGTTCAGCTTTTGTAGAACATCTTGTTTGTGCTGCTTCATTTTCATGGTGTGGGAATAGAAGGTCTGCACCACCACCATGAATGTCGATTTGATAAGCTTCATCTTTATAAGCCAAATGTTTATTAATCATTGCAGAGCATTCAATATGCCATCCAGGTCTTCCTTTTCCAAAAGGAGATTCATAGGCTATGTCATTTGCCTTTTCAAATTTCCAAAGAGCAAAATCAGTGGGATTTCTTTTCTCGCTATTTATTTCAACTCTAGCAATTGAATTTTCATCACTTGCTCTATTTGATAGTTTTCCATAGTTTTCATCTTTTGATACATCAAAATATACACCATCAGAAATAGAGTATGCAATATCTTTTAATATTAGATCATTAATCATCTCAATCATGATTTCTAAATTCTGCGTTGCTTTTGGTTCCATTGTATTTGGAAGTATATTTAATGCTTCCATATCATTTTTATAAGCACTGATATATTTATTTGTAATCTCCTCTAAACTCTTCTTTGTTTTATTCATTTTTTTGATGATTTTATCATCAATATCAGTGAAGTTTTTAGTCATAATTACATTATAGCTATTAGCTTTTAAAACTCTATGTAAAAGATCAAATGCAATTGCACTTCTTGCATGACCTAAGTGTGAATCATCATAAACTGTTGGTCCACAAACATAAACTTTTACATCATTGTTTTTTATTGGTTCAAATGGAACTTTTGTTTTTTTTACTGAATCATAAATTGATAATTTTATCATTATTTAAATAGTGCCTCTAAACTTGATGTATCAGTTATTTTCTCTTCTTCTTGTACAGTTTCACCAGAAATAACGGGTGCTCCACCAATCTCTTTTAACTCAATTTCATATTTAGTAAGCATTGATGCTAATCTAATATTTAAACCAGATTTTCCAATTGCTTTTGATTTTTGATCACTTGGGATAGTAACTATTGCTTTACCTTTATCATTTCCTTCTGTATACTTTTCAATCTTTACACTTGAGATAATTGCAGGTGATAGTGCTCTTGCAATAAACATTTCAGGAATATTTGAATACTCAACACAATCAATATTTTCTCCATGAAGTTGTTTTGAAACAGCTCCAATTCTAACACCTTTTACTCCTACAATAGAACCAATAGGATCTACATTTGAATCTGTTGTAGAAAGGGCAATTTTTGCTCTGCTTCCTGGAATTCTTGCACTTGCTTCTATTTCAATTATGCCATCTTTTAGTTCAGGAACTTCAGAGATTAAAAGTGATTCTAAAAATTTAGGTGATGTTCTAGAAATCTCAACAATTAAACCATTTTGTTTATCAATATTAACTCCTCTAACTACAGCTTTTACTGTATCCCCCATTTTAAAAGATTCACCTTTAATTCTACTTTTTCTTGGAAGCATACCTTTAACTTCACCAATTTCAACAAAAGTATTTTCTGCTCTGTCAACTCTTGTAACGCTACCGCTGATTGTTTTACCAATTTTGTTTTTATATTTACTTAATAAAGTCTCTTCTAAAAACCTTTGAATTCTAAATTCAAAATTATTATGCAGAATTGTTGCAGCATTTCTTCCCATATTTTCAAATTCAAGGTCATAATTTACAAAGTCTCCAATTTCAAGACTATCATCAATTTTTTTAGCCTCATCAAGTGAGATAAAGTTTTCTTTGCTTACTATATTGTTATATTCATCGAAACTCTCATTAAGAAGTCTTTCATCATCATTTTCTACAACTTCTATTTTTTGAAATAGCTCTAGTTTTTTATTTGGTCTGTCTATTTCTGCATCAAATCTTAGTGTTGGATCAACCATTTTTTCGGCAGTTTTAATTAATGCCTCTTTTAAAGCATTTTCAACATCTTCTATTTTTAAACCTTTTTCATAGGCAATAGAATCTAAAATATCAATAATTTTATCCATTAATAACCTTCTTTTTTTAACATTGAAATGTAATGTTTTGATTTTCAATGTGTGAGTAGTTTTATATTATAGCTAAAAGTTCTTTTATAGAAATTAAAGCAATTTTAAGATAAACTATCTAGCTAATTAAAAATAAAAAAAAGGTTTTATGAGATGGAATTATTATTTGCAAGAAATGAACTAAATGAAAAACCAAAGAAAGTTCAGCTTGACAAGATTAAAGAAGAGTTACAAAAAGATGGAGAAAAGATTTTTTATTTCGATAAAGATAACTCTCATAAAGATATGATGTTTTTAGTTGATGCACTAGAAACTGAAGGCTATAATGTTTACTTTAGAGAAGTGAAATATGGTTTAGCAGATGATGAATACATGTATGAGGTTCATGCTTTATAAATAGTGCATAAGTGAAAGATTTAATGAATAAACAAGAAGAAAAAAAACTATTTATACAAACACTAGGCTGTCAAATGAATGATACAGACAGTCAACATATTATTGCAGAATTAAAAGAGCATAAAAACTACTCAACTACTGATAATGTTGAGGATGCGGATTTAATTATTATTAATACTTGTTCTGTAAGAGAAAAACCTGTATCAAAGCTATTTTCTGAAATTGGACAGTTTAATATTAAGAAAAAAGAGAATGCAAAGATTGGAGTTTGTGGTTGTACAGCTTCTCACTTAGGTCAAGATATTATGAAGAAAGCTCCTTATGTAGATTTTGTATTAGGTGCAAGAAATATCTCAAAGATTAAAGATGTAGTTGATAAAAAAGGTGCTGTAGAAATTGATATTGATTATGATGATTCAACATATCAATTTGCACAAAGTTCTAATAATCTTTATAAAACGTCAGTTAATATATCTATTGGATGTGATAAAGAGTGTACTTATTGTATTGTTCCTGCAACAAGAGGAGATGAGATTTCAATCCCACCTGAAATGATTGTTGAACAGGTCAAAAAAGATGTAATAAAAGGTGCTAAAGAAGTTACTTTATTAGGTCAAAATGTAAATTCATATGGAAGAAGATTTAGTGATGGAAGGGATAAATACTCTTTTACTCAACTTTTAAAAGATGTATCTAAAGTTGAGGGGATTGAAAGAATAAGGTTTACCTCACCCCACCCTTTACATATGGATGATGAGTTTATTAAAGAGTTCGCAAATAATCCAAAGATATCTAAGTGTATTCATATGCCATTACAAAGTGGTTCTACAAAAGTTTTAAAAGCTATGAAAAGAGGATATTCAAAAGAGTGGTTTTTAAATAGAGCTAAAAAAATTAGGGATATGGTTCCTGATGTTAGAATTACAACTGATATTATTGTTGCTTTTCCTGGTGAAACACAAGAGGACTTTGAAGATACAATTGATGTAATTAAACAAGTTAAATTTGATCAGATTTTTAATTTTAAATACTCTCCAAGACCAAACACAAAAGCTTTAGAGTTTAAAGACCAAGAGTTACCAGATGAGCTTGGAAGTAAAAGATTAACAGAGGTTATTGAATTACATAAACAGCATCAAAGTGAGCTAATGGACTCAAATATTGGTAAAACTGTTACTGTATTATTTGATAGTTTAAAGCCAAATGGGGAGGTTGCAGGATTTACTGATAACTATTGTCAAGTATTTGTAAAAGGGAGTGATGAACTTTTAGGAAAGTTTGTTGATGTAAAGGTTACAAATGCAACAAGAACTGCATTAAAGGGTGAAGTGATAGTTTAATGAAGCGTATTAAAAACTATTTACTTACTAAAATTGCACCTTTTTTTTTGCAGTTGATTGTTAGATTTATATATCTAAGTTCTAAAAAAAAGTTTCATTATCCAAATGTTAGTGAAGAGGAGCCATTAGTTGTTGCTGTATGGCATGGAGATTTACTAATGCAACCTCTAAGTTATAGAAACTTTAGAAAAAATGGGAAGGCAAAAATAATAGTTAGTGAACATAAAGATGGACTAATTATTAAAAAAGTTTGTGAATATTTAGATATAGGTAGTATTCCAGGTTCATCTTCAAAAGGTGGAATTAAAGCTTTGAAAAATGCTCTAAGAGCCTTAAAATCAGGATTTGATGTTGCTATTACTCCTGATGGTCCAAGGGGTCCTAGATTTTCAATTGCAGATGGGATTGTTGCAATTTCAAAAAAAACGGATACTAGAATAGTTGTATTTAGTTCAAAACCCCAATCATATTGGCAGGTAAACTCTTGGGATAAGTTTGTAATACCAAAACCTTTTGGTATAATAGATTTTTATGTATCAGAACCATTTTCAATTGAACATCTAAATTTAGATGAAGCAAAAAACTATATAAAAGAGAAAATGTTAGAAAATACAATAAAGTAGGTTTGAGTAGATTATGTTTGCAAAAGAGTCTTTATATATCAATGCTATTAAGTATAAAACACAGTTAAAAATCAATTATAAAAAACTACAAAATAATGATATTATAGAGACAAATAGCTCAACTTTTATCGTAAAAGATGAGATACTTGGAAGAGATATCACTGATAAAATAAATGCACATGCTTCTGAAATTGATAATACATATATCTCAACACTTCTTTTACAAGATGATACTAAGCTTCTTAAAAAATTTCAAATTAAACTAAAAGATTATGCAGTTACTTCTTTGAATAATGAGTATAATATTGCAATTGCAAAAAATGCACTTTTTGAAACGAAAAACTATTTTGATAAGTGTGGGATTGATTATATTTTTTCAGCATACCATGTTTTAAATCTCCATATTGAGCAAAACCCTTGTAATAATAGCCTTGTAATTTTATTGTTTAACAATCAAGCATTTTGCGTGATTTTAAATAGTAAAGGTGAAATTGTTTTTAATAGAAAAATTGAGTTGACATCTTTTGAAGAGATAAAGCAGAGTGAATTTTATGAAAATGAAGTTTTAGGACAAAAACTTTTTGATGAGGTATATGCTTTAGAATTAAGAGATATTGTAAAAAATACAATTGAAGAGTTTTACTCTTTAACAAAAAATCTATTTGTTGAAAGAGTATCTATTCTTTATAATTTAAAACTAATTTCTGATGAAGAGATTCATAAAATGGCAGAGGAGTTAATGATTGATGTAACTTATCATCCAATTTCAGTAGATGAAGAGTTATTTGAATTATCAAAAGATACTCATTTACAAAAAAGTTTTATAAAACCGAGAAAAAAACCAAATAATAGTTTTAAAAATCTTATTACTACTCTTATTATAATAATAACAATTTTAGGTGTTGGTTATCTATTTTTGCCAATAGAAGAGTTTATAAAGAATACTAAAGCTCAAGAAGAAGTAAAAATAGAAGTTGTTGATAAAAAAATTGAATTGCCAAATCATATTGAAAAAAATGACATAATAGAAGAGGCAGTTTTAAGAACTTTTGAGATGATACCATATGATGTAGTTATCAATGAGTTAGTGTTTGAAAATAATCAGGTTAAAATTGATATCAATCTTCTAAATAAAGATACTTTTATAAAAGTTTTACAACCAGAACTTTTAAAAACATATAATAAAGTAAATATAGAGTTTAAAGAGACTAAGGGTCCTATCCTTGAAGCAATTATTAATGCTCAAGAACTTAAATCTAAAAAAGTTGAACAAGTAAAAGATTATAAAGAGGCTTATATTGAGAATGAGTTTATGCCTATTATTAGAGTTACGGAACAAATGAAAATTATTTTTTCAAATGATGCTATTGTTTCTTTTAAGTCAAGTTTTAAATCTGAAGTTGTTACTTTTAATTATTTAGTAAATGTAATAGTTAAAACTCCTTTAGAGTTTTTTGAAATAATTAATAGATTAAATAATGAACTCTATTCTATTAATATCTCTTATCCAGTAAGTTTTATTAAAACTGAAGCTGGAATAGAGATTGAATTTATTGTTCAATTTCATCAACCTAAATAAAAAAAAATCAATTATTTTATAAATTTGATTTATTTTTAATATCTTTTATGGTTAAAATATAATATGAGAACATAAATTATTTTACAAAGACATGTATAAAGGATGTGTCATGGAAGAGATTAGAAAATTAAATCTAAAAGTTCTTTTTGTTGAAGATGAAGATTTAGCTAGAGAAAAGTTAGGGAAATTCTTAAAAAAAAGATTTGAGGTTGTGGAACTTTGTCCAAATGGTTTAGAAGGCTTTTTTAAGTTTCAAGAATCTTATAATAGCAATAAAAAGTTTGATATAATTTTAAGTGATATTAATATGCCTAAAATGGATGGGCTAGAGATGCTTGAAAAAATAAGAGAGATTGATGGAAAAGTACCTTGTCTCCTCTTAACTGCAAGAACTGAATCTGAAAATATGATGAAAGCTATAACTCTCCAAGTAAGAGACTATATTTTAAAACCAATTAATTTAGAGCTTATTACTAAAAAACTTAATATTATTTGTGAAGAGATACAATATAAAAAAATGTATGAAATGCAAAAAACACAAATGCAAAGTTATTTAGAGATAATAAATCAAGAAGCAATTGTTTCAAGAACAGACCTTGAAGGAAGAATTACATTTGTAAATGATGCATTTTGTGAAATATCAGGTTTTACTAAAGATGAATTAATTGGAGCTAATCACAATATTGTTAGACATCCGGATGTATCAAAAGATTTTTTTAAACAGCTGTGGGAAACAATAAAAAAGGGTGAAGTCTGGGCTGGTACGCATAAAAGTTTAGCAAAAGATGGGAGTACTTATTTTGTAAGTTCAAAAATTGTTCCAATTTATGATGATAGACATGAAAATATTATTGAATACATGTCTGTTAAATTCCTTGTTACAGAAGAAGAATTAGAGAAAAGAAGGAACTTTAAAAGATTTATAGAACAGGTTAGTGAATATAAAAAACAGATTGGGCTTTTAAGAAAAGATAAAGAAGAGATGCAAAAAAGAATGAATAGTGTTCAATCTATTTATTCAGCAATGGAGGAGAAGTATAGAATAAGTGAGCAGAAGAAGAAAGAGCTTTTACTCCAATTAGAGATTTATGAGAGAAAAAACTTGGAATATAATAAAATAGAGATTATGGAGAAAAGAGATAAGACAAAACAGTTTGAAGAGATGTATAAATCTTTAAATACATTAAAAAATAGAAATTTAAAATTAGAGAAAGAATCTAAGACTCTGCAAATAATGTATGAGAGGAAAGAAGAAGAGTTAAAAGATTTTGTAGAAAAATCTATGCAACTTCATAAACGGATTAATGATTTAAAAGATTTAGTGACAAATCTACAAAAAGAGAACGAAGCTTTAAGAGAGAATAAATCTTCTTCTCTTCTCTCCTCTTTTAAATAAAAGTTTCACCAAGTTTTTATTTCATTATAAATAGAGTCTCTTTCAACTGGGGTATATCCACTATTTTTAATTAAATCAATAAAGTGTTGTAAGGGCATTCCATGTGCACTTGCAGCTCCTGCTGCACTTTGGATGGATTCCTTTTCAATTGTACCATCTAAGTCATTTGCACCAAACTCTTGAGCAAGAAGGGCAAGTTTAATAGTTGAAGTTACCCAATAAGCTTTTATATGAGGAATATTATCTAAAACAATTCGAGCAATTGCCATTGTTTTTAAAATCTCTTGACCTGTTAAAAAGTTTTTTATTTTTAAATAGTTGTTTTCTTTTTGGTATACAAGTGGAATAAAGGCATTAAAACCATTAGTTTCATCTTGTAAGTCTCTTAGTCTTATCATATGATCAACTCTATGCTCTCTTGATTCTACATGACCAAATAGCATTGTTGCATTACTTTCACGTCCTGATTTATGCCAAAGCTTATGAATTTCTAACCATTCGTCTGATTTTACTTTTCCTCCACAGATTTTCTTTCTTACTTTTTCATCAAAAATCTCTGCTCCGCCTCCTGGCATAGAATCAATACCACTATTTATCATTTTTGCAATAATCTCTTTATATGAAAAGTTATACTCTTTTGCAAGGAAGTGAATTTCAGCTGCTGTTAATGCTTTTATATGAATATGTGGAAATTGATTTTTTATTTTTCTAAATATATCAAGATACCATTCAAGTCCTGTATCTGGATTATGTGCTGAAACTATATGAACTTCTTTAATATTGTTTCTAGAGGAGTTTTCTACAATATTTAAAATCTCTTCGTGACTCATAGTATATGGATTTGGATTTTTTCTACTTGCACTATAGGCACAGAATTGACAAACATCTTTACAGATATTTGTTGGGTTAATGTGTCTATTAATATTAAAATATGTTTTTTTACCGTGTTTTTCTTCTCTAATTTTATTTGCGTAATGTGCTAATTCGAACAGGTCTAAATCATACAGTTCAATAGCCTCTTGATAATTTAATCTTTGTCCATCTTCTAATTTTTCAATAATACTCATCTATTCTCTTTATTTACAATCAAAATCTTCACTATATTTTTTACCATTCTTACTTCTATGGATAAAACCAATACACTCTTTATTTAAGTCATTATCTTTGAAAGTTACTTTATATAAAGTACTTTTAACTTTTGTCTTTTTATCTTCAACACTTAATTTATTAATTACATTTACATTAGAGATATTTTTATGACCTAAAGAGTTTAAAATCTCTTCTATTTTTAAACTTTTTGTTTTTTGAATAAATAGAAAACCTATAACTATAATCATTGTCATTAAAACTATTAGGATTATAGTTTTTTTTGGTATTTTTCTAACTTGAATTTCTTGATTATTATTCATAAGTAAACTCACTTAAAGGTTTAAATGTATCATCACTATTATCATAATAATCAATCTTTGCACTTTCAATATCATAATACCAACCATGAATTTTCAACTTTTTAGATTCTACAAGTTTTACAACATCAGGATAAGTTAAAAGATTTTCAAGTTGATATCTAATAGAGTTTCTTTCTGTTGCCCTATACATCTCTTCTTCATTTGTAAATCTTTTATTCTTTAAAGTTCTTTGTTTTGCTTTTGCCCCAAGTTTTAACCAAGTTTTAACATGGATTAAAGATTTTGTATCTGGAATCTCTTCATATAGTGATTTACAAGCTCCACAATGTGAGTGTCCACATACTACAATATGTTTTACTTTTAACACAGAAACAGCGTACTCAATCGCAGCTGCACTTCCATGAAAATCTTCATCATGCTTATATGGAGGTACGAAATTACCTACATTTCTTAAAATAAACATATCTCCTGGTTTTGAACCTAACATTAAATCTGGGGTAACTCTACTATCAGAACATCCAATAAATAAAACTTCGGGTTTTTGACCATATTGAACTAGATTTTTAAATTCATCTTTTAAATCTAAAAATATTGTATTTCTAAACTTTTCATTTCCTTTTATTAATTCATTCAAAATCATGTTTATTTTCCTATACTCTTTATAACTCTTTGATCATTTGGTGTAATTGCAGTAATTTTTTTAACTCTATCTTTTTCTTCATCTTCAGTTACTTTATATTCTATTAGGTAGTCAATTTTATGGCATGAAACTAATACCGTGAGTTTTGATAATTGGATAGTTTCACACTTTTTCATATTTAAAAAGTTATCTGTAGCAAATGAACATGTAATGATTAGTGCTAATAATAGTAGTAGTTTCATTTTATTTCCTTTAAAAAATTACATACTTTAGTAAGCTCATCTTGGCTTATATCAATTTTTGCAATAAGTCTGATAATTGCACTTTTCACAGTTGGTTGTCTTATTGCACCTACAAAGTAGCCTAGCTCTTTTAATCTATTTTGAATCTCTAAAACTTTTTTATTGTCTGCTATTTTTATGGGAATTATTAAACTTTTTGAATTGATATTTAAAATATCATTTACAATTTTTAAGTTTGAATCAATTTTTACTTTTAACTCTTTTTTATTTTTAATAATATATTTTAAGGATTCATGCCCTAAAGCTATATCAAATAATGAAGGGGCTGTTGTATAGATTATTGCTTTTGCTCTATTTAATAAGAACTCAATAATCTCACTACTTGCTAAAATATAGGCTCCATAGCTTCCATAGGCTTTTCCTAAAGTGCCCATTTTTATATGATTTGCTTTTGGTTTAATATTATAAAAATCAAATATACCAAGAAGGTTATCTCCTAAAATTCCTGAAGAGTGTGCCTCATCAACTATTAATAGTGCTTCATATTTATCTGCAATATCAAAAATCTTTTTTGGTGGAATATCTCCTTCCATAGAGTAGACACCTTCTATTGCAATAATTTTTCTACCTTTATTTGTTGTGTTATTTATTTCTTTTTCTAAACTTTTATAATCATTATGATTAAAAGTAACTACTTGCTTTTCATCAAGTAGTTTTGTAGCAAGCATTCCACTTGCATGATACTCTTCATCAATAAAGAGTATATCGCCTTTTCTAACAAGAGCTTCAATCATTGAGATATTTGCAAGAAAACCACTTCCTACTACAACCGCATCTTCAAAGTCATTTACTTTTTTTAAACTATCTTCAAACTCTTTATGAATTGAATTATAACCATTTACAAGCATAGAAGCCTTAGGAGCAGTGTATTGTTCTTTTAAAACTCTTTTATAAGCATTTTCAAAAATAATTTTGTTTGTACTTAGACCTAAGTAGTCATTTGAAGCAAGATCTATTATCTTATCATCAAATACTTTTCTAGAACGAAGGCGATTAGATTTTTTTATTGAATTAAGCTCTTTAGAGTACAATAGAATCTCTTTTTTTAATATGGATGTTAGTATTTTATAGAAAAGTCTATTAAAAATTGTTAAATTTTTTTTTAATGCTATTGTTTTGCTATTATGCTCTATTATAATCGTTTTACCTACTAATTAAATGTCCTTCATAGTAGATAAAAGAGCAAATTTTTTGCTCTTTTTTTCAATTATTCAAGAAAATCATTATTTTTAAATAGAAAAAATTAATATAGCTGTTTATTGGTATAAATTAATCTATTTTAATTTTGTTGAATTTGAACTTACAAAATATTTGAGTTTTAGCCATTTATTCATCTTGCATTGTATATATTTAGCTACTAATAGATTAAAATTTGCAAAAAAAAGAGTTTTAATTGTAAAATATTTAAAGTTTTTTTAAAAAATTAGTATAATATTAATATAATATATTTAACTAAGAAGCCTATAATTAAGAAGACCATTAGACTGAAACAAAATTAATTAGAGGCATAAGGGAAGAATCAAGTTTCTAGGAAAAAATAGATAATACTACTAAATTGACTAATTAAAAAGTGAGTTTTATGTTACATAATAATGAAAAACCCCTATTATTTACAATCAGATATATGCCTCTTATATTTATAGTTTTTTTATCTGTATTAGTTACTTCAGTAATCGAATTATCTAATAAAAAGTTAATGGAAGAGAATATTATAGAGACTAAAAAAAGATATGTAAAGTTTCATAATGATGAGATAAAAGAGGAGGTTGAAAAAATATATAAATATATTGAAGATGAGCAAAAAAATAGTATAAATGAATTAAAAAAATATATAAAACAAAGGGTTTATGAAGCTCATGCAATAGCTGTAAAAATTTATGAAGATAATAAAAAGAAGAAAACAGATGATGAAATTTTAAATCTTATTAAAACTGCACTTGGAAGTATTATTTATAATAAGGGAAGAGGATATTTTTTTATTGATAGTATTGAAGGTGTTAGTCTTTTGCAACCTTTAAACAAACAATTAGAAAATAAAAACAAACTAGAATTTACAGATGCAAAGGGTTATCAGTTTGTTAAAACAATTGTTAAGACAATTAAAGAAAAGAGTGAAAGATATGATACTTATTATTGGTATAAAGGTGGAGATAGAGTTAACGCCTATGAAAAGATAAGTTTTTATAAATATTTTGAGCCACTTAATTTTATCATAGGAACAGGTGACTATGTAGATGATTTTATAAAAGAGATGAAACAAAAAATTCTAAATTATATTAGTAATATTAAACTAAGTGATAATGGTTATATTTTTATAATAAATTATAATGGCGATATGTTAGCTCATAATAAAAAGAGTATGATAGGTAATAATTATATTGATTTAGAAGATATAAACGGTTTGACCTTTATTAAAAAGATTATAGATACTGCAAAAGATAAAAATTCAAATGGTTTTGTATCTTATTATTTTTCTGCTTTTGATGAAAAAGCTTATAAAAAAACTTCTTATGTTAAAAGTTTCGATGAATGGGAGTGGGTAATTGGAACGGGATATTATGATAAAGATTTAAATGAAATTATTAAAAAAGAGACAAAAAGATTTAAAAATAAATATGAGCAAGAGTATAGTATTATTCTAATTATTAGTATTTTCTCAACTTTTCTTTTATTAATACTTTCATTTTTTCTTAGTAATCTTTTGGAAAAGAGATTTAATAGTTATAAAGATAGAATAGAAATGGAAGAGATGGAGTTCAAAAATTTATTTGAGACAAGTGAAGTGGGCTTAGCTATAAATGATAAAGATGGAAAATTTATAAAAGTAAATAAAAAATTTGCAAGGATGCTTGCTTATAAAAGTAGCGAAGAGTTATATGATAAATATTGGAATGATATAATATTAGGGAGTTTTAATGAGGATGAACAAAAACTTTTTAATGAACTAAAAAATGAAAAGATAGAAAAATTAAATTTAGAAAAAGATTATAAAAGAGCAGATGGAACAGTTTTTGATGGCTATTTAAGTGCAACTGCTTTTTATATAGATTCAGAGTTTAAATATATATTATCTTCATTAATTGATATTTCTGAGGTTAAAGAGAAAGATAATATTTTATTCCAGCAATCAAAAATGGCAGCAATGGGAGAAATGCTTGCAAATATTGCTCATCAATGGAGGCAACCATTAAGTGCTATTAGTACGGCTAGTTCAGGTTTAAAGATTCAAAATGCAGTGGGAGTAATTAATAAAGAAGATTTAGACTCCTCTTTAGATCTTATAAAAAATACTTCCTTATATCTATCAAATACAATTGAAGATTTTAGGAATTTTTTTAATCCAGAAAATAAAGAAAAAATAGAAATAGAGGTTGATACTTTAATAACACAAGCTTTAAATCTATTATCTGCCCAATTTAAAAATAAGAAGATAAAAGTAATAAAAGATATTGAAAATATAAATTTAAAGATATTAAGAAATGAGTTAATTCAGGTAATTTTAAATCTTCTAAATAATTCAAGGGATGCATTAACTCAAATTGATTCTATTGAAAAAAAACTTATTTTTATTAAAGTTAAAAAAGAAGATAAATATGCAGTAATCTCTATAAAAGATAATGCAGGTGGAATTGATGAAAAAATAATAAATAGAGTATTTGAACCTTATTTTACAACTAAACATAAAGCTCAGGGGACAGGTATTGGGCTTTATATGGTGGATGAGATAGTAAAAAAACATATGAATGGAGAAATAAAAGTTGAAAATTTAGAGTTTCTTTATGAGGGGAAAGTTTATAAAGGGGTAGAGTTTAAGTTATATATTTCAATAGAGAGTTAAAAAGTAATATTTTCTATAAACTCTATATCTTCATCAATAACAATTATTGCGTCTATGCAATAATAGGTATCAAGTTTCTTATTTTGTAAATAGTATTCAATAGATTTTTTTAGTTTTGAGATTTTTGTAGGATTTATATTATTTATTGCTGTTTCGTAATCCTTCGCAGATTTTACTTCAACAAAATGATAAACTCTATTTTTTATGGCAATAATGTCAATTTCACCAAGTTTTTTTGCATAATAGTTTTGTTCTATTATATTAAAGCCTTGTGTGTTTAAAAACTCGCAAGCTTTTTGTTCTGCTTGGTCGCCTTTTAAACGACTCAATATTAACCTCCACCAACAAATTGAAGTAGTTCTAATTTGTCATCATCTACGGGCTTATAGTTTTCCCAATCATTTTTTTTTACTATTTCCATATTAACAGCTGCTGCCATAACTTTATCTTCAATTTGTAATTCAGTGATAATATTTTGTAAAGTTGTTCCTTCATCAAACTCTTTTTTTTCACCATTAATTATAAGAACCATTATATATTTCCTTAGATTTTGTAAGGATTTTATCGAAAAATAAATTATATACTCTTGTAGTATTTATATTAGTTTAGTAAAAAACTTTTTATTCGCTATTGATATAGTTTTAGCTGTTACAATTACTAAAATGATTATTTGTAATAAAAAGTAGATTTTGTTTTAAGTATTAAGAAAAATATTATTTAAGCTATTGTATCTTCCTTATTAATAAAGGAAAAGTATGAAAATAGAGTTAATTGAAAATAGGGATAATGATTTAAAAAATAGTTTAGAGATTTTTATTTTAAAAGACTTAAAGAGGGTGAACAAAGGCTTAAAAAAAGTTTTAAAAAGAGTTGGTTTTGAAGCAAATGAGGGAGATTCATCTTTTTATAAAGACTCTTTATATGTTGGAGCAAATAGCTTAAAAGGTGAAGATTTAAAAATAGCTGCCGCAAATGCTATTAAAGAAGTAAAAAAGACAAAATATGAGAAAGCTATTTTTTCTTTAGTAAATAATAGCTTTGAATTTTCATTGTCAAAACTTACAGAAGGTATTATTTTAGGTGCATATGACTTTAATAAGTATAAAAAGAAGAATCTTAAAAAAGAGCTTGAAATATTTATTGATATTAAAGAATCAAAAAAGAGTTTAAAGTTTTTAGAAAAAGAGTTTATCAAAACTTTAAATATATCAAAAAGTGTTAATAAAGTAAGAGATATCGTAAATAGTACACCAGAGGATTTTAATCCTAAAACAATGGTAAATGAAGCGAAAAAGGTAGCTTTAGAGAATTGTTTAGAGTGTAAAATTTATGGGGAAGAGTATTTAAAAATTAATGGTATGAATGCAATGCTTGCAGTTGGTCGTGCTTCAAGGCATGAAAGTTATCTAATTCATCTAAGCTATAAACCTAAAGAACCTAAAGGTAAGGTTGTCTTTGTAGGAAAAGGTTTAACTTATGACTCTGGTGGTTTAAGTCTAAAAAGTGCAGATGGAATGATTAGTATGAAGTGTGATAAGAGTGGAGGTAGTGCAATTTTAGGGATAATGAATTCATTAAGTGCAATAAATTGTCAATATGAAGTTCATGGAATAATTGGTGCAGTTGAAAATATGATAGGAGCAGATGCATATAAGCCTGATGATATCTTAAAAGCAAAAAATGCTACAACAATTGAAGTAAGAAATACTGATGCAGAAGGAAGGTTAGTTCTTGCTGATTGTTTATGTTATGCCCAAGATGAGATAGAAGATATCGATTATATTTTTGATATAGCAACTTTAACAGGAGCTTGTATTATTGCATTAGGTGAATATACAATAGGTGTAATGGGACACAGTTCTAAAATGAAAAAGAGAGTGCAAAAAGCCTCTAAGCAAAGTGGAGAGTTAGTGGGATTTTTACCATATAATAGATATCTTCCCAAAATGATTAAGAGTCAAATTGCTGATATAGTAAACTCAACAACATCTAAAGCTGGAAGTGCAATAACTGCAAGTTTATTTTTAGATAATTTTATTAAAAAAGAGAATAAGAAAAAGTGGCTTCATTTAGATATAGCAGGAGCTGCATATAGGGAAAAAGTTTGGGGATACAATCCTTATGGTGGAACAGGAGCTAGTGTTAGGCTTCTTTTAAAGTTTTTGGAAAATTTAAATAAATAGTAGGCTATTCTACTATTTATTCATTAGCATTTTTTCATATTTTGGGTAGAGGTTTATGATTGTTCTTTCAAACTCTTCTTCAAGCATATGATAATTTTTAAACTCTTTTGGAATCTCTTGCTCTAATATTTCAAAACTATCAAGTCCTTTTTTTATTCCAGTTATTAATCTTGAGTGTAAAAATTCTAGGTATTTAAGGTTTTCATCAATGATTTTTTTAGTTCTAACAGCTGCTCCATGACCAGGAACGAGGATATTAAAATCAATTTTTTTTAAAATGTAAAGGGAGTTAATCCATCTTTTTATATTTGCGTGGGGAGTAGCTAAAGCTCTTTTGTTAAATAGTAAGTCTGAAGCATAAAGAATTTTACTCTTTTTATCATATACAACAAGATCACTTTTTGTATGACCATTTAGATATATAAGTTCTATTTCATAATTATCTAAGATTAGTTTTTTCTTTTTTAAGATTTTATTTGGAGCTTTGATTTTAGTCTGATAACCTTCTTCTCCTATTAGTTTAGCTATATTTGTAATATATAATTCACCATTTTTTTCAATCTCTTTTTTTGTAAAAGCTGTTGAATAGATGTCTGCATTTTTAAAAGCATAATTTCCTAAAAAATGATCTGGGTGATGGTGGGTGTTTATAATATATTTTATTGGTTTATTTGTAATTTTTGCAATCTCTTTTTTTAAAGCCTGTGCATAGGATATTGAAGTTCCCGTATCAATTAAAATTATAGAATTTTTTGTAATTATAAAAGCACTATTTGCAATATCTCCACTATTTTGTTTTGAAAAATACTCTTTTTTACCTTCAATATAGTAGCTATTACTATTTAGTTTGATTGGTTTTAAATCAAAGCAAAAAAGAGTTTGAGTTAATAAAATGATGAATAGATATTTTCTCATTATAAACTCAATTTAAAATTATTGCCTGTATTATCAAAGAAGTGGATAGTAATATCTTTATAGGAGTTGTTTGTTTCAAAAATAAATCGGGGGTTTTCACTTATTACAGAAGTTGTTGTAATTTCAGAGATGATTTTTTCTGAGTTTTTTATAATAATTTTGTTTATATAAAACTCAGCTTCACCAAAAATAAGACCTGTTTCCATTGGGTGAAAAATAGATACTTTGATTCTTTTTTTATTTTTTTTATCAAATATTTTACCTTTTGTATTACCAAGTAAATCTTCAAATTCTTTATTTGATGAAGTTTGACTTGATACATCGCAACCTCCACCACTGCTATTAATATTTGAACTTGCAATATACCAAGTGTTATTTTTATCTTGAACTAAAACTCTAAGAGGTGTTTCATGGGCAACTTTAATATTTGTAGAGAAAACTGGAAGAATCTCTTTTATTTGCATATCTATAATTAAGGGTATTGGGTTATAGTCTGCCAAAATTACTAATCTTTTGGTATTTTTTATTTTTGTAGCATCGACAAAAATAGGGACTTGTGTTGGGTTATCCGCAAATTTTGGAACTTTTATTTTTATTTTATTTTTATCAAATTCATACTTATCTTTTGTGATTATTGGTTTAATTAACGTGTCAAATGTAGATTTATCTATATCTTGATTTGAAAACAGATTACAAAAACCTAAAAAGAGTAGCCCTAAAGATAGTAAAATTTTCATATTTAAGTCCTAGAAATAATAGTATTATTTTAATTATAGGCTCAATTTATAGCTTCATTATAGCAGTGAAATCTATTCTTTAACAACATTTAAAATAACTCTTTTTAGATTTTTATTTATCTCTTTTGCTATTTTATTCTCTTTTTTTAAATCTTTATATTTTCGATAAGAGATGTATACAGTCTCATTGTTTTCATAAATGGATAGATTTAATGGACAAAAAGTGATATTTGAGATATCCTCTTCTATCATCTTTAAAGTGAAACTACTTTTACATATTAAAATATTTTTACCATTTTTTAAAGGGGGTTTTCTCTTTAGAAACTCTGCAATACCCTTTGTTGTCTTTGCAAGGTTTAGTTCATTGACAATAGTGTAGCTATTAAAGTTTATTTCATCCTTTAACTTTATATAAAGAGTTTTAAAATCACCATTTTTAAGCCTTATTGTAAAGATATTTTCTTTATCAATTATCTCATAAGAAAAACTAAATGAAAAAATAGAAAAAAGTAGTATTAAAGCTTTTACCATCTCTTCTCCTTATATTATATTTTTAGTATACATAAAATTTATAGCAATACTTTAGCTATACTGTTGCTAAATTAATAAAGTAAAATAGTTAAAAAAATAGAAAAGTATTATGAATAAAACTATATTAGAACTTAAAGATGTAAATTTTTCATATGAGAATAAAGAGGTATTAACAAAAATATCTTTTTCTATAAATCAAGGAGAGTTTAGTGTTCTACTTGGACTTAATGGTGCAGGTAAATCAACAATATTTTGTTTAATCACTAGGCTTTTAAAACTTGAAAATGGTGAGATTAATATTAATGGCTACTCAATAAAAGAGTATGCAAAATCATTAAAAGATGTTGGCATTGTTTTTCAAGAACCAACTTTAGATTTAGATTTAACTGTAAGACAGAATCTTTATTATTATGGTTCTTTAAAAGGACTTAGTTTTGGAGAAACTATTAAATCAATTGAAAAAGAGATTAAAAGTTTAGGTCTTGAAGATTTGATTGATACTGTTGCAAGAAAGCTAAATGCAGGGCATAGGAGAAGAGTAGAGATTTTAAGAGCACTTATAAATAAACCTAAGCTTCTGTTACTAGATGAGGCAACAGTAGGTTTAGACTTAAAAAGTAGATTTGATATTTTAAACTATATAAGAGATTTGGTAAAGGAAAAGCAAATAAGTGTTTTTTGGATTACTCATCTGTTTGATGAGGTAAATGGGGATGATAATATTACTTTTATAAAGGATGGAAAAATTATTGAAAAGGGTGTTGTGGAACAGATTGTTAAAAAATATGAAAAAGATAGTTTACTTGAGACATTTAATTATTTAGTGGGTTAAAAATGAATATTTATATTAATTGTATGAAAGGTATAATATATAAAGAGTTAGTAAGGTTTATAAAGCAAAAAAGTAGATTTTTTTCTGCATTAGTTAGACCTCTTTTGTGGCTTTTTATTTTTTCTATTGGTTTTAGAACGACATTTGAACTTGAAATTTTAGCTCCATATGAAACTGTAATTAGTTATGAAACATATATTGTACCAGGACTTGTAGGAATGATACTTTTATTTAATGGTATGCAAAGTTCATTAACAATGATATTTGACAGAGAAATGGGGAGTATGAAAATTCTACTTTCTTCATATATAAATAGAAACTATCTCCTTTTTTGTAAAATGTTCGCAACAGCGGTTGTTTCAACTATTCAAGCCTTAACTTTTTTAATTATTGCAAAAGTTTATGGTATAGATATCTCTATAACTGAAATCTTTTTAACTATTCCTATTATTATCATTTCATCTATAATTTTAAATGCCTTTGCTCTATTTTTATCTTCTGTTATAAAAGAGTTAGAGAATTTTGCTTCTGTTATGAACTTTGTTATATTCCCAATGCTTTTTTTAAGTTCGGCTTTATATCCTTTATCAAAAATAAAAGAGTCTTCTTTACTAATTTATAATATATCTTTATTTAATCCTTTTACTTATATTGTTGAAGCAATTAGGTTCTCTTTATATTTAAAAGTTGATTTTTTATCTTTATTAGTTGTAGTTTTATCTTTTATTATAGCTTTAATAATGGCTTTTGTAGGTTTTAAGTCAAAAAAGATGAATAGATAAAAATAAGACATAGAATAGAAATGTCTATTCTATGTAATATCTTTTAGTTATCTTCAGGAAGAGTCTCTAAATAACTATAAATAGCCCATAATGCAGAGTTTGGAATAATTTCTTCTGGAAATGGTGGCATATAAACATTTCCATTTCTAACAGCTCCTCCTCTTACCATACCTAGGAAAAACTCATCATCTCCATTTGTAAGTAGTCTTAAATCAGGAGCAATACCACCTGATTTTCCATCCAAGCCATGACATCTTGCACAGTTCTGATTATAAGCATCTTTGCCAACTTCAATAGCTTTGTTGTCCCCAGAAAATGGGTTTGTAGTGACACTAGAGTCTATTTCTTTTAATCCTTGAGTATCTACTTTTTGAGGTGCGGTATCTCCATGAGCCAATGCAAGTGTAGTACAAGTTAAAACTGTACACACAGTTTTAGTTACTAAGTTCATAATAGTCCTTTTATAAAATTGTTTCAGAGGAAGTATACCAACTATTTATAGCTTGAATTTAGCTATTTTTAGTATTATTTTTTATCAAAAAATGGTATTTATATTAAAAAATCAATATCATGCAACTGTTTAATATATATTTTCTTATCTAATAAAGCCCATTAAATCAAGTTTTTTTTGCAAAATAAAAGATAGCTAAATTCAGGCTATAAAACTATATTAAGATTCTACTATTCTTTGATTATCTATAAAAAATAAAAATCATTAGAGTAGAATAGATAAAAAAAGTAAATATTAATTTTATTAAAAAAGGAGAAAGAATGAAGAGTCATTTATTAAGAAAAGCTGCTGTTGTAGCATTTCTTGGACTTGTAGGATTTCAGTTTGCATTTGCAAGTACAAGCAAAGTAACTTGGAATGATATAGTAAACGATCTTAATACTCCAAAAGATGTATTAAGTTATGGTATGGGGCCTGAGGCACAAAGATATTCATCTCTAGATCAAATTAACACAAATACTATAAAAGATTTAGTCCCTGTGTGGAGTTACTCTTTTGGTGGTGAAAAACAAAGAGGACAAGAGGCACAAGCATTAGTACATGAAGGTATTATTTATGTAACAGGATCTTACTCTAGACTTTTTGCATTAGATGCAAAAACAGGTAAAAGAATTTGGGAGTATAACCATAGATTACCAGCAGACATTAGACCTTGTTGTGATGTTATCAATAGAGGTGCTGCAATCTTTGGAGATAAGGTATTCTTTGGAACATTAGATGCGGGTATTGTTGCATTAAATAAAGATACTGGAAAGGTAGTCTGGAAAAAAAGATTTGGTTATGATGATAGACCAAACAAAGGGTATCAAGATGGTTATACAATGACAGGTGCTCCTACTATTGTTAAAGATAAAAAAACTGGTAAAGTATTGTTAATTCATGGTTCATCAGGAGATGAGTTTGGTGTAATTGGTAAGCTATTTGCTTTGGATCCTGATACTGGTAAAGAGGTATGGATGAGACCATTAGTTGAAGGTCATTATGGAAGATTAAATGGTGAAAAATCTACTCCATCTGGTGATCCAAAAGCTCCTACATGGCCAGATGATTCAAAATCTCCTACTGGCAAAAAAACTGCTTGGAGTCATGGTGGTGGTGCACCATGGCAAAGTGCTAGTTTTGATGTAGAAACAAATACAATTATTATTGGTACTGGTAATCCTGCTCCTTGGAATACATGGGAAAGAACAGCAGATGGTGGAGATCCAAGAGATTGGGATAGTTTATATACTTCAGGACAAATTGGAATTGATCCTACAACGGGAGATATAAAATGGTTCTATCAACATACTCCAAATGATGCTTGGGATTTTTCAGGTAACAATGAGTTAGTATTGTTTGATTATGTTGAAAATGGTAAAACAATTAAAGCTACGGCTCATGCAGATAGAAATGGTTTCTTCTATGTAATTAATAGAGAAGATATGCCAAAAACTAAAAATCAAAAAGAAGACCAAGCAAGAAGATTTATTAAAGGTTTCCCTTTTGTTGATAAAATAACTTGGGCAAGTCATATTGACCCAAAAACTGGAAGACCAGTAGTAGACTTTAATCAATATCCACCTCTTCCAAAAAAAGGTGAGAAAAAAGGTAAAGTAATTCAAGTTGCCCCACCATTTTTAGGTGGTAAAAACTGGAATCCAATGGCATACTCACAAGATACTGGATTATTCTATCTTGGTGCTAATCACTGGGAAGAAGATTACTGGACAACACCTATTAAGTATAAAAAAGGTGCTGCATATTTAGGTCAAGGTTTTAAAATTAAAAGAACTTATGATGACCATGTAGGTATTTTAAGAGCAGTAGATCCAATAAAAGGTAAAATTGTATGGTCACATAAAGAGAAACTTCCATTATGGGCTGGTGTATTAGCTACTAAAGGTGGTTTAGTATTTACAGGTACTGGTGAAGGTTATGTTAAAGCATTTGATGCAAAAACTGGAAAAGAACTATGGAAATTCCAAACAGGTTCAGGAATTATCTCTTGCCCTATTACTTGGGAAGAAGATGGTGAGCAATATATTGGTTTAGCAAGTGGTTATGGTGGAGCTGTTCCTTTATGGGGTGGTGATATGGCTAAATTAACTAAAACTGTATCTCAGGGTGGTTCATTCTGGGTATTTAAGTTAAAAAAATAGATTAATAGTAAAGCAGTGGTATTTATACCACTGTTTGATAAGGTATATAGTATGAAGAAAATTTTTTTAGCAATAGCAATTTTAATCTCTATAGGTTCTAGTGATGATGAACTGTATCCAGTAATAAATGGATGTAAAATGGAACCTAAAACAAGTTGTCCAAATGTAGATTTAAGCAATAAAAATCTTTCAAATCTAGACTTAAGAGAATCTAACTTTGAGGGTGCAAATTTTGAAGGTTCTATTTTAGATGGAACCGATTTGACAAAGTCAAAACTTAAAAAAGCAAACTTTAAAAATGCTAAGTTAAGGCATGCCATTTTAAAACAGTCAGATATGTCGGGAACAAATTTAGAGAATGCAAATTTAGCAAGAGCAGATTTAAGACACGCAAATATAAGAGCTACAAAAGCATATAAAGCGAATTTTGATGGAGTTAATGCTTGGGCACTATTTGGTCAAGGTGGAAAGTATGATGGATCTTCATTTCATGGTGCAAATTTAGATTTTGCAAGAATGAGTGGTTCTAGTATGAGAAACTGTGATTTTCAAGCAGCTTCGATTGAAGCAGCGTGGATGACTAAGATTGATTTTAATAGTTCAAACTTTACAAATGCGAATTTACAAGAGGTTAAAATTCCTGATTCATCTTTGATAAATGCAAATTTTACTGGTACAAGAATTCATTATGCAAATTTTGCTAATGTGGATATGAAAGGTTGCATAGAGTGTCCGTTTGATTGGTAAATTTTATTTGATTTTTATAAAGATTGTATGCTAAACTCTTGCTATATTTTTTCTATATACTTTTGGCATAAAAAATCTTAAAAGGAGGTATTCATTATGAACTGGGAAAAACCAACTTACGTAGATAATAGATTTGGATTTGAAGTTACGATGTATATTTGTACTGTCTAAAAGTTAAAGTTAGGGTTTATGCCCCTAACTTTTTTTTATTTAAATGAACTTTCTTAATTTATTTAAATAAAAAAAAAGTAAAGGAGCGAATTTGAAAATTCAAGTTTTAGGATCTGCTGCTGGTGGTGGACTTCCTCAATTTAATTGTAATTGTGATAATTGTAAAGCTTATAGAGAAGGTTCGTTTTATGTAAAAAGAAGAACTCAATCTTCAATTACTATAAGTGAAGATGAAAAAAACTGGGTTTTATTTAATGCTTCTCCAGATATTTTAGAACAAATTCATAATTCCCCTTTTCTACATCCAACTAAAAGAAGAGAAACAAAAATCAAAGCTATTATCTTTAATGATGCACAAATTGATCATACAACGGGTCTTTTGATGTTAAGAGAGGGGTGTCCACATGAGGTTTATTGTACAAAAGAGATAAATGAAGAGTTAAACACCTCTTTTCCAATATTTAAGATGCTTAAACATTGGGATGGAGGAGTTAATTGGCATGAGATAGTTCCAAATAGTATAACAAAATTTGAGATACCAGTAATGCCTTCTTATGAGTTTTATGCTCATTCTTTAATATCAAATGCCCCACCATACTCCTCTTATAGAGATCAACCAAGAAAAGGTGATAATATTGGTGTTACAGTAGTAAATAAAAATAGTGGCAAAAGATTATTCTATCTTCCTGGACTTGGTGTATTAGAAAGGCATATAGTTGCAGAAATGGCAAAAGCTGATGTTCTATTACTAGAAGGAACACTTTGGACAAATGATGAGATGATAAAAGGTAATTTTTCTAAAAAACTAGGGACTGAAATGGGACATCTTCCTTTAAATGGGAAGAATGGGCTTATTAATGTTTTAGATATTTTAGAAAAACCAAGAAAAATTTTAATTCATATAAATAATACAAATCCAATTTTAAATGAGAGTAGTGCAGAGTATGAAGAGCTTATTTCTCATGATATAGAAGTTTCATATGATGGAATGAGTATAGAAATTTAAAAGGATAATGAAAAGGAGAGGAAATATGACAAAAAGAGTTGAACAGCTATTATCAAAAAAAGAGTTTGAAGAAAAATTAAGAAATATGGGAGATATGTATCATATTTATCATCCTTTTCATATAAGAATGTATGAGGGAACTTGCACAAAAGAAGAGATTCAAGGCTGGGTTGCAAATAGGTTCTATTATCAAACATCAATACCAATTAAAGATGCAGCAATTATGTCAAATAATCCACCACTAGAGGATAGAAGAAAATGGATTGATAGAATTATTGACCATGATAGTGTGGGTGGAGGAATTGAAGCATGGTTAGAATTAGGTGAAGCAGTAGGACTTCAAAAAGATGATTTATTATCTCATAAGTATGTATTACCAGCAGTTAAGTTTGCAGTAGATGCTTATGTAAATTTTGCAAAACAAGCACCTTGGAAGGAAGCTGCCATGTCATCTTTAACTGAAATGTTTGCTCCTCAAATACATCAACAAAGACTTGATACTTGGCCCAAAAACTATCCTTGGATTGAACAAAATGGCTTAAGATATTTTCAAAAAAGATTAAGTGAAGCAAGGCGTGATGTAGAACATGGATTAGCAATGACTTTAGAAGAGTTTAATACAATAGAACTTCAAAATAGAGCTTGTGAAATTTTACAGTTTAAACTTGATATTTTATGGACTATATGTGATGCTTTATATTTAGCATATGAATTAAAAAGACCACCATATTTTAATATCAAAGGATATGAAAATGCACAAAGAAAAATCACTTGCAGTTAATGAACATTTTCAATTACAATGGGAAGAGAAACAAAATAGTTTTGTACTTTTATATCCTGAGGGAATGGTTCAATTAAATCAAAGTGCAGGGGAGATTTTAAATCTTTGTGATGGTAAACACTCTTTTAAACAGATTGTTATAGCCCTTGAAAAAAAGTTTTCAGTAGATGGTTTATCAGATGATATTGAAGAGTTTTTAAAAAATGCAATGGAAAGAGGTTGGGTAAAGTATAATGAGCAAAAATGATATTAAACCACCCTTGTGGCTTCTTTTAGAATTAACACATAAATGCCCTTTAGAGTGCAATTATTGTTATAACCAACTTGATTTTGCAAAGACTAAGGATAGAATGAGCAAAGAGGATTGGTTTAGAGTCTTAGAAGAATCACGACTAATGGGTGCAGTGCAACTTGGTATTTCAGGAGGAGAGCCTTTATTAAATAAAGATATTGTAGAGATTGTGAAAAAAGCGAGTGATTTGAAGTTTTATACAAATCTTATTACCTCTGGTGTTGGTGGTGAAAAAGGGATTTTAAAAAAATTAAAAGAGGCAGGACTTAAAACTGTTCAGTTAGGTATTCAATCACATGATGAAAGAACAATGACTTTAATTACTAATTATAAAAGTGCCTATAAAGAGAAGATTGCTTTTGCAAAGGAAATAAAAGAGTTGGGATTACAACTTATTGTAAATACTTGTATCACAAGAGAAAATATTCATCAAATAGGTGAAATAATTGAGTTTTGCGATGGTATTGGAGCAAACTATTTGGAAATAGCAAATATTCAATATTATGGTTGGGCTTTAGAAAATATTAATTCTTTACTTCCTACTAAAGAACAACTTGATGAAGCTAAAAGGGTAACTGATTATTATAGAGAGAAAAGAAAAAATATGAAGGTGTTTTTTGTAGTACCTGATTATTATGCAACTAGACCAAAAGCTTGTATGAATGGTTGGGGAACTACATTTTTAACAATTAACCCTGATGGGGTAGCACTTCCATGTAATACTGCAAATACTTTGCCATTAGAGTTCCCAAATGTAAAAGAGCACTCTATTGAGTATATTTGGGAAAAATCAGAAGCCTTTAACTATTTTAGAGGTGATAAGTGGATGAATCCCACTTGTAGAGTATGTCCAGAAAAACAGAAAGATTTTGGTGGGTGCAGATGTCAAGCTTTTGCTTTAACTAAAGATATTCATGAGACGGATCCTGTTTGTGATAAGTCATCATATCATGGTGTAGTAAAAAAGATTGTGCAAACAGCAGTAAAAAGTAAGAGTACTCCCATTTATAGAAATAAAAAGAATTCATTGGCTTTTATAAATAATTCTTCCTAAGAAAGGAAAAGAGATTATAATCTAGCCCTCTTATTTCAAAACTTGAAATTAGCTATATATATAATTATGGTAGAAAACTAACTTTTAGGTCTTTCTACCATATATCCAATACCTCTAATATTTATAATAAAATCTTCTTTTAAAACTTTTTTAACTCTATTTACTTCTGCTCTAATTGTAGCATTATCAATAAAGTCATCATTCCAGACGTAATCTCTAAACATATCATAATTACATACTAAACTTCTATTATTTGTAAGAAGTTCAATAATTTGAAGTTGCCTTTTAGGGAGTATTTGTGGCTCATTTTCAAAATATAAAGTTAGATTTTCGCAATCAAAGCTATATGATTTTGATAATCTTTTATGACTCATTGGAACTTGTCTGGTTTTTAAAATTTTTTCAATTCGAAGATTTAACTCTTTTAAGTGAAAAGGTTTTTTTAAATAATCATGACATCCTATGTCAAAAGCTCTTGATATATCTTCAATATCTATTAATGCAGATACAAAAATAGTTGGTACCATTCTTTTTTCTTTGTGTAAATTTTCAAGAATGGTTAATCCATCAATACTTGGAACATTTATATCTAAAATTAGTAAGTCAAACTTTTCTTCTTTTAAACTTTTTAAACACTCTTTTCCATCTTTTACTGATTTAATAATATGCCCTACTGAACTTAGATATTGACTAATTGCCTCATTTAACATAATGTCATCTTCTAAAAGTAATATTTTCATACATCTCCTTTGAAAATATATGCGAATGATGTAAAAAATTCATTTGATTCTAAGTAGATTTCTACTCCTTCTTCATCACAAATTCTTTTTACTAAATTTAATCCTAGACCAAAACCATCTTTTGATTTCTGTTCTCTATAGTACTCTTTAAAAATTTTTTCTGGTTCTTGAATTTTTTTTGATTTACTTGATATTAAAAACTTAAAAATATCTTTCTCTTTTCTAACTGTAACATAAATAGCTTCATTCTCATAGCTATATTTAATTGCATTTGTAAGATTATTATCAATTATTCTTTGTAATTTTGATTCATTAAAAAGTATGTTCATCTCATCATTTGAGGTTTTAAATATAAATTTAGAATTAGCCTTTTTGGCAACAGGTGAGAAAAAATCTACTCTACTTCTTATAAAATCAGCTAAATCAATTTTATGTTTTGGATACTCTATTTGGTCTTTCTTTACTAAATAGCTTAAATCATCATAGATTGAAAATAGATTTTTAATAGCAACTTCAATATTTGTAAGATATTGATCTTTGCCATTTTCCATTTCATATAATTCAATATTAGCCATGATAATTGACAGGGGTGTATTTGTTTCATGTACAGCATGTTTTAAAAACTGTTTTTGAGAAGCAAGTAATCTTTGTGAATATATTTTTGCTTCATTCAATGATTTTGATTGCTTATGATAGTCTTGTGTACTTTCTTGGATTAAATGAGTTAAAGATTTTAATGTTTTTGCAAAAGAGGCATCTTTCTTTGCTTTAGTCTTTTTTTCAGGTTCAATTTTTTGTGCTATAAACTCTTCTGTTTGTTCATTTAAAGCAACTATAGTAAGTGTTTGATTAAGTAATTCATTATGTCCATTTTTATGAAAAAACTCTGCATAAGTAAAAAAACCAGAAGTAGGTGCAATGGCTGCAAAGGGCTGGGTCTCTAATTTTATTAAATCTCTCATATATCTTCTTCTTGCCATACAAGAGTAGATATAAAAGGTTTCAATAGGGTGGTCAAAAACTGTATTAAAAGAGCTTAAGGGGTTATTCATTATTGACTCTGCATCACCAAAACCAAGTTTTACTTTATCCCCTTGACGTAAATTTCCTCCACAGCTTAAACTTCCATCACTATGTTGTTCTAAAACAGCTCTTGCCGTTGGAATACCATTTCTTTCAACTATTAAAGGAAACTCTGTTTGAGCTATACTCTCTCCTAGATATTTTTTATAAAAATCAGAAGGACTCATTCCAGAGATTTCATAAATTCTATTTCCTTTAACTTTATTAATGGTGTGTTCAAGCCCAATTGGAATCCAATCAAACTTTCTTGCATTTGTAACTTTTAAAACATCTGAATTTAATGATACAGCCACATAACCTTTAGGTATCACTTTTCTACCTAAAGAGACATATGTCTGTTTAAAGACACCATTATCTCCAGCCATTCCTCCACATACCATAATACTGTTATTATATTTTTCTATACCTTTTAAGTACTCTTCCGCATTTGTTCCTGTGCCATCTGTAAAAGTAATTATAAGTTTTGTATTGTCTGTTACAATCTCTTTTGCCATTTCATAACCCATTTTAAATGAGTTTTCTCCTTCTAAATAGTGAGCTTTTAAAAAAGTATTTTCAAATGTTGAAATAGAGATTATTGTTTTAAGTGTGGAGATTTTTGCTTCACATATCTCTCCATCAGTTGTAGTTCCAATGCAAATTGCATGTGGTAAATGGTATAAAATAGTATTAGTAATAAAAGCTAAAGTACTAGAATCGTGTCCACAAAATATCTGTATTAATAAATACTTTTTGTCTATAAATAAATCGTAGTTTATTAAATCTGCTAAATTATTGTTATAAAAAGTATAATTAAGAGTTTTCATATAAGAATTTTATCATAAAATGAGTTGTTTTATAAAAAAGTACTCTTAATTAAATTTCGATTTTATGGTCTGTGTGAAGATTTTATACCTTTGCTATATTCATGCTATAAACTGGCTATATTGAGGCTATAATTTTCTTGTATGATTTTATCATTGAAAGAGTCAATAGGTATAAAAAATTGATTTCTTTACTAAAAATAAATTAATAAAAAAGGAAAAAATATGTCAACGCAAGAGCAAGTAAAATCATTTGAAAAACCAGAGTTCAAAGCACAATACGAAAATTTTATAGGTGGTGAGTGGACAGCTCCTAAAAGTGGCGAATATTTTGATAATTTATCTCCAGTTGATGGTGAAGTTTTAACAAGAATTCCAAGATCAAATGAACAAGATGTAGAGGATGCAGTTCAAGCGGCTAAAAAAGCATTTGAGTCATATAAGAGGACTACAGTAATTGAAAGAAGTACTATGCTAAATAAAATTGCTGATGCAGTAGAAGCAAATTTAGAGAAATTGGCAATAGCAGAAACATTAGATAATGGTAAGGCAGTAAGAGAGACTTTAGCTGCTGATATTCCTTTAGTCATAGACCATTTTAGATATTTTGCATCTGTAATTAGAGCTGAAGCTGGAACAGTTGCAGATTTAGATGAGAATACGATCTCTCAAGAGGTATATGAACCATATGGAGTTGTAGCTCAAATTATTCCTTGGAATTTTCCTCTTCTAATGGCTGCATGGAAACTTGCACCTGCATTGGCTGCTGGGAATTGTATTATTTTAAAACCAGCATCTGCTACACCTATGGCAGTATTAATGTTAATGGAAATCATCCAAGATATTTTACCTGCGGGTACTGTTAATGTTATTAATGGAGCTGGAGGAAGAATTGGTAAATACTTATCAACTCACCCAGATGTTAAAAAAGTAGGCTTTACTGGTGAAACTACAACTGGTCAATTAATTATGCAATATGCAACAGAAAATATTATTCCTTCTACATTAGAGCTAGGTGGAAAATCTCCAAATATCTTTTTACCTTCAGTAGTAGATGCAGATGATGAATTTTTTGATAAAGCAGTTGAAGGACTAGTGCTATTTGCATTTAACTCAGGAGAGGTTTGTACTTGTCCATCAAGAGCATTAATCCATGAAGATATCTATGAACCATTTATGCAAAGAGTATTAGAAAGAATAAAGGCTATTAAGTTAGGAGATCCATTAAATCCAACTTGTATGATGGGTGCACAAGCTTCAACATCTCAAAAAGAGAAAATTTTAGAGTATATTAGAATTGGTAAAGAAGAGGGAGCTGAGTGTTTGATTGGAGGAGAAGAGTATATAAATGAAACTTATCCAAATGGAAACTATATTCAACCAACAATCTTTAAAGGGCATAATAAAATGAGAATCTTCCAGGAGGAGATTTTTGGACCTGTATTAGCAGTAACTACATTTAAAACAGAAGAAGAAGCAATTGAAATTGCAAATGATACAATTTATGGTCTTGGTGCTGGAGTTTGGTCAAGAGATGCACATCAATTACATAAATTTAGTAGAGCAATTCAAGCTGGTAGAGTATGGGTGAATTGTTATCATATGTATCCATCACATGCATCATTTGGTGGATATAAAAAATCGGGTATTGGTAGAGAAACGCATATGATGATGTTAAACTCTTATAGACACACAAAGAATATTTTAACTTCATATGATAAAAATCCTTTAGGATTCTTCTAGGAAGTTAAAAGTTTAGGGGGCACTTTATTTTCAAGCTTTCATTAAAAGCCCCCTAACTTTTAAAGATATGATTCTTTTTTATTTAAGGATATAAGATGGACTTAAGAAGAGTAACTGCAACATCTGAAGCAATGAGAGTTATTGAGATGTTAAAAGAAAAATATGGTGAATTGGTATTTAATCAAAGTGGAGGTTGTTGTGATGGAACAGCTCCAATGTGTTATGAAAAAGCTGATTTTTATGTACCAAGTAGAAATGTAAAACTTGGTGAAATTTGTGGATGTGAATTTTTTATAGATTATGAACAGTTTGAATATTTTAGACGCTCTCAGATAATTGTTGATGTTAAAGAGGAAAAATCTGCTTTTGGTAATTCATTCTCTTTAGAAATAGATGAAGGCTATCAGTTTATAACAAAATCAAGAATTTTTACAGATGAAGAGTATATAGAGTTAGAAAAACAGGAGAGTTAAAAAGCTACTTTTTAATATGTAGCATTTTAAATCTATCTCCCATACCAGTAGGCTCAAGCAAAGTTTTAATTTTTTGTGCCTCTCTTAGGTATGTAGTTTCACTAACATTTTCTTTTAATATTTCAAGCAAATCAATTATCCCAAAATCAACTAATGCTGCCATTTGTGTTTTAAACTCAATTGATGTTATACCGTAGTTTATAAAAGAGTCACTTAGGTGCTTAAAGCAAACATCATAAGTAATATCAGCTTTTTTAAATAGTTCTTTTAAATTTAGATTCTTTTCAAATATGGGAAATACTTTATGTTTTGAATATACTCTTGTTGAAAAATCGTTTCTTGGTAATTTATCTCCATAATCAAAGGTAATAAACTCAAATCTTTTAATATTTTTAGATAAATTTTTTACGAAATCTTCATATCCAATTGCAATTTCACCTTTAGTTATATTATATTTTTTACAGTGTTTAATTATATTTTCATCTTTACAAAGTTCAAAGTTAATTTTGTGATTTTTTACTTTTGCAATATGTAGTTTCTCATTTTTAGTTAAAACTAATTCACAAGCAAAGGCATCAAAAATTTCATTTGCTATAATAAAAGCATGATTTAGTTTAAGTTCACTAATATCATTATAAAACTTTATTTTTATGACATCTGCAAAACATTTTTTTAGATATTTTTCTTGTTGCTTTTGTAAGTTTTCAAATTTTTCAACAATTACAAATTCTAAGTCTTCTAAAAGTTCTGGTTTCAATGTATATATAAATTGAATAATATCTGCAAGTAAATATCCATGATGTGCACCAATCTCAACAATTGAGCAGTTTTTTGGAAGTCTATTACTATTTATTGTATCAACAATTTTCTTTCCTATGCATCCACCAAAAAATGGTGATATGGAAACAGAAGTATAAAAATCTCCATCTTTTCCTATGGTTTTATAATTTGCATAGTAAGCATCTTTGTCATAAAGCCAAGTTTGAAAGTATTCACTAAATCTCATTTTGTAAGTTTATCCAAAAAAGACTTTGCAAAATTTTTTTTTCGATTTTATTTTTTTTACATTTTTTATATTTAAACTTCATTTTATAGATTAAAAGGAGTGATTATGAAAAGATTAGGAATAAGACTTTTTAAAAGTTTGACTATGGCAGGTCTTTTAGTTGGAGGACTAAATATAAGTGCATTTGCATCAAGTGTTGAGAAAATTCATTTTCTAATTCCAGGTGGAGCAGGTGGTGGTTGGGATGGAACAGCTAGAGGTGTAGGCGAAGCCTTAAAAGAATCTAATTTAGTGAAAGAGACATCATTTGAAAATATGAGTGGTGGAGGTGGTGGTAAAGCCATTGCTTATATCATTGAAACAGCAAAGAAACAACAAAATACAATTATGGTTAACTCTACACCAATAGTAATAAGATCATTACAAGGGGTATTTCCTCAATCTTTTAGAGATTTAACATTAATATCTTCGGTAGTTGCTGATTATGGAGTATTAGTAGTTAGAAATGATTCAGATTTAAAGACATGGACAGATGTAAAAGCAAAGTTTGATAGTAACCCTAGAAAATTAAAAATTGCAGGTGGTTCTTCAAGGGGATCGATGGATCATTTAGTTGCTGCACAAATATTTAAAGCAGCAGGAGCAAATCCAACAAGTGTAAGATATGTACCTTATGATGCAGGTGGAAAAGCATTAGCTGGGTTATTAACAGGTGAAGTTGATGTTTTATCAACAGGACTTGGAGAAGTTTTAGAAAAACATAAAAAAGGTGAGGTAAGAATTATTGGTGTTACTTCAAATGAATCAATTGAAGGAATCCCTTCATTTAAATCTTTAGGAGTAGATGCATATTTTGCAAATTGGAGAGGTTTTTTTGGAGCACCTAATTTAGAAGAACATAGAGTTAAAGAGTTAACCGAAGTTCTTAAAAAAATGTATGATACTCCACAATGGGAAGAGGTTAGAAAAAGAAATGGATGGACTAATCTTTATCAACCAACAGGTGAATTTAAAACATTCTTAGAGGAGCAAGAAAAAGTTATCTCTACACTTATGAAAGAGATGGGATTTCTATAAAATAAGCAGAGTTTTTTCTGCTTATAAAAGGGGTTTATTATGACAAAGAATAGAATTGGGGCACTATTTTTTTTACTTTTTTCATCTTTCTATTTTTATAATGTATTTAATATAAAGCAGTTGCCAGGTAGTCAGTTTGAAGTAATGACAGCATCAACATTTCCTTTCTATCTAGGTGTTGCAGGAGTAGTGCTTTCTTTAATAATTTTATTTTTTACTTTTATAGAAAAAGATGAGGATAAATTAAGTTTTTCTTATCTACAACGTTTTGATTTTAAAACAACATTTCTATTTATACTTGCGATGATTTTTTATGGATTTACAATTAGAGTTTTAGGTTTTCTTATATCAACAATTATATTTTTGGCAATGGGATTTATTATATTAAAAGAGAAGAGTTATAAAAAAGTGTTTTTTATATCAGCTGGAATATCAGTAGGATTTTATTTAGTTCTTAACAATCTTTTAGGAGTATATATAGACTCTGGAATGTTTATTAACTATTTTATAGGGGGTGAATAATGATGGAAGGTGTTCTTCAAGGAGTAAGTACAGCTTTCTCAGGATATAACATTTTTATGGTTATATTAGGGTGTTTTGCAGGAACATTTATTGGTATGCTTCCTGGACTTGGACCAATTTCTGCAATTGCACTTATGATTCCTATTACATATGGGATGGATTCAGCTTCTGGACTTATTTTAATAGCAGGTGTCTATTATGGAGCAATTTTTGGAGGTTCAACTTCTTCAATTTTAATTAATGCACCAGGTGTTGCAGGAACGGTTGCCTCATCTTTTGACGGGTATCCTATGGCAAAGGCGGGACAAGCTGGGAAGGCTTTAGCAATTGCAGCTTATGCTTCTTTTACAGGTGGTACAATTGCAGCTATTTTTTTACTATTTGCAGCTCCTGCACTTGCAACTGTTAGTTTAAGTTTTCAATCTTCTGATTACTTTGCTCTAATGGTTTTAGGACTTACGGCGGTTGCAGCATTTGCAGGAAAAGGAAAGTTTTTAAAAGCAGCAATAATGACGGTTTTTGGATTAATGCTTGCAACAGTTGGAACTGATTCTGACTCTGGACTTGCAAGATTTACCTTTGGAAGAATGGATTTAATTGATGGAATCTCATTTTTGCTTTTAGCAATGGCAGCTTTTGCTTTATCAGAAGCACTTATGAATGTTTTAGAAAATAAAGACCATACTCATAAAGAGAGAGAAGAGCTTAAAAAAGAGATAGGTAGTTTGAGGCTTAGTAAAGAAGAAGTAAAAGAGATGATTCCAACTGTTAGTAGATCTTCAGTTTTAGGTTTCTTTGTTGGAGTATTACCAGGAGCAGGAGCTACAATTGCTTCATTTTTAGCTTATGGTATGGAAAGAAGTTTTGCAAATGCAAAAGAGAAACTAAAGTTTGGGAAAGGTAGTATAAAGGGATTAGCTGCACCAGAAAGTGCCAATAATGCAGCATGTTCAGGCTCTTTTGTTCCTTTATTAACACTTGGAATTCCAGGTTCTGGAACTACTGCTATTATTTTAGGTGCATTAATTTCATATGGAATTCAACCTGGACCTACTATGTATGTGGATAATCCAGCACTTTTTTGGTCTGTAATTATCTCTATGTATATAGGGAATATAGTTCTTTTAATTTTGAACTTACCATTGATTCCTTATATAGCTAAGTTATTAACATTGCCAAGACAGTTATTGTTACCTTTAATTATATTCTTTTGTTTAATTGGAGTATATTTAGTGACATTTAATAATTTCGATATTTATATGATGACCATATTTGCAGTAGTAGCTCTATTTTTAAGAGTTATTGATTTTCCTATGGCACCTATGATTTTAGGATTTATTTTAGGTGGTATGATAGAGGATAACTTAAGACGTGCTTTAACTATTAGTGATGGCTCTTTATCATTCCTCTGGGAGAGACCTATAACTTTAAGTATCTTAATTATTACAGTTATTGTTATGTTTATACCAGTTATAAGTGAATTTTTTGCTAGAATAAAAGAAAAAAGAGAAAAATTTTAATCTGAACCTCTTTTTCTTAGGCTTTATTATGGAAAAGTTTAAAAGATTTACTATTTTATATATTGAGGATGATGAAGGTCTTAGAACTGTAAACTCAAGGTTCTTAAATAGAATGTTTAAGAATCTTTATGAGGCAGTTGATGGGCAAGAAGGTTTTGATTTATATAAAAGGTATAAGCCAGATATTATTCTTACAGATATAAATATGCCAAAACTTGATGGTATATCACTTGCAAAAAAAATAAGGCAGAGGGATAAAAATACTAAAATCATAATTTCCACAGCTTTTAGTGATAAGGATTATTTACTTGAAGCAGTTGAACTGAATTTAGAAAAATATTTAATAAAACCGTTAACAAGTAGAAATTTAATACCTGCCTTAACAAAAGCAGTTGAAGGGATTGAAAAAGTGAGAAATAGAAAGTTTTACTTTGATAATAATTTCTATTTTGATTGCGAAACTTCTCTATTTTATTTAGATGAAGAAGAGTTAGCCATGACAAAAAAAGAGCTTTTGTTCTTAAATCTTTTAATAAAGAATAAAAATAGAGTAGTTTCCTATGAAGAGATTGAATCTTATGTTTGGGAGGATGAACCTATGAGTTTAAATTCATTAAGAACAACAATAGGGTTTTTAAGAAAAAAATTACCTTTTAATTGTATAAAAAATGTTTCAAACATGGGGTATAAATTGAATCTTGAAAAAAGTTAAAATGATTATTGAAAAAAGTATAAAAAGAACTATACTTTTAGCTTCAACAATTATTATTTTTATAGTAACAACTATAATTGGTGCAGTTCTGATAAAAACAGAGTATAGAAATTTTAAAACTCATATTAAAAATTTTCGTGATACTTTAATTGAGAGAGAAAAATTTTATATAAAAACAGCAGTAGAAAATTTGAAAAATGATATTGAATTTGAAAAAATATCAATTCTAAACAATAAGAAAAAAAGAATAAAAAATCAGTCTATAATTGCTTATAATCTTGCAAAATCTTTGTATGAAAAAACGAAAAATCTTTCTAAAGAACAGCAAATATATTTAATAAAATCTTCACTTAGTCAAATCTCAAATGAAAAAAGTGATATACACTACTTTATTTTAGATAAGCAAGGGAATATTTTACTAAATAGTGAAAATAGAAAAGATGAGGGATTAAACTTTTTAAATTTTGAAGATATAAACGGAGTGAAGTTTATAAATAAGATTTTAGAAGCTCCTAAAAATAGACAAAATTATATAGAGTATTATTGGTATAAACCAAATAAAAGAGTCACTTTTTCAAGACATTTACAAGAGCTTGATATAGTAATTGGTTCAGCAAGTTTTTTAGAGAGTCAAAATGAAGAGTTAACTGATAAGTTAATGAAAAAAGTTATTTTACAGGAGTTCAATGAAGAAGAGTTTTTATTAATTTATAGAATAGATAGTTTAAATAGTATAACAAAAGAGGGAGTTTTTTTAACTCAAAGAAATATAATTGCTGAGATTAAAGAGAAAGAAGCAATAGAAGAGTTAATGATAAACTCAAATTATAAAGGTGGAGAGTATATTGTTTATGATGGAGGGAAAAAGATTTTATATGGTATATTTCATCAAAAACTTAGGTATTTTATATCTGTTGGTTCTAATCTTTTTAAAATCGATTCTATTGTCGAAAAAGAGAAAGAAATATCATTAAATAATATGTATTCAAAGATAACTAAACTGGCAGTTATTATGTTTATAATGATTTTGATATTTTTTATTTTTTCTTTTATTTTTAGTAAGAAAATTGAACAGCTTTTTAATAGATATAGAAAAAGAGTAAAAGAGAATGAAGAGAAATATGCTTTATTATTTAATCATAGTAATGATGGCTTTATAATCTCCCAGATAAATAAAAACAGAGCTTCTATATTAAGCATGAATAATACAGCTTTAAATATCACAAAATATGATTCAAAACAGCTTTTAGATAAAGAGTTTTTTTCTCTATTTTTAGATTTGAATCTAGAGACTCTTTTAGAAAAAAGAACACTATTTAAAACTGTAAAATTAAAGAATAGATTTGATGAGATAAAAACTATTGAACTTAATGCAATTATCTATGAATATGAAAACAAAAGTTTAATATTTGCTTCATTAAGAGATATTACAGAGAGGATTTTTTTAAAAGAGGAAAAATTAAAACAAGAGAACATATTAATTCAAAAATCAAAAATGGCTGCAATGGGTGAAATGATAGGAAATATTGCCCATCAATGGAGGCAACCTTTAGCTCAAATTTCAGGACTATTTTTTGATATAGAATCAGCTTATGATTATAAAGAACTTGATAAAAGCTACCTTTCAAAAAGGGTTGATGAGGCTAATGATTTATTAGAGTATATGTCTAGAACGATTGATGATTTTAGAAATTTCTTTAATCCAAACTCTATAAAAGAGGAGTTTTTTATAAAAGAAGCAGTTATAAATGCAAAAAATATTGTAAGTTCAACCCTTAAGTACCATAGTATAAAAATTATAATTGATATTGATAAAGATTTAAAGTTGGTTGGATATAAAAATGAATATTCACAAGCTATTGTTAACATTGTTTCAAATGCAAAAGATATATTAATAGAAAGAGAGATAAAAGAACCTGTTATTAGAATTTATATGAAAGATGAAAATGAGCTATGTATTCAAGATAATGGAGGTGGAGTCAATAATAAAATTATTGATAGAATTTTTGACCCATATTTTACAACTAAAAGAGATTATGGTACAGGAATAGGTCTATATATGACTAAACTTATCATAGAAGAGAAGATGAATGGTTCCATTTATGTTAAGAATGTAGAACATGGAGCTCAGTTTTATATTAGAGTTTAATTAAGTTGAAACTTGTCACTATAATGTAGCCAAAGTTTTGATATAATATTAATTAATAAGAGTTATAAGGAAATTTTTATGAATAAAAGAACAAAAATTTTAGCAACTTTAGGACCATCAAGTGATAGTGTTGAGATAATTGAAGGTTTAATTAAATCTGGAGCTAATATGTTTAGGCTTAATTTCTCTCATGGTAGTCATGAATATCACTTAAATACTTTAAAAAATATTAGAACTGCTATGAGTAATTTAAATACAACAGTTGCTGTATTACAAGATATTTCTGGACCGAAGGTTAGAATTGGAGATTTAAAAGAGCCTTTTGAGTTATATAAAGGTGATACAATTACATTTTTAAAGCATAATATCGTTGGATATAAAGAAAATGATAAGAAATATGTCGTATCTATTAATTATCCTGAATTACTTGATAAAGTAAAAGAGGATGAATATATCTATTTATATGATGGAACAATTAGAGCAAAAGTTATTGAAACTGGTGATGAAATTAAAGCAATGATTCAAAATCATGGGATTTTAAACTCTAGAAAGGGTGTAAATTTTCCAAATACAGTAATTGATATTGATGTGATAACTAAAAAAGATAGAAAAGATATTGCCTGGGGAGTTGAAAATAAAGTAGATTATTTTGCAATATCTTTTGTACAAAATAGAAAAGATGTGTTACAAGCAAGAGAGTTAGTTGGATCTTATGGTGGTAAAATAATTGCAAAGATTGAAAAATTTGATGCTGTTGAAAATATAGATGAGATTTTAGCAGTAAGTGATGGAATTATGGTTGCAAGGGGTGATTTAGGAATTGAAGTACCTTATTATGAAGTACCAACAATTCAAAAAAGACTTATTAAAAAAGCGAATGCTTCTTGTAAGCCTGTAATTACAGCGACTCAAATGCTCCTTTCTATGACAGAGCATGAAAGGGCAACAAGAGCAGAGATTTCAGATGTTGCAAATGCTGTTTTAGATGGTACTGATGTTGTAATGCTTTCAGAAGAGAGTGCAGTAGGAGTAGATCCTGTAAATGTTGTTGAAACTATGAGTAATATTATTACTCAAACAGAAAAGATTTATACCTTTGATAAGCATGAAAAACTAGGTTATAATGATGAGTTTGATGTGATACAAAGCACAGTTACAAAACTTGCAGATGATTTAAAGGCAAAAGGAATTTTAACTCTTACAAGTTCTGGTAAATCTGCAATGAAAATTTCTAGATATAGACCTTCAACGCCTATTTTAGCATTTACGCACAAGAGAAAAGTGTTACACTCATTAAGTGGAGTTTGGGGAGTTAATCCAGTTGGAATAATTAAAGAGTCACAAGCTTCAAAAATGTTTCAAAAAATGTTAAGAACATTAGATGAGAAAGATTTACTAGATAAAGATGGTCCTTATGTGGCAACAGTTGGATATCCAGTTGGAATACCAGGAAGTACAAATACAATTAAGATATTAACAGCTTCAGAGATAGATTACTATTTAAATCTGCCAAATAAAAAAAAGTAAGATAATTTATCTTACTTTTTTGTTTTTCTTTTAAAAAAGGCTTTTATTAACTTTTTTATTAGTTTTAAGTTCAATTGCTCTATTTAGTTCTATTTTATATTATTGAAGTTTAGCATAAAGATCTAATAATTCAATTTGTTTATCTAATTGATAAATTTTAAGGTCTAAGCTCTTAATCTTTTGCGAATTTCTTAAAGTATCCACATCACTTTGGGTTTTTAATTGGGCCTCTTTTTCCTCTTCAATAATTTTAAGAATAGAGTTATATGTAGCTAAGTCTTGATTTGTAATAGATATTCTCTCATCAAGCATTGATATTTTGTCAAGTTTTGTTTTGAAAAATGTTTCTTCATCACTTATCTTATTTTTTAATGAGAGTTTTGATTTTAAATAATCAATTCTTTTTACTTCTATGTCATTAAGTGCCCTTGAATCTAGAGGAAAATTAATAGTTAAACCATAGCTATTTGAAGAACCTTTTTCAAAAGCTGGATTTCCATCTGTATAGTGGTTGTTTGTGTAGTTGTAAAAAACATTTAAAGATGGTAGATATCTTGTTAATGTCATATATGAAAGATTATCTTTTTTAGCTATATCAGCTTGAGCTTTTTGAATCTCTAAGTTTCTATCTAAATACTCTTTTTTTGAATATATTTCAAAATGTGGCAAATCAAATTTTGTATAATTCTCCGAAGAGATATTGTGAAAATTTTTAATTAACTCTTTTTTTTGATATTTTAAATCAATAATTGTATGTTTTGCATTATTAAGGGCTAAGATTGCATTATCTAAAAAAGAGCTATCTAGAAAGCCATTTAAGACCTGCTCTTTTTTTCTATTTACATCAATTTGGGCATTTAAAACAGAGAGTTTGGCTTTTTCAAGATTTAATTCAGTTTTTTTAATCATAAAAAGATAGTTTAATGCTTGTGATATTAGTTCTTTTTTTTGCTGTTTTATTTCTAAATTTGCATAATCATATGATGAATAGGCATATTTAATAGCTTCATAAATTCCACCACTTTGAAAAATTGGTTGATTGATTGTTATCACAGATTTTTCATTTTCATAATCCTCTCCATAATTTTTCATAAACTGGTATTGGATTGGATTTATCCAGTCTTTTTTTAGCTTTGAACTATCTTCATCTGCCTTTTTTTGTTCAAGTTCGAAGAGATTTAGCCTATCTTGTGATAAGATATTCTCCTCATTTGCAAATAGTGATGATGAAATAATTAAAGTAATTAAAAGACTATTTAAGTTCTTGAAGTGCATTTTCTAACCTTCTAAACCCTTCATTCATCTCTTCTTTTGATATTGTTAATGGAGGTAATAATCTAAGTGTATTTTTACCTGCTTTTAATACTAAAACACCTTCTTCTAAAGCTTTTTTTATTAATTTTCCTAAAGTATCAGCATCTTTAACCCTAAGACCCTTCATTAATCCTAAACCTACTTTTTCATTAAATATATCTTTATTCTTTTGAAATAGCTCTTCTAATTTTTTATCAAAATAGATAATTGCTTCATCTAAAGCACCAGAGTTTTTATAATTTTCTAAAATTTCTAAAACTTTGTTTGCAGCTGTAGTACTTAAGTAATTTCCTCCAAAAGTCGACCCATGATCTCCTACTGTAAAGATATCTTTATGTTTAGTTAAAATTGCACCAATTGGGACACCTCCACCTAAACCTTTTGCCATTGTGATAATATCAGGTTCAATTTCATAAAGATTTGTAGCTAAGAATTCACCTGTTCTATAAGCACCTGTTTGTACTTCATCAATAATTAATAAAATTCCTTGTTCTTTTAAAAACTTTGCTAGTTCTTGAATTGCCTCTTTTGAAAAAGGTTGAACACCTCCTTCTCCTTGTACTAATTCAATCATTACGGCAACAGTTTCATTATCTATTGAGTTATAAATATCATCAATTTTTTCATCAAATGAAAAACCTTCTGGATATGGTGCAAAATTTGGCGAATGCATAGAAGCTTGTCCTGTAGCTTTTACAGTTGTTATTGTTCTTCCATGAAAAGAGTGTTCAAGTGTAATTACTTTATATCTTTTATTTTTAAATTTAGTTTCACCATACTTTCTAGCAATTTTTATAGCTCCCTCATTTGCTTCTGCTCCACTATTTGCAAAAAATGTAGCTACATTCATTTCAGAGAGTTCTGCAATTTTTTTTGCTAATTTTGCTTGTGGTTCAATTATATAAAGATTTGAGATATGAGTAATATTACTTATTTGCTCATAAATTGCATTTGCAACATCTTTATTTCCATGACCAACAGAAACTACGCCAATACCTGATGTAAAGTCTATGTAATCCCTACCTTTTGCATCAAAAAGTGTTGCATTTATGCCTTTTTTAAAATTAATATAATTTCTTGCATAAGTTTGTAATACATACTCTTTATCAAGTTGCTCTAACATATTTTTTGTCCCTTTATTCAAATCTTAAAATTATATCTAAGTTTTTTAAACAAAATATTAATATTATTTTTTTTAATTGAAAAGTTTAATTTTTTATTGGTTAAAATATAATTAATTTATATATATTAAAGATTTTGTAATGAAGAGTGTCTATAATGAAAAATATTTAATTAATTTTATTCGCTATGGTGCGATTATCGCAATTATTAGTAGCTCTTTTTTAATTACTCAGATTTTTATAAATGACACAAAAAGAGATTTAAAAGAGAATCTTGATTTTTTTGAACAAAACTATATAGAAAAGAATAAGAAAGCTGTAAAACAATTTGTTGATAATATAAACAATTTAATTAATTTAGAAAAAAAATTTAAAGAAGATGCTCTTAAAGAAAAACTAAAAGAACAAGTCTATCAAGCTCATGCAATTGCAACTGCAATATATAATAGAGAGAAAAACTCTCCAAACTATTCAAAAGAGAAAACAATAGAAGATATAAAAACTTCATTAGAACAGATTAAACTTGATAATAAATCAGGATATATATTTATGTATGAAATGAGCAGAAAATATGTTATGCATTCACAATATAAAAATTTAGAAGGAAAAAATTTTTGGAACTACAAAGATATTGCTGGAACACTTTTTTTGCAAGAGATAAATGAAATTCTTCGTTCAAAAAATGAGACATTTTATGAATGGTATTGGAAAAAAACAGAAGAAAACAGAGAAGAAGATAAAAAAATAGGTTTTTTTAAAAAGTTTGAATTTTATGATTTATTTATAGGAACAGGGGATTATCTTGAAGAGTTTCAAATAGAAATAAAAAAGGAAATTTTAAAAAAACTCAATGATTTTAATTCTAAAAGTCTAAGTCATGTATTTATATATGATCTTAAAGGTTTATGCTTAGTTAATCCCAACACTGAATTAGTTGGAGTAAATAGATCTAATGTACAAAATGAGAATGGTAAGTATATTATTAGGGACATATTAAACTTTACAAAAGATAAAAAAGAGGGCTTTATCCATTATAAAGATACAATAACTTTAAATAGAGCAGGTGGAATAAACGATAAAATTTCTTTTGTAAAACTCTATGAAGAGTGGGGATGGGTAATTGGAAGTAGTTTCTATCTTAAAGAGTTTTATGCCCAGATGAAAAATAGAAAAGAGCAGCTTGAAGAGTTAACTAATGGTGCAGTTAATAAGATTATTGTATTAAGTTTTTTTATTACTTCTATAATGGTTGCAATTTCTTATTTTCTCTCAAAAGCTGTTGATACAGTTTTTAAATCATATAAAATACGAGTTAAAGAAGAAATGTTAAAAAAGATTGAAAAAGAGAAGCTTTTAGTTCAACAAAGTAAAATGGCAATAATGGGAGAGATGATTGCCAATATTGCTCATCAGTGGAAACAGCCTTTAAGTGTTATTTCAATGGCAAACTCTTTAATAAAAATGGCACAAAATGAAGATAGCCACTTAAAAAAAGAGCAAGTTAAAAACTTAATAAACGATATTGAAAACTCAGTAATTTACTTAAATAATACAATTGATGATTTTAGAAACTTTTTTAAACCAGATAAAGAGCAAAGGAGTTTTGCACTAAATGATTTATTAGAAAAAACAAATAAATTAATCTCTTCACAACTTAAAGATAATGGAATTGAAATTATAAAAAACATTCAAGAGAATGTAAAAGTTTTTGGCTATGAAAATGAACTTTTACAAGTATTAATTAATCTTATTAAAAACTCAAAAGATGAACTTTGTAAGTTGGGTAGAAGAGAAAAAAAGTATCTAATGATTGATACTTATAATAAGAATGAAAAAACAGTAATAAAAATAAAAGATAACGCAGGTGGGATTGATCCAAATATTATAGATAGAATTTTTGAACCCTATTTTACAACTAAAAATGAAAATCAAGGAACAGGGATAGGGCTTTACATGAGCAAACAAATTATTGTGGGAATGAAAGGAAAAATCTCTGTGAGTAATGTTGAGTTTGAGTATGATAATGAAAAATATAAAGGTGCAGAGTTTAAAATAGTTATTTAATTAATACTTGATATTATTAATATCAAAAAAATAAAAATTATTATTTAATAAAAGTTTGTTTTTTGTAAGAATCTATTAATTATTAAACACATTTTAGATAAAATTTAAACTAAAATTGAAGGAAAAAAATGCAGCATTTGATTACAACAGAGGATTTTACAGAAAAAGAGATTCTTGGAATTTTTGATGATGCGAAAATGTATTTAGATAAAGAGTCTAATGAAGTTTTAAAGGGTAAAATTATAGTTAATCTATTTTTTGAAAACTCTACAAGAACAAGGGGTTCTTTTGAGATGGCTGCAAAAAGGCTTGGAGCACAAGTAATCTCTTTAGATGTTGGAACAAGTTCAACTAAAAAAGGTGAAACTATATTTGATACTGTTACTAATATTAATGCAATGGGACCTGATGCAATTGTTATTAGACACTCAGATTGCAACTTCCATAAAACATTAATTGATTATGTTGATTGTCCTATTATAAATGCAGGTGCAGGGAAAAATGAACATCCAACTCAGGCATTATTGGATCTTTTTACTATTAGAGAACACTTTAATAATGATATTGAAGGCAAAAAAGTTGCAATTGTTGGAGATATTAGAAGTTCAAGAGTTGCAGGTTCAAACAAAAAGCTTCTTCCAAGGTTTGGAATGGAAGTTTGTTTTGTCGCTCCTGATTGTTTTAAATCTGAAGATATAGCTTTTAAACAATATAGCAATATTTTAGATGTAATTGATGAACTTGATGTTGTAATGAGCTTAAGGACACAGTTAGAAAGACATAATGAAATCTATTTCTCTTCATTACATGAGTATGCTAAAGATTATTGTATAACTAAAGAGATTTTTGGCAATAGAGATATCCTACTTTTACATCCAGGACCTGTAAATAGAAATGTAGATATCTCTGATGAAATGTTAGTTGATTCTAGAAATAAAATTTTAGAACAGGTTAGAAATGGGGTTGCTATTAGAATGGCAATTCTTAAAAAATTAGTTCTAAAACAGTAGTTAAATAAAACTTGAATAATTTAGAACTAAAAAATTTATTAAATAGATATGGCTCTTTAAAGGAGCCATTTCTTTTTATAATATCTTATGATTTATCAAAATATTATGTGCAAACTTTAAAAGAGCTACCTAAAGAGATTAAATATGAGATGAATAATAAGGTATCTTCTAAAATCTCAAATAAACAGAGTGTAACGAAGTATCCTATTTCATATGAGGAGTATAAAAAAAAGTTTGATTTTATACAAGAGAATATAAAAGCGGGGAACTCATATCTTTTAAATCTTACTTCTAAAACTGAAATTAAATCGGAGTTTAGTTTTGATGAAATTTATGAAAAAGCTAATGCTCGATTTAAATTAAAGTTTTTTGATGAGTTTGTATGTTTTTCTCCTGAAAAATTTGTTGAGATAAGAAAAAATAAAATCTATACCTACCCAATGAAAGGAACTATTGATAGCTCAATACCAAATGCACAGGCTAAAATTTTAGGTGATTTAAAAGAGATGTCTGAACATACTATGGTTGTTGATTTACTTAGAAATGATTTAGGAATTGTTTCAAATAGGGTTAGGGTTGATAAGTTTAGATATTGTGAGAAGATTAATGCCGGAGAGAAAAAACTTCTTCAAGTAAGCTCTAGAATATCTGGACATTTAAATAAAAATTGGAATAAAAATATTGGAGATATTTTAACTTCATTATTACCAGCTGGTTCTATTACAGGAACTCCTAAAAGAAAAACAGTAGAGATATTAAAAAGCTGTGAAGGCTATGATAGAGATTATTATACAGGAGTATTTGGTGTATATGATGGAAATACTCTATCTTCAGCTGTTATGATTAGATTTATTCAAAAAGATAATAATGGAAAAATCTATTATAAAAGTGGTGGAGGAATAACTAGTGATTCCAATGCCGTTTTAGAATATCAAGAACTTATTGATAAAATTTACCTTCCTTTTTAAATTATAAAATAATTACATATTTTTTGTAACCATTTAGTAGCTTTCATCCTATAAAATGTTTTAAACTTTTGAGGAGAAGAGATGAAAAATAAAGTTTTCATTATAGAATATCAGAAAGGTAATGATAAAGGTTTTGATGGTTTTAGACCAGATACAAAACCTATTTTGCAAGCTATTGAAGAGGTGACTGATTATAAAACAGAGATTGTTTTTTATAGACCAAATAGAAAATATGATTTATTGGAGTATTTAAAACAAAATGCAGTTGCGCTTATTTCAAGAATTAATCCAGGTAATTTAAAAGAGGTAGATGAGTATTTCCAATTTCTAAAAGCTTTGGGAAATTCAGGTATTCAAATTCATACTCATCCAGATGTAATGATTAATTTAGACTTCAAAGATATTTTAGCTAAATTAAAAGGTACAAGATTAGGGGATGATGAGACTTATTTTTATCATACTTATACTGATTTTGTAACAAAATTTCCCGCAGATTTGGATAAATATGGTATTAGAGTTCTAAAGACAAACTATGGCTCAACAGGTGAGGGTGTTTATTTGGTTTCTAAAAAAGATGATGGTTCTATATTTTCAGTTGAAGCTGTAAATAATGAGAAGTACTATTATGATGATATACATGAGTTCTTGCATAAGTTTGAAGTAAAGTTTGAAGAAGAGTCTGAAAATGCAGCCTATTTTAAAGGTAAAACGGGTTTTGTAGGTTGTAGATACTTAGAAAGAATTTCAGAAGGTGAAATTAGAGTTTTACTTGTAAACGATAAAGCAGTTTCAGTAGTTCATAAAAAACCACAAGAAGGGGAGTTTTCCGCAACACTTTTTTCAGGAGCTAAATATAAATATGAATCTCCTGATGAACCAAAATGGAAAGAGGTGGTTGAGCTTACAAAAAAAGGTTTAAAGGATATAAAACCTTTTTTAAATGGACAAAACTATCCTCTTCTTTGGACTATGGATTATATTTTAGATTGTAATGGGGATGGAAGTGATAAATATGTACTTTCAGAGATCAACTGTTCATGTGTAGGAATTACAACTGAACTTCAATATGCAAAAGAAGTAGCCCAAGTTTTTATTCCTAGAAAAACAAATAAAAAGTAAGAGGTGAGATTTCATCTCTTTTTTGCTAAGATTTTTTAATTAAAAATTAGGAAAGCTATGCAATATTTTGAAACAATAAAATGTAATGATTTTGAGATATTTAATTTAGAGTATCATGAAAAAAGAGTAGCAAAAACAGTTGCTATGAATTTAAATTTATCAGAGTATATTTATGCTCCTTCTAATAAGCTTCTTAGATGCAAGTTTATATATGATGAAAATGGTGTTATTGATATAGACTATTTTCCTTATGATAAAAGGGAAGTTAGAAAATTTAAAATTGTTTTTGATGATAAAATTGAGTATTCAAAAAAATATTTAAATAGAGAGTATTTAGATAATCTTTTTGAAAAAAGAGATGGGGCTGATGAGATTATTATTGTAAAAAATGGATTAGTTACAGATACCTCAATTGCAAATATTGCAATCTTTGATGGCAATATTTGGATTAGTCCTAAAACTCCCCTTCTTAAAGGAACAACAAGAGCAAGACTTTTGGAAAAAAAAGAGATTTTTGAAAAAGATATTACCCTTGAGATGTTAAAAAGTAGTAAAAAAATTGCATTAATGAATGCTATGATAGATTTTGATATTATAGAAGATTATTCGTTTCTTTTATAAACTCTATCTAATAAAAGTTGCCATTTATCGACTTCTCCCCAGTCTATATAAGTAACTTTTTTATCAATTTTTTTATTTTTTAACAAAAAAGCCTCTTTTTCATTAAATATAAATTGAGGCTCTAAATCAACTCTTTCGTTGAAAGGTAAAACTTTAAAGCTTAAATTGTCAAGTACAAGTGGTATAGATTTTTTGTTTTCAAAGTAAGTTAAAATCATATGGTAATTAGTAGCACCTTTTACTTTTACAACTGATAAAAAGAGTTTATCTTTTTTTATTCCTGATTCTATAAGAGTAAAATATTTAGAGATAGCATAATCTTCACAATCTCCTTTTCCTTCAATAATAAACTCTTTAGGGGTTGCCCAATGATCATCAACTTGATATTTTGTTGAATCATTTATAGGGAGGATTTTATTATAGAAGCTATTAACGTGGTTTAGTTTTTTTATTAAATCCATATCTTTTATTTTTTTCTTTAAGTCAATATATTTTATTAATCTTAGTTTTATTGCTTTGCCATATGGATGTTTCTCTATTTTTACAATATCTTCGTCTGTAATAGTAATGCTTTTTGCTTCAAGTAAGTAAAAAGATAAAAGAATAAGTAAAATCAATTGTTTCATAAGGTATAATAGCAAAAAAAGAACAATTTTAGGGTTAAAAATGATAAGTAAAGTAATTGAAAACATTGAATATAAAGATTTGGTTAGTTCTCAAATCAAAGATACAATAAATTTTTTATTAAAACAAAATTTAGAGTTTGCAATGACTGCTAATATCAATGCTACTAAGTTTAATCCAGAACTTCCAAGTTCAACTTTTGAGCAATTATCAAAATACTCTTTATTTGTTTTGTCAAATTATACTTATACAACTGTAAGATTAGATGATGATTTTATCTATTTTGAAGCTGGTTTTGGAAGTGAAAATTTTGGTTCAACTGTAAAAATTCCATTTTTTGCAATTTTTCAGATAATTGTAGATGAGTCAATACTATATATAAACTCTGTTGCAACTGTGGACAAATTTATAAAAAATTCAAAAGAGAAATCTTTAAACATATTTAAAAACAATCCTAATAATAAAAAACTTATAAAATAAGAGTTTCAAAAATGAAGCTTGAACGAGAAATAAAAACTGCCTTTAAAGTTTCTATTCCCGTTATGATGGGATATGGAGTTTTAGGTTTTGCTTTTGGTTTATTATTAGTATCTTTTGATTACCCTTGGTATCTAGCTCCTTTAATGTCTTTATTTATTTATGCAGGTGCACTTCAATTTGTAGCAATCAATTTTTTTAATGCAAAAGCTGGATTCATAGATATAGCAATTGCAAGTTGGTTTGTAAATTTAAGGCAATCTTTTTATGGTTTATCTTTACTAAAAAGATTTAAAAAAACTGGGAAACTAAAGGCTTATTTGATTTTTGGTCTAACTGATGAAACATATGCCTTGCTTACAACTATAAAAGATGATGAACAGTTAAAGAAGAAATGGTATTATTTTTTTTTAACCGCTTTTAATCAATCATATTGGTTTATAGGTTCAACATTAGGTGCAATAGTAAGTAGCAATATAGAGTTT
>CAYZST010000001.1:0-72527 GCA_964480765.1 uncultured Arcobacter sp. | reverse complement strand
TAGAGTTTTCATTAACTGCTCTTTTTATTGTGCTTTGTATAGAACAGTATAAAAATTTACAAAACTCTATTCCTTTTTTAATAGGAACACTTGCCTCTATTTTTGCACTTATATTTGTTCCAAGTGATAAGATGTTAGTTGTTGCAATATCTTTATCTTTATTACTGCTATTCTTTTTTAGACAAAGGTTAAATAATGAGTAATATAGAGATTTATATTGCTATTGCCATAATGACAGGTGTAAATTTTCTAACTAGAGTTTTCCCTTTTATCTTTTTTGCAAAAAGAGATTTACCAAAATCGCTTAATTTTATAGAAATTTTTTTTCCTGCAACTATTATGACTATTTTAGTTTTTTATACATTAAAAGATATAGAGTTTTCCTCTTATCCTTATGGCTTTAAAGAGGTAATAGGTATTATATTTACGGCAGTTTTACATCTAAGTTTAAAAAACTATTTAGTATCAATATTTGTGGGTACAATTTTTTATATGGGATTAGTTCAGTATTTTTAGAATAAAAGCTTTATCAAAATAGGCATTTGCCTATTTGATTAGTTTTTAGGTGCAAATGGAAATAAGGCACTTCCCCAAGTAAGTCCAGCACCAAATGCATCAAAAAGTATCATATCTCCTGCTTTTATTTTCCCTTGCTCATAAGCATAGTTCATAGCCATAGGAATTGAAGCAGCTGAGGTATTTCCATATTTATCAACAGTTATTATTGTTTGCTCATCATTTAAACCTAAGGCTTTTCCAACAGCGGAAATAATTCTATAATTTGCTTGATGAGGAATGAAGTGGTTAATATCTTCATTTGTGATATTGTGTTTTTTCATCATAACTTCAACATCGGCAGTTAAAGTTTTAACCGCAAGTTTGAAAGTTTCATTTCCTTTCATTTTAATACAAGCCATTTTATTATCAAGTACTTCTTGTGAACAAGGATGTTTACTCCCTCCACCAGGAGTTTTAATTAAGTCATCATAATTCCCATCACTTGAACAATTTACATCAATAATAGCTTCCTCTTTTTTATCAGTTGCAGAGATAATCGCAGCTCCTGCTCCATCTCCAAAAATAAAACAAGTTGTTCTATCAGTGTAATCTAAAATTGAAGTGTATTTTTCAGCTCCAACAATTAATACATTTTTTTTCATACCAGCTTCAATAAATGCTTTTGCAACAGAAACAGCATAAACAAAGCCTGTACATGCAGCACTTATATCCATCGCTTGTACGGGAGGTAAGTCTAATTTTGAAGCAATTAGACAAGCTGTTGAAGGCATACATAAGTAATCAGGTGTTACAGTAGCACATATAACTAAGTCGATATTTTCTTTTGCAATTCCAGCTCTTTTTATTGCTTGTTGTGCAGCTCTGGCTCCTAAATCAGATGAAGCTTCATTCTCTTCGGATATTCTTCTTTCTTTAATACCTGTTCTTTTTGTAATCCATTCATCAGATGTATCAATAATTTTTTCAAAATCAAAATTAGTCATTATCTTTGGAGGGATATATGCTCCAATAGATCTAAATGCTGCATATGCCATTAAATTTCCTTAAAATGAAAGCCTATGAACTATACTGTTGCAATCTTTCTTCAATATCACTATTTAAATTAGAACTTGCACTATTTATTGCTTGGAAAATTGCATTTTGAATAGCTTTTGGATTAGATTTTCCATGTGCAATGATAACAGGTGCTTTTACTCCTAGTAAAGGAGCTCCACCATATTCTGCATAGTCAACTCTAACTTTTAAATTTTTAAATACTTTTCTCATTAAAACTGCACCTGCAATTGAAATTAGAGATCTTTTGAGGTTTTTCTTAATAATCTTACCAATTGTATCTGCAACACCTTCTGCAGTTTTTAATAAAATATTACCTATGAACCCATCACAAACAACAACATCAACCGTACCTTTAAATACGTCATTCCCTTCTACATTTCCAGCAAAATTAGATATTCTTGAGATAAGTTCAAATGCCTCTTTTGTTACCTCATTACCCTTACTCTCTTCTTCCCCATTACTTAGTAGTCCAATTAAGGGTTCATCAAGTTGTAAAACATCTTGTGCATATACTTGTCCCATAATTGCAAACTCAAAAAGATTTTTTGCATCACAATCTACATTTGCACCAACATCTAATACTAGGGTATTTTGATTTTCACTAGTAGGCATTAAAGTTGCAATTGCAGGTCTACTAACACCTTTTATTCTACCAATTCTTAATGTTGCTAAAGACATTGATGCTCCTGAATGTCCAGCAGAAACTACTGCATCAGCTTCACCATTTTTTACAAGTTCAATTGCTTTATAAATAGTTGATTCTTTTCTTTTTAATGCATCAGTTGCTGAATCGTGCATTGATATAACATCATTAGTATGAACAATCTCAATTCTTTTAGATAAATAAGAGGGTATAAGTGGTTTTAGTAGGTTTTCATCACCTACTGTGATAGCTGTAAAATTATTGTTATTTTTAAGAGCATTACAAAGCCCTTCCATAATAGGTTCAGGACCGAAGTCCCCACCCATTGCATCTATTGCTACTTTTAGCATTAGTTTTTATATTCACCAGTATTTGGGTTTACCATATGAGGCATTTTCCAAGTTCCATCACTATCTTTAACTGGTTTTTTTAAAGTAATTTTATAGTGAGTTCTTCTTTTAGCTGCTCTAGTATGAGATACTCTTCTCTTAGGTACTGCCATGTTTTCTCCTTAATTTAATATTCTTGTTCAACAAAATCACAATTCGCACAATTTGTACAGATATGATAATCGCTGTATATAGATGATATTTCACTTTGAATTATTTCATTAAAGTTTATAAAATCATCAACTTCAATTACTAACTCATTTTCATCTGAGTCAAGTTTGTAAATACCATCACTTATTAAAAAATTTAATTTTTCATCTAAATTAATAGTATCGTCTTCACCGCATCTTGCACATTGAACAGTTGTTGTCCCTGTCAATGCTCCATCGATTTTGACTAAGGATGGTGATATTTTACAAAAAGTACCTTCAATTTTAACTGAATTAAATTCACAAATAAGCTCCCTTGGAGTATAGGGTACTTTTCTAAACTCTATTTTCATAAAAAATCTATTTAAATTCTTAACAAATTTCTCTATCAGAAAAGAAGAATTTAATTTCGATTGCTGCATTCTCTAATGAATCAGAACCATGAACTGCGTTTGCATCAATAGAATCAGCAAAATCAGCTCTTATTGTTCCAGGAGCTGCCTCTTTAGGGTTAGTAGCACCCATTAACTCTCTGTTTTTAGCCATTGCATTTTCACCTTCTAATACAGAAACAACAACTGGTCCAGAAATCATGAATTCAACCAATTCACCAAAGAAAGGTCTTTGAGCATGAACTGCATAGAATGCTTCTGCATCAGCTTTTGATAATTGCACTTTTTTTGTAGCAGCAATTCTTAATCCGTTTGATTCAAATCTATCTAAGATTTTTCCTACAACGTTTTTTGTGACTGCGTCAGGTTTAATGATCGATAAAGTTTGTTCCATAGGTAATTTTCCTCATTTATTTTTTCAAGTCGCGGATTATACCTAAAAAAATAAAAAAAGGCAAGTAGTTTTTACTACTTGCCTTGTAAATAATTTAAATAGTTTATATTAAATATTAGTCTTCTACAACTGGTTGTCCATCAACAGCACCTTCTGTTGATGGGTTATCCCATACTATACAGCCTTCAGTTGGACATGCATCAGCACATGCTGGAGAATCATTGTCACCAACACACTCAGTACAAGTGTCAGCATTTACATAATATATATCTTCACCAGTTGGATTTTCATCATTATCAACAATTGATTCTGTAGGACATTCATCTAAACATGCATCACAATTAATACAAATATCTGTAATTTTAACTGCCATAGTTAACTCCTGATTAAATTTTAATAACTCTATCACACAAAACTTAAATTTTTTATTAAACTTGAAATTTATGATTTAACCAGTTTTAGGGGCTTTAAATATGAAAATAATAACAATTATCAAGTATTTTTGTAATAAATGTTCTACTAAACGCAGATTTAGTGGATAAAAATTATCTTTAAGTAAAAGTTTTCTTAAATTTAGAAAGTTATATTTTAAGCCCTATTTTTTTTAAAAAAATTATATTATAATTGCAAGCACAATTTAAATTTTAATAAAAGGAAATTACATGTTAGTAACAAAAAAAGCTCCAGATTTCACAGCTACAGCGGTATTAGCTGACGGTCAAATTGTTGATGATTTTAATTTGTATGATAATATTGGTGAGAAAGGTGCGGTTTTATTTTTTTATCCACTAGATTTTACATTTGTTTGTCCATCAGAAATTATTGCATTTTCAAAAAGAGTTGAAGAGTTTGAATCAAGAGGTATCTCTGTAATTGGTGTATCTGTTGACTCTCAGTTTTCACACTTTGCTTGGAGAGAAACAGCAGTTGAAAATGGAGGAATTGGTAGAATTAAATATCCATTAGTAGCAGATCTTTCAAAACAGATTTCAAGAGATTATGATGTGTTATTTGGTGATTCGGTTGCATTAAGAGGTTCTTTCTTAATTGATAAAGATGGAACAGTAAGACATGCAGTAATCAATGACTTACCATTAGGAAGAAATATTGATGAAATGATTAGAATGGTAGATACAATGTTATTTACTAATGAGCATGGTGAAGTATGTCCAGCAGGTTGGAATAAAGGTGACGAAGGTATGAAACCAAATACAGCAGGTGTTGCTGAGTATTTAGCTAAAAATGAGGGAACTCTATAATTTAATAATATATTATAGCATTTAAAGGTGTCAATAGCTTTGGCACCTTTTTTATTTCTTTCTCAGTCTTCTTGACTTTTTTTCAAATAAAGATTAAAATAACGTCACTTAAATTTTTTACTAAACAAAACTACGAAAAAACTACATAACTTAATATGTAAATCAATAAAGGCAAAATATACTCATGGAAGAGTCAAAAACTCAAACTAAATCAAAAAATACAAAAGCTTCAAATGGTAATGCTAAAAAGACAAGAACGCATGTACCAGTAGAAGGTTATAAAATTGAACAATTAAGAGAGCTCCCTTTAGAAGAGCTTTTAAAAATTGCAAAAGAGCTCGAAGTAGAGAACCCACAAGAGTTAAAAAGACAAGATTTAATTTTTAATATTCTTAGTTCTCAAATTGATCAAGGTGGATTTATCCTATTTACAGGAATTTTAGAGATTAAAGATGGTGGCTTTGGTTTTTTAAGGGCAATAGATGGTAACTTCTCTGATACTTCTAATGATTCTTATGTATCAGCAACACAAATTAGAAAATTTGCTCTAAGAACGGGAGATATAGTAACAGGACAAGTTAGACCTCCTAACAAAGATAGTGAAAAGTATAATGCTTTATTAAAGATAGAAGCTATTAACTACTTACCAATTAATGAATCAAAAAATAGACCTCTATTTGATAACTTAACTCCTTTATACTCAACTGAAAGATTTAAATTTGAGTATGAGCAAACAAGAATGACAGGTAGAATGTTAGATCTTTTTGCTCCAATGGGAAAAGGACAAAGAGGTTTAATTGTTGCACCACCAAAAACTGGTAAAACTGAATTGTTAAAAGAGTTAGCACATGGTATTACAAGAAATCATCCTGATACTCATTTAATGGTTTTATTAATCGACGAGAGACCAGAAGAGGTTACTGATATGCAAAGGAGTGTAAAAGGGGAAGTTTACTCTTCTACTTTTGATCTACCTGCTCAAAATCATGTAAGAGTTGCTGAAATTGTTATTGAAAAAGCAAAGAGACTTGTAGAGATGAAAAAAGATGTTGTAATCTTATTAGACTCTATTACAAGATTAGCAAGAGCATACAATACTGTTACACCATCTTCAGGAAAAGTACTTTCAGGTGGGGTTGATGCAAATGCACTACATAAACCAAAAAGATTCTTTGGTGCAGCTAGAAATATAGAAGAGGGTGGTTCTTTAACTATTATTTCAACTGCACTTATTGAGACTGGTTCAAAAATGGATGAAGTAATTTTTGAAGAGTTTAAAGGAACTGGTAACTCAGAGGTTGTATTAAGTAGAAATGCTGCAAATAGAAGAGTCTACCCAGCACTTGATATTATTAAATCTGGTACAAGAAAAGAGGAGTTATTACTATCTCCTGATATTTTACAAAAAACTTGGATTTTAAGAAATGCTATTTCTCAAATGGATGAAGTAGAAGCACTTAAATTTTTATACTCAAAAATGCAAAAAACTAAGAATAATGAGGACTTCTTTGCTTCAATGAATGAATAGTAAAAGGCTTGATTCATCAAGCTCTTTTACTTTTTATATTATATAAAGTTAATTAACTTTAATTAAATTAATATTTTTAAAACTTTCAAAAAAAAGCAAATAAATTGCTTATTTAATTTAAAATTTATTTATTTTTAAATAATATTCAGAAATTTTAAGGATCTAGTATGATTAGTATTAAAAATTTGAATAAATACTATGGTGACGTAAAAGTCTTAAATGATATTTCAATAGATATAAAAAAGGGTGAGATTTTTGCAATTGTTGGACATAGTGGTGCAGGAAAATCTACACTTTTAAGATGTATAAATGGACTAGAAGATTATAGTGATGGTTCATTAAAAGTTAATAATAAAGAGATTAAATCACTCAATAAGAATGAGTTGAGAGAGTTTAGAAAAAATATTGGAATGATTTTTCAACACTTCTCATTAATTCAAAGAAAAACAGTATATGAAAATGTTGCTTTACCAATGCAACTTTGGGGATATGACAAAGATTATATTGATACAAAAGTGAAAGAGTTATTAGCTTTAGTAGGTTTAGATGAGAAGCTTAACTCTTATCCTAGTGAGTTAAGTGGGGGACAAAAGCAAAGAGTTGCAATTGCAAGAGCTTTGACTCTTGAAGCTGATGTTTTACTTTCAGATGAAGCAACATCAGCACTTGATCCAAATACAACTACATCTATTTTAAATCTATTAAAAAAGATTAATGAAAAATTAAATATTACGATAGTTTTAGTAACTCATGAGATGGAAGTAGTAAAACAGATTGCTCAAAAAGCACTATTACTTGAGCATGGGAATATCATTGGTTTGGATGATACAGAAGAGTTATTTTTAAAACCTGATGAGAAGATGAAACATTTTTTAGGTGAGAATGAGGTTGTGCCACAAGATGGTGTAAATATTAAGCTTTATTTTCCAAAGGATAATGCTTATGAGTCATTTATAACAAAAATGGCAAGAGAGTTAGACATGGATTTCAATATAGTATGGGGGAAGCTCGAAGAGATAAATACTCATATTGTAGGGAATATAGTAATAAATATAAAAGAAGAAGAGCAGTTTGTAGTTACAAACTATATTAAAGAACATGACATTATTTGGGAGCTATTATAATGGTTGATATCTTATTACCTGCACTTGGTGAAACTGTTTATATGTCATTTGTTTCTACTTTTTTTGCAGTAATTATTGGATTTTTTCTTGCAATTATTTTAGTATTAACTGCAAAGGGTGGTTTAAGAGAAAATTTAAAAATATATTCAATACTTGATGTTGTGATTAATACTTTAAGATCTTTTCCTTTTATTATTTTGATGATTGTTCTATTTCCTCTTACAAAGTTTCTAATTGGTAAGAGTATTGGAACAACAGCGGCTATTATTCCGCTTACTATTGGTGCTGCTCCTTTTATCGCAAGGTTGATTGAGAGTGCCTTTAAAGAAGTAGATTATGGAGTAATTGAGGCTGCAGAATCATTTGGTGCAAGTCATTGGCAAATTATATTTAAAGTAATGCTTATTGAAGCTTTACCAAGTATAATTTCTGCTATTACACTTACACTTATTACGGTTATAGGGTTTTCAGCAATGGCTGGAGCTGTTGGTGGTGGAGGTTTAGGAGATGTAGCTATTAAGTTTGGATACTACAGATTCCAAACAGAAATTATGATTTATACTGTACTTATTTTGATTGCACTTGTTCAAGTATGTCAAAGTACGGGAGATTATTTATATAAAATTACTAAAAAATAAAGGATATATATGTTTAAAAATATTTTAAAACTTGTTGTTGCTGCTGCTGTTGCACTTGGACTTACTGCTTGTGTTGGTGGTGAAGAGAAAAAAGAGGCTGTAAAAGTTGAAGCTAAAAAAACTGTTATTAAAGTAGGAGCTACACCTGTTCCTCATTCAGAGATTTTGAAAGTGGCTAAACCACTTTTAAAAGAAAAAGGTTATGATTTAGAAATTGTTGAGTTTACAGATTATGTTACTCCAAATATTGCTGTTGATGAAGGTGAACTAGATGCGAACTTTTTTCAACATGCTCCATATTTAGACCAATTCAACAAAAGTAAAAATACTAGTATTGTAAAAACTGTAAATGTACATTTAGAGCCAATGGGATTATATTCAAATAAAATCAAAGATATCTCTGAGTTACCAGATGGTGCAACGATTGCAGTTCCAAATGATCCAACAAATGGAAGTAGAGCTCTTGATATTTTAGTTAAAGAAGGTTTATTGATTTTCAAAGATGTTGAGTTTAAAACTGCACTTGATATTATTGAAAATCCTAAGAATTTAAAAATTAAAGAGTTAGATGCTCCTCAATTGCCAAGAGTTATTGATGAAGTTGATGCTGCTATTATTAATACAAATTATGCATTAGCAGCAGACTTAAATCCATTAGAAGATGCACTTGTAATTGAATCAAAAGATTCTCCATATGCAAATATTGTTGCAGTTAAAGCAGGAAACGAAAATAAAGAGTATATTAAAGCTTTAAATGAGGTATTAAACTCTGAAGAGATTAGAGAATTTATTTTAGAGAACTATAAAGGTACTATTATAGAGGCATTCTAATAAAAAAAACTATTTGGTTCATTTTGAACCAAATAGCTTACTTTAAACTACTTTTTAAAATCAAAAATATTAATTTTCTTCTTTTACAAAAAAAGTAATAAACCAAGAGGCGAGAGTAAATAGTGCTAAGCCAGCTACTACAAACATCATAATTTCATTTATATACATACTATGTCCCTCCTAAATGAATAATCATTCAGAATTTTAGTGAAAACTGTTTTACACTATTCTTAAAGAGCTTTAAGTTTATAAATTTTTAAAAACTTTTTCGTACTGTTCTTTTCTAAATTCAAAGGTTGAATAATTTATATTCTTTTGTTTTCTTTTTTTGTAGTAAGTATTTGCACCAATACTCCTATTAGCAGCGTTTGAAGGTGAGCTTAGGCTTATAGTTCTAATCTCCCTATTTTCATAAAAGAAACTATTTATTTTCGGAATATTCTCATCAATTTTTTTAAATTTTATACTCTTTTCTTTTAATATTTTTCTTAAAAAGTATTCTGGGGAATTTTTACAATATCCTCCTGTAAAAATTATGGTTGTAATATTTTCGTACTCTTTTAAGTATTTTAGGATATCTCTTAATATTATATTTTTCATTCCTATATCACTAGCATCTATTTTCTCCCTTTTACATGAATCTACAATATCACAAATACCAATTCTATTTTTAATTAAGAATTTTTTTCTTTGAAGTACGGCTGTTTGTGAATTATCAAATAATAGATTTAAATTATAAACTTTATCTAAAACCCTCCATAAGAGATTGTCAGCTGAACCATAACAAAAAAGTACATCCTCTTTTTTATACTCATTTATGCAGAATCTAGGAGGTGGTAGTGTCCCCATAATTATGGCTTTTGTATTTTTTTGTAAAAAAGGTTTGAAAGGATGAAAATGATGAAACATGAGATTCCTTTTTGTAAACTACATAGGATTTTAACATATTAGTTATAACTTTTTTGATATAATCTTGTGAATTTATATAAAGGTTTTATTTGAAAGTTGGAGTTTTTGACTCAGGGCTTGGTGGTTTAACAATTGTAGATGCAATTTCAAAATCATTTCAAGGTGCAGAAGTTTTTTATATAGCAGATACCTTATTTGCCCCTTATGGAGAAAAGACGCAAGAACAGATTCTAAAACATAGTTTTGATGTAACAAATTACTTAATAAAAAAACATCAAATAGATGCTCTTGTTGTTGCTTGTAATACCGCAACTTCCGTTGCTATAAAATATTTAAGACAGATGTTTCCAAATTTAATAGTTATTGGAACAGAACCAGGTATTAAACCAGCTATGCAAATAACGAGAACAAAAAATATTGGAGTTTTAGCAACCCCTGTTACTTTAAGTGGAGAAAAATATCAACTTTTATTAAATGAACTTTCTAAAGAGTATAAGGTAGAAGTTTTTGAGGCTGCATGTGCAGGATTAGTTAATCAAATTGAAAATGGAAAAATAGATGATGAAGATACTTTTTTAATGCTTCAAAAATGGCTTGAGCCAATGAAACAAAATAGTGTAGATACTATTGTTTTAGGATGTACTCATTATCCATTGATAAGTGAAGTTATAAAAGAGATTATGGGAGCTGAAATAAGACTAATTGAGACAGGTTCAGCTATTGCAAAAAGGTTAAAAGATTTAAGTTTAGAAAATGGTCATAATAAAGAGGGTAATTTAAAGATTACTGTTTTTTATACAGGTGAAATAAAAAAAGAGATGATTAATATGATTTTAGATAACTGGACTGATGGTGGAAAAATTCAAGTAAGGGATATAAATGAGTGAAAATCAAATACTAGAAAAAAAGGTTTTGGCATTAAAATATAGACCAAAAAGATTTGAAGACTTAGTTGGACAAGCAACAATATCTCAAACTCTATCTTTGGCTTTAGATTCAAATAGATTATCACATGCTTATTTGTTTTCTGGTTTAAGGGGAAGTGGTAAAACTTCAACAGCAAGGATTATGGCTAAGGCACTTTTATGCTCAAATGGTCCTACTTCAAGACCTTGTGAAAATTGTGAAAATTGTCAAAGTGCAAATACAAATAGACATTTAGATATTATTGAAATGGATGCAGCTTCAAATAGGGGTATTGATGATATAAAAGATCTAATTGAACATACGAAATATAAGCCAAGTAGTGCAAGATTTAAGGTATTTATCATTGATGAGGTTCATATGCTTACTACACAAGCTTTTAATGCTTTACTTAAAACCCTTGAAGAGCCTCCTGGTTTTGTAAAATTTATTCTTGCAACAACTGATCCTCTTAAACTGCCAGCTACAATTTTAAGTAGAACTCAACATTTTAGGTTTAATAAAATTGCAAGTTCTGATGTAATGCATCATCTATCTCATATTTTAAATGAAGAAAATATCGATTTTGATACACCTGCTCTTGAGATTTTAACAAGAAGTGGACAAGGTTCATTAAGAGATACTCTAACATTACTTGACCAAGCTATAATTTTTTCAAAAGGAAAAGTTACGGTTCCAGCCGTTGTTGATATGCTTGGACTTATTGAACCTGAATTGATGGATAAATTATTTAATATAATTTTAAAAAAGGAAGATATTACAAATATAGTTAGAGAGCTTGAAAACTATGAAACTTCTCAGGTTTGTGATGAGATGGCAATCTATTTAAAGCAAAAAATGCTAGAAAAAGATGCGAAATTTGATTTACTTCTCTTTGATAGATTTTTTAGAATTTTAAGTGATTCAAAACATCTGTTGGCATTGAATTCTGATGGAGGTTTTGTACTTATTTTAACTCTTTCAAAAATGATTGAAGCTACAAATTTAAAAACAATTGATGAAGTAATTAATCAAATTGAACAAATTGATATTAAGCCTGTTATAAAAGAAGCAATTTCAACTACAAAAGTATTAGAACATGCAAAAAATGATGTAAAACATGTTTATGATGATGAACCTGTATCTATCTCCCAACAATATAGTGTGAATAAAAATATAGTAAGTCAACCTCTTGAGCAAGAAGAAGTAAATCAAGATAAAGAAGAGTTGAATTCTTATGAAGAGTCTGGGCAAGTTGTAGAAATGGAAACAACATTAGAAATTGATAATGACATAACTCCTTTTGATGAACCATTAGAAGAATTACAGGTATTAGAACCAGTAATACAACAAACAGCTCCAGAAGAAGTAATTGTTGAAGAAAAGGTAGAAGAGATAGAACAAAGTAATCCTTTTGAAATAAAAGAAGAGCCTATCAATGTAGTTAATAATATTGAATTAGAGGCTTTAAAATTAGAAAAAGAGCCAGAAGTATTTGATTTATATATGGAAAAATATAAGGTTTTAACAACGAAAGTTTATGAAAGAGATTATGATTTAGGTGAGCTTTTTGAAAAAAATTTTCTATTCAAAGGTTTTGAAAATAATAGACTTCAAATTTTATCTTATGCACAAGGAGAAGATAGGAAATTTTTATTTAAACATTTTGGTGTAATTAAAACATTTGTCTATGAAGTATTTGGGCATGATATAGAGCTTGATTTTATAAAGGAAAGTGCCTCCTGTACAAGAGCATAAAAAAGAAGAATCTAAAAATTTAAATAATGATATACCAGTAAATGATAATGAGAGTGGATCTATGTTAGAAGAGATTGAAATGGGTTCAGGTTGTGTTGCAGATATGCAAAAAACAGTTAATCCCAGCCCTTCACAAAAAGAGATTGAAATGGGTGATATTTTAGACTCAGCAATGCTAAGTAAAGCAAAAGAACTTTTTGATATTAAAAAAATCACAGTGAAAACAAAGACTTAAAAATTAAGTCTTTGTTTAATATAATTGCTTCTTATTTAAGCATTAAGCTTATGAAAGGACGTAAATGAAACTAATCAAAATTCTTGTGTTAAGTGCACTATTTACAAGTTCATTATTTGCTATTAGTAGTATTGATAGGAGTGTATTAGATTTTGAAAATAAAAGATTTTCAAAAAATAAAAGAATTAAGATAAATGATATAAAAATAAATCTTAAAAAGCAGTTACCTCAAGAAGGATGGTATGGTTATATTATTGACTTAGATGTTGACATGGGTGGGAATATTATAAAAGCAAAAGATATACTGTTTTCAAATGGAGAAATAATAGCTCCTGAGCTTTTTGATATTAAAACAGGTATGCCTTTAAAAGATTTGATGACTCCTATATTAACAAAAAATTATTATAATAAAGAGCATTTAATATCTGGAAATCATAATGCAAAAGATAAAATTGTATTATTCTCTGATCCTTTATGCCCTTTTTGCATGGATTATACTCCAGATGTAATAGAGTATGTAAAAAGAAATTCAAATACAATTGCTTTATACTACTATCATTTTCCATTACTTAAAATTCATCCTGCATCTGAACCCTTGTCAAGACTTATGTACGTGGCTAGGCAAAAAGGGATAAAAGATGTTGAATTAAAAGTATATAGAGTTGATTGGGATAAATACTTTAACTCAAAAGAGAAAAATACTCAAAAGATTGTTGATGCTTTTAATAAAGAGTTTAATACTTCAATTACTCTTGAAGAGATTAATAAAGAAGAGTTAAAGCAAAGGGTTTTTAAAGATGTAAATATGGGTGAAGAGATGATGGTGCAAGGTACGCCAACAATTTTTATAAATGGTGAACAAGATAAATCAAAATTAAAATATGAAATGTTAGGAAATTAGAATATGGAAAAATTAGTAATTGCAACAAGAAAAAGTCAATTAGCTTTGTGGCAAAGTGAATATATTAAAGCTCAACTACAAAAATATTATCCAGATATTCAAATAGAGTTACAAGAGTTTGTAACAAAAGGAGATAAAATTTTAGATGTACCCTTAGCAAAAATTGGTGGGAAAGGACTTTTTACAAAAGAGCTTGAAGTTGCGATGCTTAATGGAGAAGCTCATCTTGCAGTGCATTCATTAAAAGATGTTCCAACTCAGTTTGAAGAGGGACTTCAATTAGCAGCAGTTACAAAAAGGTTTGATCCAAGAGATGCTTTTTTAAGTAATAATTATGCTTCACTTGATGAGCTACCAACAGGTGCAGTTGTTGGAACTACAAGTTTAAGAAGAAGAATGTCTCTTAAATTATTAAGACCAGATATTGAACTAAAAGATTTAAGAGGAAATATTAATACAAGAATTGCAAAATTAAATGCTGGGGAATATGATGCTATTATCTTGGCTGCAACAGGTATTCAAAAACTTGGAATTGAGAAGGAAGTTAAACATTTCTCACCTATCTCAACAGAAGTAATGATTCCATCGATGGGACAAGCAACATTAGGAATTGAAACAACTACTAATCCAGAGATTGTAGAATTAGTATCTATTTTAAATGATAGGGATGCTTATATTGAATCTACAATTGAAAGAAGTTTTGTTGATACTTTACAAGGTGGTTGTCAGGTTCCAATTGGAGTTAAAGCTACAATTTTGGATGAAATTTCAGTTGAGATAAGAGCAATTGTGGGAATGCCAGATGGAAGTGAATATATTCAAGAAGATATTATTGCAAATATTGAAGATTATGAAACAATTGGACAAAATTTAGCTCAGATATTTATTGATCAAGGGGCTAAGGAACTTCTTGAAAGAGCTGAAAAGATAGCTTTTAAATAGATTTATCTATTTTTAAATTAAAAAAAAATTTAGACTTATGATACTAGTTTTAAGTATTATAATAATTATTTAATAAGGAGTTTATACAATGAAACATACGAGAAGAATAAGAGTCGAAGATTGTATATTTGTACAAGTTGATGTACAAGAGAAATTATTTCCCTTCATTTCAAATAATGAAGAACTTGAAAAAAATCTTTTAATTCTTGTGAAAGGTTTACAATTACATGAGGTTCCAATGATTATAAATGAGCAGTATAAAAAAGGCATTGGAGAGACTATTCCTAGTTTAAAAGAGCTAATTAGTGATTATCCTCATTTTGAGAAGACCACTTTCTCTTGTTGTGGGCAAGAAGAGGGCTTAGCAGCTATAAAAAAAAGCGGAAAAAAAATTGTTATTTTAGCAGGAATTGAGACTCATGTTTGTGTACTTCAAACGGCATTAGACCTACTAGAAGAGGGTTTGCAACCTGTATTAGTTACTGATTGTGTAAACTCAAGAAAAGAGGCTGATAAAGAGATGGCAATTCGAAGAATGATTCAAGCAGGTGTCATTCCAACAACTTATGAATCTTTACTTTTTGAATTAACAGTAAATGCAAAACATCCAAAATTCAAAGAGGTTTCAAAATTAGTAAAATAGGCGACTATTTTACTAATCTTAGGATCTGATATGATTTTTAATAAGCAAATATGGAGTGTATAATGAAAAATATAACTCTATTTATTACTTTTTTTATTTTTAGTTTAAATCTATTTGCAAAAAATTCAGAGTATTATCAAGTTAATGAATATCTTAAAAAAACGAACCAAGAACAAATTAGTAAAAATTTTATTAAAGTTGTTCAAAGTAAAGCACAGAAGATTAATCTAGCTCAAAACAAAAAAGTAAAAATAATGATGGTTTATCCTGGTAATCAAATATCTGATTATTGGAGAAAGAGTAAACTCTCTTTTAAAAAAAGAATGGATGAGCTAAATATTGAGTATGAACTTGTAGATTTTTTTACCAAACCAGCTATTGAAATTCATGAACAATCAAAATATCTTTTAGAGGCATTAAAAAGAGATACTGATTATCTTATCTTTACTTTGGATGCGAAGAAGCATGCAAAGTTTATTGAGAGGATTATTGCAAAAAAAAATACAAAGTTAATTTTACAAAATATTACTACGCCACTTAAAAAGTGGAGAGATAAACAAGCTTTTTTATATGTAGGTTTTGATCATACTATTGGAAGTAAGCTTCTTGCAAATTACTATATAAAAGAAACAAAAGCAAAAGGTAATTATGCAGTTTTATATGGTTCAAAAGGTTATGTTAGTTTTATGAGAGGTACAAAATTTATTGAATATATATCTGCAAAATCAGACTTAAAATTGATACATGAGTATTATACTGATTTTAACAAAGAAAAAGCAGAAGCTGCAACCTTACATCTACTTGAAAGAAATAGTGACATTAAGTTTATTTATGCTTGTTCTACTGATATTGCATTAGGTGCAATAGAGGCATTAAAGCAGAAGAATCTTTTAGGAAAAATCTTAGTAAATGGATGGGGTGGTGGATATGCTGAACTTGATGCCATTGAAAAAGGTGAACTTGATATTACTGTAATGAGAATGAATGATGATAATGGTGTAGCAATGGCAGAGGCTATTAAATTTGATATATTAGGAAAAGAAAAAGAAATCCCAACAATCTTTTCAGGGGATTTGAAAATAGTTAAAAAAGGAATAGATAAAGAAGACTTACAGAGATTAAAAACAGAGGCATTTAGGTATACGTTAGATGATTAAGAAAGCAAGATTATCTTTATCACTAATTAATACAATTTTTTTAGTAGTTTTTTTAATTGTAATTGTATTAGGAATTTTTATTTCTGTGTATTATAGTTCAAAAAGAGTATTAAATTATAATATTAATGAGTATGCTAATCAGACAAGAAATATTACTGATGTAATAATTAAAACTGAGCAGAAAAATTTAAATAACTTAGCAATAGAGATTGCAGATATAATTAAGATTAATAGTTTAAAAAAAAATTTAAAAGCAGAAACTTTAGCAGTAGTGGATCAAATAGATTTTTTCTTTATAAAATCAGAGAATGAAACAGTTAATTATAGCCAATCACTATTTGATACACATTTAATAATAAATGAACTTGAAAAGATGAATATCTCTTCAGAGAATACTATCTTATCTATTAGTACAACTTCAGATGAATATATTATGTTTTTAAGTATTAAAAGTATAATAGACCAAGATACAGGAAGAGTTAAAGATAAAATTTATTTAGGGAAAATATTAAATAATAATTTTTCAATATTAAATAATATAAAAGAGAGCTCTTTGGTAGAAGATATCTATATATATTATAAAAATGAGTTAATTGGTACAACTTCAAATAAAGCATTAACAAATCAAAAAATTATAACTAGTAATACTGTTATAAAAGAGAATAGTAATCTATATTTTAAAAAAATTGTTAAAACTTATAATAATGAGAGTTTTGAAATTATATATTTAACTAATAATAAAACTTTAGAGTTATTAAAAAATGATTTTATAAAAATTGGGTGGGTTCTATCTATATTTGTACTTATTAGTTTTGGAGTTTTGTATATAGGTTCAAATAGCTTTATTATTAAACCTTTTTCAAAGCTTTTAGAGTTTGCAAATAGAGCTAAAAATAATAAAAATGAAATCTATGAGTCAAACTATGCAAAAGAGTTTGATGAATTTGCAGAAAAGTTAAAAGATGTAATTGATGAGTTAAGGGAGCTTAAAGAACAATATTCAAGGGCAATTAATGGTGTAGAAGATGGTTTATGGGATTATGATTTAAAAACAAAAAAGTTGTTTGTTTCAAAAAAGTTTTTGGATATGCTTGGTTATAAAAAGAATGAGAGTATAAAGAGTCTTAATTTTTGGAAAGATTCTATTCATAAGGATGACTATTTTAAAACCCTAAGAAAAATAGCAAATCATAAAAATGCTATAGTAAATATTTATGATGATAATTATAGATTTAAGTGTAGTAATGGTTCTTTCAAGTGGATAAGAATAAGGGGTAAAATATTTTATGATAGTAACAATAAAGCAATAAAAGTTACTGGTGTTCACACAGATATAGATGAGTTTGTTAAACTTCAAAAGGATAATCTAAAAAAAGAACAATTGCTTTTTCAACAAAATAAGTTAGCTTCAATGGGAGAAATGATTGGAAATATAGCTCATCAATGGAGACAACCTTTAAATATAATAAGTACAATTGCGTCTACTCAAATAATTAGATATGAAATAGATGATTTTGATAAAAAAAGTAATATAGAAGGTTTAGTTAAAGTAATTGATACTGTGAATTATTTATCTGCAATTATAGAAAAGTTTAGGGACTTTTTTAATCCTAATAAGGAGGTTGAAGAGTTTTATATTGAGGAGATGATAAATGAAAATATGGAAATTTTTGAGGCAGCATATCTATCAAATGCTATAAAGTTAATTATAAACGTAGAAAATGTAAAAATAATTGGCTTTAAGTTTGAACTTATGCAGGTTATTTTAAATGTAATTAATAACTCAAAAGATGCATTTTTATCTAAGGAATTAGATATAGAAAAAAAATTTATTTTTATTTATAATAGTATTGAAGATGGAGTATTACTCTTTAAAATTCGTGATAATGCAGGTGGTATAAAAGATACAATAAAAGATAAAATTTATGAGCCATATTTTACTACAAAACATCAATCACAAGGTACTGGATTAGGACTTTATATGTCAAGGGAGATTATTAAAAAACATTTTCAAGGTGAATTTTTTAATGAAACAGTAAGCTTTGAATATGAAGGTAAAGTTTACAGTGGAGAAGAGTTTACAATTAAAATTCCTATTAAGATAAAACATTAAAATTTATAAAATTATCTTTTAAGGTATTACTTAGTATCAATAAAAAAAGGAACTAGATTTTATCTAGTTCCTTATAAGTTACAATAGAAGTTTATTATATTAGATATCCATTGTTCCAGCTGGAACATGAACATATCCATCCATAATAATTCTTGCACTTCTAGACATTGAAGCTTTTTGTACAATATACTTATCACCTTCTTTACAAATGGTTGCTCCTACTTTAATTGCTCCTGATGGATGACCAAAAGTAACTGAGTCTTTCTCTCCTCCTCCTGCTGCAATATTAACTAATGTTCCAGGAATACAAGCTGCAACACCAATAGCAACAGAAGCTGTACCCATCATAGCATGGTGCAATTGTTGCATAGATAAAGCTCTAACATGTAAATCCATTTCTGTTGCTTTTACTTCTTTACCACTTGAAGTAATAAAATCTTTAGCAGGAGATACAAATGCGATTTTTGGAGTATGTTGTCTTGTCTCAGCCTCTTTAGGATCAGAGATTAGTCCCATTTTAAGTGCACCAGCTGTTCTAATTGTTTCAAACTTTTTTAGTGCTTCTATATCACTATTAATATCTCCTTGAAGTTCAGTTCCTTTATATCCTAATTCCTCAGCATTTAAGAAAATTGTAGGAATACCTGCTGTAATCATTGTTGCTTTAAAAGTACCAACTCCTTCAACCTCTAAATCATCTACTAAATTACCAGTAGGGAATAACTCTTCATTAGGATCAACTGGTTCAACAAACTCTAACTTAATCTCTTCGGCAGGGAAGGCAACACCATCAATTTCGTAATCTCCCATCTCTTTAACCATTCCATTTTCCATTGTTACATAGCATAAAATAGTTTTTTTAATATTAGCTTGCCATATTTTTACACAGCAAACTCCATTTTCAGGAACATTGTCAACTAATCCTTCATGAATGGCAAATGGACCAACAGCAGAAGATAGGTTTCCACAGTTTCCTGACCAATCCATAAAATCTTTATCAATTGCAACTTGACCAAAGTAGTAATCAACATCATGGTCAGGTTTCTCACTTTTACCAATAAGGATTGCTTTTGATGTACTAGAACTAGCTCCACCCATTCCATCCATTTGTTTTTTATAAACATCTGGAGAACCGACAACTCTTTGTAATAGTTTGTTTCTAGCTTCTTGATTTTCTTGTGCTTTTTTTGGCAGATTAGCTATATTAAAGAATGTTCCTTTTGAAGTTCCACCTCTCATATATGTAGCTTTTACTTTAAACTGTGGTTTATAAGCCATAAATTTTCCTTGATTATTTAATTTAGTAATTATTCCTATTAAAAAGGATTTAAAAAAAATCTTTGATTTCTTTAAAATCCTTTTTAGGGGTAAGCCCCCTAAAAAGATTGTATTAATTAATTGTTAGCAATTACATCTTTAGCAAATTTTTGTAAAATTCCACCTGCTTTATAGACTTCAACTTCAGCAGAGGTATCTAATCTACAAAGAACAGGAATATTTACTCTCTCTCCATTTGTTCTGGTCATAACTACTGTTAAATTAGTTCTTGGCTCAATTTCACCTTCAACTTCAAATGTTTCAGTACCATCGATTTCATAAGTGTGTCTTGTTTCACCATCTTTGAATTGTAATGGTAAAACTCCCATACCAACTAAGTTTGTTCTATGAATTCTTTCAATTGATTCAGCAATAAGAACTTCAACACCAGCTAATCTTACACCTTTAGCTGCCCAGTCTCTTGATGAACCTTGTCCATAGTTAGTACCTGCAATAATAATTAAACCTTGCTTTCTTTGGTTATAAGTTTCAATTGCTTCCCACATCCTAGATTCAATACCTTCTGGCATAATTTTAGTTAATGAACCTTGTTTAACATTTCCATTTTCATCTTTAACCATTTCGTTAAATAGTTTTGGATTTGCTAAAGTTGCTCTACTTGCAGTATTGTGATCACCTCTATGTGTTGCATATGAGTTAAGATCTTCAATTGGTAATCCCATTTTAATACAATACTCACCAGAAGCTGATTCAGGTAAGATTGCATTTGATGGAGATAAATGGTCTGTCGTAATGTTATCTGGGAATACACCTAAGGCTCTTAAACCTTTAAGTGCAGGCATACTCATATATTCATCTTCCCAATATGGTGGTTTTTGAATATAAGTTGAGTTGGGATTCCATCTATAAAATGGTTCAGCCTTAATATCACTTAATGGATTTCTTGCAAACATTGGCTCATAAATTTCATTATACATTTCAGGTTTAACAGAAGATTCAATTACTGCATCAATCTCTGCATCACTTGGCCACAGATCTTTTAACTTAATATCATTACCATCTTTATCTTTTCCTAAAACATCATTTTCAATATCAAATCTAATTGAACCAGCTAATGCGTATGCAATAACTAATGCAGGAGATGCCAAAAATGCTTCTTTTACGTATGGATGGATTCTACCATCAAAGTTTCTATTACCAGAAAGTACAGCTGTTGTATAGATATTGTTATCTACTGCTTCTTTTTGGATAGCTGGGTCTAATGCACCAGACATACCATTGCATGTTGTACAAGCAAATCCAACAACACCAAATCCTAATTTTTCCATTTCAGACAATAATTCTGCTTCTTTTAAATAAAGTTCAATAACTTTTGAACCTGGTGCTAAGGAAGATTTAACCCATGGTTTTCTTTGTAATCCAAAATTATTTGCTTTCTTAGCTAATAAACCAGCAGCAACAACATTTCTAGGGTTTGAAGTATTTGTACATGAAGTAATTGCTGCAATTAAGATTGCACCATCTGGCATTTTATTGTTTTCTTGTACGAAATCTTTTACAATTCCTTCAGCTTTTAATGTTGAAGTTGGGACTAATTTATGTGGTTTAGAAGGACCTGCTAAAGATCTACTTACTGTTGATAAATCAAAAGTTAAAGTTCTAGCATATGTAGCATTTTCAAACTGATCTGCCCATAAACCATTAGCTTTTGCATAAGCTTCAACTAATTCAACTTGTTTTTGCTCTCTACCAGTTACTTTTAAATAATCAATAGTTTGCTCATCAATAGCGAACATACCTGCACTTGCTCCATATTCAGGAGTCATATTTGCGATTGTAGCTCTATCACCTAGATTAAGATACTTAATACCAGAACCATAGAATTCTAAGTAGGCAGAGATTACGTTATTCTCTCTTAAGAAAGAGGTTAATGATAGTGCAATATCAGTAGCTGTTATTCCAGCTTTTCTTTCACCAATAATTTCAACACCAATAATTTCAGGAACTCTCATATAAGAAGGATTTCCTAACATTACGTTTTCAGCTTCTAAACCACCAACACCAACAGCGATAACACCAAGTGCATCTACGTGTGGAGTATGAGAGTCAGTTCCTACTAATGTATCAGGAGATGCAATTCCATCATTTAAATGAATTACAGGAGACATCTTCTCTAAGTTAATTTGATGCATAATACCATTTCCAGGAGGGATAACATCTACATTATCAAATGCTTCTTTAGTCCAGTTAATAAAGTGGAATCTATCCGCATTTCTTCTATCTTCAATATCTCTATTTTTTTGGAATGCATCAGGATCAAATCCTCCACACTCAACTGCTAATGAGTGGTCAACAATTAATTGAGTTGGAACAACAGGGTTGATTTTTTGTGGGTCAACACCTTTAGCTGCAACAGCTTCTCTAAGACCTGCTAAGTCAACAAATGCAGTTAAACCTAAGATATCGTGACAGATAACTCTAGATGGGTACCAAGGAAAATCCTTATCTGTTCTTTTTTCAATTAATTGAATTAAAGACTCTTTTAAATCCTCACTTGGACATTTCCTAATTAAGTTTTCTGCTAATACTCTTGAAGTATAGTTTAATTTTTCAAAAGAGCCTGGTGTGATATCTTCAACAGCAGTTCTAACATCATAAAACTTAACATTATCAATTCCATCTAATTCTTTTAGATATTTTTCGTTTGTCATATTCTTATATCCATTTATTTAAATTTAAGAGGATGTGTTTTCATCCTAATTGTTCCCAACAGTGTTAAATCTTTTTTTGAAATTTATCCACTGCAATGTGGCACTTGAATTACCTTTAAGTAGATTAAAGACTCATTATCTTATTTTTAGTAAGTATTTTTCTATTTTCCTCATCCCCGTGGGGGGGAAGATAGAAATATTATCTATCTTCTAATGCTACGAATTCTCTTGGTTCAGGTCCCGTGTATTCTGAACTTGGTCTGATAATTTTGTTGTTTGCTCTTTGTTCAAATGCGTGAGCCGCCCATCCAGCAGCTCTTGACATAATAAATAATGGAGTATAATATAATCTTTTGATTTCCATATAGTGGTAAATTAAGCCACCAAAAAAGTCTATATTATCTGGTAATCCTTTTTCCTCTTTCACTTTGTCTCTAATTGCTTTTGCAATATCAAATAGTTTAGGATCAGAAGTTTCTAACTCTTTTAATTCCTTTGCTAATTCAAATCCAACTGGTGATCTTGGGTCTAAGTTTCTATATACTCTATGTCCGAATCCCATAATTTTTTCTTTTCTTGCAAATAATTCATCTACAGATTTTAATGCATGTTCAACATTATCAAATTGTAATACAAATTTGATAGCTACTTCGTTTGCTCCACCATGTAAATGACCTTTTAATGTTCCAATACCAGTAGTCATACATGAATAGATATCTGATAAAGTTGATGCTGTAATTCTATTTGCAAAAGTAGAAGCGTTAAATTCGTGTTCTGCATATAATGTTAACATTGCATTCATAGCTTTTAATTCAATATCTAATGGTTTAGTCTCTTTTAATCTTTCTAAAATAAATCCAGCAATTGTTGGTTCACTAGATTTTAATTCAATCTCTCTACCATTTTCATGCCAGTGATGCCAATATACTAGGAATGAAGGGAATGCACCTAATAGTCTAATAATCTTATCCATTTGATCAGAAAAATCTTCTGCCTCTGGCTCAACACAACCAAGTGCTGAAGTTGCAGTTTTCATTACATCCATTGGGTGAGAAGATGCTGGAATAGATTTTAATACATTCTTAACAGAAATTGGTAATTCTCTTCCTGCAATGATTTTTCTTTGAAACATTTTAAGTTCATGTTTATTTGGTAATTCACCAACTAATAATAGATATGCAACTTCTTCAAAATCTGTTTTTAAAGCTAAATCTGCAATATCATAACCTCTATAGTTAAGTCCATTTCCTAAACCACAAGTACAAATTGCTGATTGTCCTGCTGTAATACCTGCTAATCCACTCATAATATTCTCCTTTTTTTCTTTTCCCTGAATTTTTTAAAATTATTTTGCTTTTCCCTTAGAAAATAGTTCGTCCATTTTTTGCTCATAATCATGATATCTTAACATATCATATAGTTCCATTCTTGTTTGCATAGTATCAAGAACACCTTCTTGAGTACCTTTTTCTCTTAATTCTTGGTATACATTTAATGCAGCTTTGTTCATTGCTCTAAATGCTGATAATGGATAAAGAACCATATCTATACCTACTGAACCTAGCTCTTCAGTTGTAAACATTGGAGTTGCACCAAACTCAGTAATATTTGCTAATACTGGTACATCAATTGCTTCGGTAAACTCTTTATACTCTTTTAATGTATGAATTGCTTCAGCAAAAATTGCATCTGCTCCAGCTTCAACGTAAGCTCTTGCTCTATTTATTGCAGATTGTTGTCCTTCAGAAGCATGTGCATCTGTTCTTGCAATAATATAAAAATCAGGATCTAACTGCATTTTAGCGTCAACAGCAGCTCTAATTCTATCACACATCTCTTCTGTTGAAACTAACTCTTTGTTTGGTCTGTGACCACATCTTTTTGCAGCAACTTGATCTTCAATATGTAATCCAGCAGCACCAGATCTGATAAATTCTTTTACAGTTCTTGCAACATTAAATGCATGTCCCCAACCTGTATCTGCATCAACAATTAATGGTGTATTACAGATTGATGTAATCCTTCTAATATCAATACATACATCTTCAATCATAGTCATACCTAAATCTGGTAAACCATATGAAGCATTTGCAATTCCACCACCTGAAAGGTAAATTGCTTTATATCCAACTTTTGTAGCTTGTAATGCTTGATAAGCATTAATAGTTCCTACAATTTGTAAAGGAGTTTCTTCTTTTAAGGCTTCTCTAAATTTTTTTCCTGCGCTCATATAAATCCTTCGTAGTTTAATTGAGTTTTATTATACATAAGTTTATTTGTGATGTGGTGTATAGTTTTTGTTTTAGAATTTACAACTTTTTTTATAAAATTTTAAATATGTACAATATTTGTTCTTATGTATTATAATGGTACAATTATATCTATATTTTTATTATGGAGACAGAGAATGACCTTTAAAAATGGTATAGAAAAGTTTATTGAGATATTCAAAAGATCAAATTTAAGTATATCAAAGTTTGCTTCGCTTATACAAAAAGATAGAAGGACTGTAACTTCATGGATTGATAATATATCTGATATTGAACCAAATGATGATGTAAAACAAAAAATATGTCAAACTTTTAGATATCCAGATTTTATATGGGAAGATGGCTGTACAGGAGATGAGTTTATAAAATCAATTACTCAAATACCTCAAAAAGAGGTTAGAATAATCGATGAGGATTATTATGGAAGATTAAAATATATTATGGATCTTGAAAAAAATAGAAGATTTGTAATTCAAGCACAGTTTCCTGGTCCTATGTATAGGGATACAGCTGTTAAAAAAGTATATAGAACTGCCACCTCAACTGATATAGAGGAGTTAAAACAAGTAAGAATAAATCAAATGCTTAGATATGATTATGATACAACAGAGTGGTATTCAATAAAATCTCTTTTATCTTTCTGTTTTGCAACAATAGGAAACTTTTATACAAAAGAGGAAAAAATAAAAATTTTAGAGCTTATATATGAGTTATTTCATAATAATTATAATAAAAAACTTTTCTTATTTGACTCTTTTTCAAGGAAGATATATGGAATGGAAACAACATATATCTCTATTAATATAAAACAGAAAATTCTATTTTTTAAATCTCCAATAGAGTCTGTATTTATCGAAATTAGAAATAAAAGTTTAGTTGAAAGAATGCATAAGTACTACTCTTCTCCTGTTGAAGCACCATCTCATGTTAATTTTTTAGAGTCTGTAAAAATCATAAAAATTTTACAAGATTCAGTAAGGTATAATAACACAATACAGCAAGCTTATGAAACAATAAATAGAACAACTGATTATGGTGAACTATTTTATAATAATTTGAGTATAGATTTACAAAAACAAGTTAGTCAACCAAAATCTGGACAGAGAAGGAATTAAATGGAGTATTCACAATATATTAATGAATTTATAATTTTAGCAGGGGCTTTATTTTTTGCCTTGCTTTCTCCTGGACCAGATTTTGCAATGATTTTAAAACAGAGTGTTACTTATGGCAAAAGATCCTCTATATTTACAAGTATTGGCATAGGTTTAGGAATTTCTGTACATATTATCTACTCTATTTTAGGTATTGGTTTAATAATATCAAAATCAATTATACTTTTTAATATTATAAAATATTTGGGTGCAGCATATCTTATATATATTGGTTATCAGAGCTTAAAATCTAAAGGTATCAATTTACAAAATAGTAGAGTTAGTAAACAGGAAGATATGAGTGATTTAAAATCTTTTACACTTGGTTTTTTATGTAATGCTTTAAATCCAAAAGCAACACTATTTTTTTTATCAATGTTCACAGTTGTAATTAGCATTAATACACCACTTTATGTTCAAGTTTTTTATGGAATTTTTTGTATTTTTTCAACAATGCTTTGGTTTATAATAACTTCACTTGTATTAAGTCATAGTAAGGTTAGAACTTTTTTGAACTCATTTGGAAAGTGGTTTGATAGGGTAGTTGGTACAGTTTTAATAGCCTTAGGTATAAAAGTTGCATTAAGTAAGTAAGGAAATAGATGACAACAAAAGAGAGGCTATTAGCAGTTACATTTGAAGAGATATATGAAAATGGGTATTACTCTACATCTGTTGATAAAATTTTAAAAAAAGCAAAAATGAATAAAGGGAGTATGTATCATTTCTTTAAAGGGAAGAAAGAGTTAGTACTAGCTGTAATAGATGTTCATATATATGGTTATATTGATAAAAAGTATAGTGCTATTTTAGATGTAGAGGATAACTATATTGATTCAATGTTTAAAGTACTTAAAAATAGAGACTCTTTTAATTTTACTTTAGGATGTAGATTAAACTCACTTGTTCAAGAGTTATCTCATCATGATAAAGATTTCAAAGAGGCTTTAGAAAAGGTATATTTACATTTTGAAGAGATTATATATAGGGTTTTGGTTAAAGCTAAAGATAATAATGAGATTGAACATCCTGATTTAAAACAGCTTTCTATTTATGTTGTTGCATCAATTGAAGGTTGTCTTTCGACAGCAAAAAAAAGCCAAGATGGCTTAGTTTTTAGTGCTTGTATAGAACAGCTTGAGCATTACTTTAAACAAATAAAACAATAAACTTTTAAAATGTCTTGACTAATTAGTCAAAAAATATTATAATTGTTTTGACTGATTAGTTATGATTTCCTTTTGTCTCAAAATTGACTAATCAGTCAAATAAATTTAAAGGAATTACTATGAAAAAGCTTACAGGAATTTTTGTATATGGATTTGCTATTGTAGCATTAATTACAATGATGTTTATAGAAGGTTCTTCTTTTCTATCTTATTAAAGAAGAGAAAATTTAACTCTTCTTTATAAAATATTTAATTGATGAGCTAAATCATCAGCGATTCTTTTATAGTTTCTAATCTCTAATAATCTATCTTGACCTCTAATACCTACTGTTGCTACTTCATCTTTAGATAGGGAAATTATTTGTGCAAGTTTTTCTTTTATCGAGTGTTCGTCAAATTTACAAAACCATGCATCATAGTCATCTGTAAAAAGTGTATTATTATTTGCATTATTTGTCATAATGCAAGGAATTCCTGATGAATAGTAATCCATAATTTTAACTGGTGTGGAAGTATTAAATAATGGAATTTCAGGAAGAATTGATACTCCAATATCAGATTTTGCAATTAGTTCAAGAAGTTCTTCTTTATTTCTTGCATTACAGATTTCCACATGTGCTGCAATATTTGCATATTTTTTTACTACTTCAATGGCATATTCAGGATCTTTGGTTGAAATTGTTAGTTTCCAATCTTTACTTTCTAAATTATTAAATGCTTCTAAAACAGTCTCAAATTCCCTTAATTTATCTAAAGTCCCAGCATAAAAAAATCTTTTTTCATTTCCTTTATGTTGAATATTCTCATGTAAAGTTTCAGGGTCAATAGCAGGTGGACAAACAAATGTTCTAATCTTTACACCTTCATAATACTCTTCTGCCATCTGCTTTGATGTTGGAAGAAAAATATCACATTGATTAATCATCTTTGTTTCTGAAAAAGTTGAAATCGCATTATTTAAAAATTTTAAAAAACTTGACTTATTGTTTGCTTGATCAACTTCCATTTTAGCTCTTCTTTTTGGAAAAGATAGTCTATAACCAACTCTATAATTATACTCTCCACTATATGCAAGAACATTTTTGAGTACATTTGCACTATTTCTTACAAAAATAAAAGAGTATGAATTTAGATTAATACCAACACTTGCTAGTTCTTGAATGGCTCTATGTTCACTAATTTTAGGAAGTATAAATCTGTGTTCATCTTTTTTATCAACTTCAGTTTTAAATTCACTAAAATAGACAGTATCAATAATAAAGTGTTGTTTTAGGTATTTTTCAAATAAAGGTCCTATAAAACTGTGATCAGTATATTCATCTTGATCAGTAATATATAATATCTTTTGCATCTATAAACTCCTAAATAAAATCTAATTTATTATATAGCTTAACAGTTGCAAAAAAAAAGCATTTTAAAAAATTTACTTTTTTTTGAATTTTATCTCTGCAAGAATAATTGCAAAAACAATTAAAACAGCTCCATAGGTTTGTGTAGTTGATAAGATTTCATTTCCTACGAAATATCCATAAAGCCCTGCACTTACTGGTTCCATAGCAAAAATAACTGCTGTTTTTGTAGGGCTTGTAAATTGTTGCATATATGTTTGAATTAAAAAAGCATAAACTGTTGCAAAAACTGAGGTTATGATTACAGCTTTTAAAAATGTATAATCAAGGTTGATATTAAAGGTAACATCATCTAAACTTAATGAGAAAATTAATGAAAGAATAGTTACTGTTAAAAATTGGAAAAGAACTAATATAAATACATTAACTTTTTTTGAATAGATATCAGTAAAAGCAATTTGTAAAGCAAAAAAAGTAGCACAAATTAAACCTAAAATCTCTCCAAAACCTAAAGTTAAAGTTCCACTCATTGTTAACATATATAGACCAAATACTGCAATTATTGAACTAAAAAATACCATATGCCTAACATGTTGTTTGAAAATTACATAGACAATAAATGGAACGATTATTACATTAAGACCTGTTAAAAAAGCAATAATTGAGCTTTTTGTATATGCTAAACCAAAGGTTTGTGTTGCAAAACCAAAAAAAAGAAAAATCCCCAAAATAATACCATAAATTATAGATTTAAAACTTAGCTCTTTATAAAACTTATAAGCAATAATTGTCATAAATAGTGTAGCAATTGCAAATCTCCAAAAAAGAAAAGCATAAACTGGTACAGTTTTAATTGCATCTTGAACCATTAAAAATGTTACTCCCCAAGCGATAGCCACAGTTAGAAGTAAAAAATCAGCACGCAGTTCTAGTAATTTTTTTTTATTCACCCCTCTCTCCTATAATAAGGGCAAAATTATACATTTTTGTGAATAAAATTACAAAAAAACGTAAAAATGACATAATTGTTGCATTTTATATTTAAGTTTAAATCTATTTATTATATGATAGTTGATTAGACTAAAATTAAAGAGAGATAATGAGTACCAATAACATTATTAGTATGGACAAAATTAATAAATTCTATGATGAATTTCATGTATTAAAAAACATTAATTTTTATGTAAAAAAAGGTGAAATTGTAGTTGTATGCGGACCTTCTGGTTCTGGAAAATCAACTTTGATTAGATGTATTAATGGTCTTGAAGAAATTGATGATGGAAAAATTATTGTTGATGATATAGATATTTATGCTAATAAGAAAAATCTTCAAGAGATTAGAGGTGAAGTTGGAATGGTATTTCAACATTTTAACCTATTTCCTCACCTAACTATACTTGAAAATATCACATTAGCTCCAATATTAGTTAAAAATATAAAAGAAGATGAAGCAAAAAAAGTTGCCTTAGAACTATTAGAAAAGGTTAACCTTGCATATAAAGCTGATGCATATCCAGCTGATCTTTCTGGTGGACAAAAACAAAGAGTTGCTATTGCAAGGTCTCTTGCAATGAAACCGAAAATTATTCTATTTGATGAACCAACATCAGCTCTTGATCCTGAAACTATTGGGGGTGTCTTATCTGTAATGAAAGATTTGGCACAAGAAAACTTTACAATTGTTTGTGTGACACACGAAATGGGGTTCGCAAAAGAAGTAGGAGATAGAATTGTGTTTATGGATGAAGGCGTTATTGTAGAAGAAAACACTCCTGAAGAGTTTTTTGCTAATCCAAGATCAGATAGAGCTAAAAATTTCTTAAAAGAGATATTAACACATTAATAAAGGAGGATAAGGTAGATGTTAAAAAAGATTTTAGTTGCATTATTTTTAATATTTAATTTTAATGTATTATTTGCAGATGACATTAACTTATGGGAAAAATCAACACTTAATCAAATAATCCAAAATGGTGAATTAAGAGTTGGACTTGAACCTGGATATATGCCCTTTGAAATGAAAGATAAGAAAGGAAGAATTATTGGTTATGATGTGGACATTGCAAAAGCAATGGCAAAAGCAATGGGAGTAAAATTAAAAATTATTCCAACAGCATTTGATGGTATTATTGCTGGACTTATTACTGATAAATTTGATATTATTATCTCTGGTATGACAATTACTCAACAAAGAAACTTAAAAGTTAAGTTTTCAGATCCATATATTGTTGTGGGTCAAACAGTTTTATTAAATAAAAGTTTAAGTGATGAAGTAAAAGAAGCAAAAGATTTAGATAATTCTAAGTATATAATTACTGCAAAGCTTGGACAGACAGGTGAGATTGTTGCAAGAAAGTTTTTTGAGAATGCAAAAGTTATTACTTTTGATACAGAATCTGAAGCAGTTTCGGAAGTTTTAAGTGGTAGAGCATCTGCATTTATTAACGACCAACCATATAATGTGATATTTATGGATAGTAGAGGAAAGAGTAAATTAGTACATTTAGATACACCTTTAACTTATGAACCTTTAGCTTTTGCTATTAGAAAAGGTGACCCTGATTTTATTAATTGGTTAAATAACTTTTTAAGACAAATTAAAGAAGATAAAGTTATTAATCTACATGAAAAACTTTATCAGAAATGGTTTGTTGATACATCATGGTTAAAAAGAGTTCAATAAATAATCTTAATTAAAAGGAGTCAAAAATATGAAAAGATTAGTTTTAGCATTTTTTGTGCTATTTACATCATCACTATTAGCTGATGATATTAATTTATGGAAGAAGTCTACTTTAAATGAGATTCTTCAAAGGGGTGAATTACAAGTATGTATGGAACCAGGATATATGCCTTTTGAAATGAAAGATAAAAAAGGGAGAATCATTGGTTATGATGTAGATATGGCTAAAAAAATGGCTAAAGAGATGGGTGTAAAATTAAAACTACTTCCAACTGCTTGGGATGGGATTATTGCTGCACTTGTTACTGGGAAATGTGATATTATTATGTCTGGTATGACAATTACTCAACAAAGAAACTTAAAAATTAACTTTGCTAATCCATACGTAGTTGTGGGACAAACTATAATGATGAAAAAAGAGTTAGCTGGGAAAATTAAATCAGCAAAAGATTTAGATAAACCAGAGTATACAGTTGTTACAAAACTTGGAGTGACAGGGGAAGTTGCTACAAGAAAGTTCTTTCAAAAGGCTAAAATTGTGACATTTGAAACTGAGTCAGATGGAGCAGCTGAGGTTTTAAATGGCAATGCAGATGCCTTTGTATATGACCAACCATATAATATTTTATTTATGTCTGATAAGGGTAAGGATAAATTAGTACACTTAGACACACCATTGACATATGAGCCATTGGGGTGGGCAATTAGAAAGGGTGATCCTGATTTTCTTAACTGGTTAAATAACTTCTTGAGACAAATGAAAGAGGATAAAGTTGTAGATTTCCATGGAAAATTAAACAAGAAGTGGCTACAAGATACTGATTGGTTAAAAAGAGTTCAATAGCAGATGGCTAAAAAACATCAATCTTTGGCGCAAAACAAAAACTTAGGGCACTTTATTGCCCTAATTTTTTATATTGCAGTGGGATATGCTTTATATTTAGCGGCTGCAAATATGAATTATGTTTGGAAATGGAACTCAATACCTGATTATTTCTGGTATATAGAGAAGAAGTCAGTAGAAGCACCAATAGATGGTAAATTTGTAGAAGAGAATGGTATCTACTACATTCAAGCAATTGATGAGAAAGTTAAATTACAAATAGATAGTAGCTATAAATTTGACTATGAATTGGGTGAAGATGTTTATGAGGGTGATTATCTCGCATCTAAAAAAGAGACAAAGGCAGGACCTGTATTAAATGGTCTTTGGGTTACTTTAAAAATTTCATTTTTTGCAGCAATTCTCACTTTTATAATAGGAATAGTTGTCTCATTAATGAAGCTTTCATCCTATCAATTCTTAAAAGATATTGCAACGGTTTATATTACGATTATTAGAGGTACCCCTCTACTTGTGCAAATTTTTCTTTTCTATTTCATTGTGGCAAATATTTTTGAATTAGATAGATTTGTTGCTGGTGTGCTTGCTCTTGGTATTTTCTTTGGTGCATATATGGCTGAAATTTTAAGGGGAGCCATTCAATCAATTGATAAAGGGCAACTTGAAGCAGCTAGTTCACTTGGTATTTCAAAGTCCCAAGCTATGAGATATATTATTTTACCACAAGCATTTAAAAGAGCACTTCCTACCTTAGTTGGTGAGATGATTGCACTTATAAAAGACTCTTCACTTGTTTCAGTTATCTCTATTACAGATTTAACAAAAGTAGGTAAAGAGATTGTTGCAAATACTTTCTCTCCTTTTGAAACTTGGATTGTTGTGGCATTAGTATATTTATCTATAACTTCACTTTTAAGTTTTATTGGTCATAAATTAGAGAAAAAAATGGCGGCAAAAGGTGGAATGAGTTAATTGGAACTCTTACAAACATTTTTACAGCAAACTATAACTTTTTTTGCGATTATGGATCCAATAGGGATAAGTGCTATGGCACTATCTCTATTTAGTACAACTATAACAAAAACTCAAATAAATTCAATCACTAAAAAATCAACATTTACAATTATTATTGCTTTTTTTGTAGTTTTAATAACTGGTGATTTTATTTTAAAAATGTTTGGAATTAATGAACAATCTTTAAAAGTAATGGGAGGAATTATTCTTCTTCTTATGGCTATTTCTATGGTTAGAGGTGATTCTTTAGAGAAGACAAAAGATGAGAGTAAAAATGATGAAGAGTTAGCAATTATTCCAATTGGAATACCTATTGCTTTTGGTACAGGACTCTTCACAACAATAATTATTTTTAAGCATCAAGCTCAGACTTTTGTAGATATATTATCTATTATTATTGCCTTTTGTATTAATGCTTTTTTATTTTTTATAATTTTGAAAAATTCAATTTATATTAAAAAATATCTTGGTATAACTGGACAAAATATAGTAACAAAACTTATGGGTCTTATTGTTGGTGCTATTGCAGTTCAATTTGTAGTTTCAGGTATTATTCATTTAGGAAAGAGCTATCTCTAATGGAATTAGATATATTTTTTAAAGGTTTTATTGTAACAATTTCATTAATTGTTGCAATTGGGGCACAAAATGCTTATGTGCTTAAACTTGGACTTTTAAGACAACATGTTTTAACAGCTATTTTATTTTGTACTTTTTCTGATTTCATTTTGATTAGTATGGGTGTATTAGGACTTGGATACTTTATAAAAGGGGAACAACTTTTTATAAATGCAATTGCAATTTTTGGAATCGTATTTTTATGTTTTTACGCTTTTAGTTCTTTTAAATCAGCTCTTAAAAATGAGTCTTTACAAATTGATGATAATGTAAAAACAAATCCATTAAAGCAAGTTTTAACTATGCTTTTTATTTTTACATACTTAAATCCTCATACTTATTTAGATACAGTTTTATTAATAGGTGGAATTGGGGCAAATGTGGAATCAGAGTTTAAAATACTATTTCTTTTAGGTGCTGTTCTTGCTTCTGCTACTTGGTTTACTCTTCTTGGTTTTGGTGCAAGAGCACTTATTCCTCTATTTAAAAAACCTATTACTTGGAAAACTCTAGATATTACTATTGGTATTTTTATGCTCTATATTGCTTATAGCTTAATAGAATTAATAAAATTCTAAAAGGAAAATTATATAAATGGAAGCAGTTGAAGATATTGGTTGTTTTAAAGCTATTTTAGATCCATATAATGGGATAACAATCGACTTTAAATATTTACCTAAGACTAAAGAAGAGTTTGAATTAAATTTAGATTTCTTAATTGAAAGAACTTTTTATAAAAGAAATTTGATTTGGATATATATAGATATAAAAAATTCTAATTTTATACCAATTGCAGTAGAAAGGGGTTTTTTCTTTCACTCTTGTGATGAAAATTATATACTTATTGTAAAAAGATTAAAACAAGATGCAATTGTACCAACTGCTGCAAACCATACTTTAGGTGTTGGTGCGGTTGTTATAAATGAAAAAAATGAACTTTTAGTAATTAAAGAACGAGTATCAACAGTTGGTTTTAAATTACCAGGTGGTCATATTGATAATGCAGAACTAATCTCTAAAGCTTTACAAAGAGAAGTTTTTGAAGAAACAGGTGTAACTGTTGAGCTTGAAGCTATTGTCTCTTTAGGACATTTTTATCCTCACCAATTTCATAAATCAAATCTTTATATTATCTGTTTAGCAAAACCAATGGATCAAAAGATTGATATAAAAGATATTAATGAAGTCATTGATGCAAAATGGATGGATGTTAATGAGTATTTAAATGATGATAATGTTCTTCCTTACTCTAAACTTCTTGTTAAAGCAGGATTAGAAAAAAAAGGTTTAAAGATAGGAAGTTTTGAGGTTTTATCACATATTAAAAAAGATATAGAACTATTTTTTTAAAATAGTATTTAATATTAATTTTAATCAAGGAAATAGAAGAGGGATTGATAAGTCAATAATTGATAGAATATCGATTATGTAATATAAAGGAAATAAATGAAAAAGATTATATCAACATCAAATGCACCATCTGCAATAGGACCATATAACCAAGGAACATCATTTGAAAAATTAGTGTTTTTATCTGGTCAAATACCTTTAGATCCAGTAACAATGGAATTAGTTGGAAAAGATGATATTCAAGCTCAAACTAAACAAGTAATGGAAAATTTAAAAGCTGTATTAGAAGAAGCTAATTCCTCTTTTTGCAATGTTCTAAAAACTACTTGTTATCTATCAGATATGGATAATTTTGTTGCATTTAATGAAGTATATTCACAATATTTTCAAGCTGAAACTGCACCTGCAAGAGCAACTGTGGCAGTTAGAACACTTCCTAAAAATGTTTTAGTTGAGGTAGATGTAATTGCATATAAAAACTAGAGATTTTTCTCTAGTTTTTAAAGAAAGTTGGACTTCTTCTTGGATTGATTTTATTAAATCATTATTCAAGAATCACTTCTTTAAAATCACTTCTACTATTTTTTAATGGCTTATTTGATAAAGCTCTTACTGTATAAACAAAAGAGATTTTTGCTTTATTTGTTGTATTTTTATTTGCATGATGAAGGGTTTTACAATGAAATAATACAATATCGCCTTTTGATAGTTTTTGATGAACTTTTTTTTCTATTAATTTTTTATTCCCCTCATGTTCATCTAAGAAATTATCTACTTCATCAAAACATGATTTATCAAATTTAATTTTATGACTTCCTGGAATAAACTCTAAAAGACCATTTTCTAAAAATTCATCATCAAGGCTTAACCATATAGAGACTAAATCATCATTTTCAAAGTTCCAATATCTTCTATCTTGATGCCAATAAGTTCTTGTACTCTCAAAGGGTAATTTTGTCATAATTGAGTTATGATGGGCAAGAGTTAATACGGGTATATCATTTAATATTTGTTTTAAAATAGGTCTAATCTCTTTATTTGTCATCCATTCTTGAAAAATCTTTTCTCTATCATATACTTGTCTTAATCTTCTAATAGTAACTTTATTCTCATTAAGGTTCATATACTCTTGTTCACTCTCAAATGGTGCTTGTTTTCTATTTAAATGCTCTTTGGCTTTTTCTAAAATTTCATTACAAAAAGTATGATTTACAAAGTTTTTGATTAGTAGAAAACCATCATTATTAAACTGTTCTAATTGTTGTAGTGTAAGTTCCATAAAATCTCACTAATGGTTAAATAAAATAAATCAAGAGAAACCCTTGATTTATTTTGGGAATACTTCTTTTAGAGCATCCCCAATTTGAGTAATAGTTTTAACAGTAACTACTCCTGCTCTTTCTAAAGCAGCATATTTTTCAGTAGCAGTACCCTTACCACCATCAATAATAGCTCCAGCGTGTCCCATTCTTTTGCCTTTTGGTGCTGTTACTCCTGCAATATAAGAGACAACAGGTTTAGTAACATAGGACTTAATAAATTCAGCTGCAGCTTCCTCTTTTGCTCCTCCAATTTCACCAATCATTACAATAGCTTTTGTATCTGGATCTGCTTCAAATTTTTTTAAAATATCAATAAAGTCTGAACCTGGAACAGGATCCCCACCAATCCCTACGCAAGTACTTTGTCCAAATCCTGCAAGTGAAGATTGATTTACAGCCTCATATGTAAGTGTTCCAGATCTTGAAACAATTCCAACACTTCCTGCCATATGAATTGATTCAGGCATAATTCCCATTTTACATTGTCCAGGTGTTATTATTCCGGGACAGTTTGGTCCAATAAGTGTTGAACCATTTAAATCAATTGCAGCTTTTACATCAAGCATATCAATAGTTGGAATTCCTTCTGTAATACATACAATTGTTTCAATACCATTTTCACTTGCTTCAATAATTGCATCTTTACAAAATGGAGCAGGAACATAGATAATTGAAGCATTTGCTCCTGTTAATCTTTTGGCACATTCAACGGTATTATAAATTGGTAGATTTAAATGTTTTTGTCCTCTTTTTCCTGGTACTACACCACTTACTACATTTGTACCATATGTTATAGCTCTTTTTGTATGGAAACTTGCTTGTGCTCCTGTTAAACCTTGAACTAACACTTTAGTATTTTTATCAATTAAAATTGCCATTAGTTAGCTCCTTTTGTTAACTCAATAATTTTTAGTGTAGCACTATCTAAATTTGATTCTTCATAAACATCCACTTTAGAGTTTCTAATTAGTTCTAATCCCTCTTTAGCGTTTGTACCTTCAAGTCTTACAACAATTGGGATATTAATATTCATTTTTTCAACAGCACCAATAATACCAGCAGCAATAATATCACATCTAACTATTCCTCCAAAGATATTTACTAAAATACCATTAACTTTCTCATCAGAAATAATTATCTCAAAGGCTTCTATTACTCTTTTTTCATTTACACTTCCACCAACATCTAGAAAGTTAGCAGGAGCTCCTCCATGAGTTTTAATTAAATCCATTGTTGCCATAGCAAGACCAGCACCATTTACCATACAACCAATATTTCCATCAAGACTAACATAGTTTAAATCTAGTTTTTCTGCTTTTAATTCTCTTGCATCTTCTTGTGATTCATCTCTAATTTCATTCATCTTTGTTTGTCTATAAAGTGCAGAGCTGTCAACTTGAACTTTTCCATCAAGACAAATTAGTTGTCCTTGCTTTGTTACTACTAGAGGATTTACTTCAAGTAGTGACAAATCATTTTTTACAAACATTTTGTAGATTTTTTGCATCAAATCAATCATTTGTGCTGAAAGTGTTTTATCTAAGCCTAAGTCATCACAAATTTGTCTACATTGTGCAGGCATAATCCCAACAACTGGATTTATTGGATTTCTTAAAATTTTTTCAGGTGTTTTTTCTGCAACTTCTTCAATCTCAACACCTCCCTCTTTAGATGTAATAATCATTATTCTTTGACTTGTTCTATCAACAATAAAAGCTAAATAGATTTGTTGAATTACATCACAAGGTTGTTCAATATAAATAGAGTTTACAGCCTGTCCCTCTTTTGTTGTTTGATGAGTAACAAGTCTACTTCCAAGAAGTCTTCTAACCTCTTCATTTGCTTCTATCTTAGAATCAACCAGTACCACTCCACCAGCCTTTCCTCTTCCTCCAGCATGTACCTGTGCTTTAATAACCCATCTATCTCCACCTAGTTTTCTTAATATATCATCAAGTTGAGAAGGATGTGTTAACAGTTTACCTTTTGTTGTAGGAATATCATATTTCCTGTATAGATTTTTTGCTTGGTATTCATGTAAATTCATTATTTGCCTTGTATATGAAAAAAAATGGATTTTAAATAAGGGAACTTATACCAAAATAATTATATAAAGGTGCTTAAGAAGCTTAGTTAAGAAGTATAAAAAGAGGAATTATAATTCCTCTTTTTTGATAAAAATTTATAATGAAGGTGATTTGATTACCATCATTTTTTGATTTTGCATCTCTTCCATAGAATCAGGAATACCACCTAATCCAAGACCAGAAGTTTTAGCTCCACCAAATGGCATCCAGTCAACTCTAAATGCGGTGTGGTCATTTACCATTACAGTTGTACCATTTAATCTTTTTACAGCTTTTAAGGCTGTATCGATATTTTTTGTAAATATTGCAGCTTGAAAAGAGACATCTAAGGCATTTGCTCTTGCAATTGCATCATCAATATTTGAGTAAGAGTATACAACTACAACTGGACCAAATACCTCTTTTGTAGATACTAAAGCATCATCAGCTGGGTTTAAAATTACTGTTGGTTCAAAACAAGAATCAGAGATTCTTTTTCCACCAGTTAAAATTTTTCCACCTTTTTCAACTGCTTCATTAACCCATTGTTCTACTCTATTTACTTCATCATTATTAATTAGTGGACCTACTTCAGTTTTAGGGTCTAATTGATCACCAACTACTAATTTAGCAGCATAATCAGAAAGTTTTGAAGCTACTTCATCAACAATTGATTCATGTACATATACTCTTTGAACAGATACACAAACTTGACCTGCATGGTAGAAACCACCTTTTCCTAAATCAGGAATCATCGCATCAATATCTGAATCTGGTTCAACAATAACAGGAGCAACTCCACCATGTTCTAAAGCACTTCTAGTACCTGGGCTTGCTTTAGAGTTTAAGTACCAGCCAACAGGACCTGAACCTATAAATGTAAAGAATGCAGTTTTAGGAGAAGTTACAAGTAATTCTCCCCCTTGTCTATCACAAACAACAGCTTGTGCCCAACCATCAGGAAGTCCAGCCTCTTTTAGTAATTCAACTAGTCTAACAGCTGACATTGGAGTTTGCGTTGCAGGTCTAATAATAACAGGGCAACCAACAGCAATCGCAGGGATTACTTGATGAACTGCCAAGTTAAAAGGGTGATTAAATGCTGAAATTGCAGCAACAACACCAATTGGTTCTTTCATTGTATAAGCCATTCTATTTGCAGAACTTGCGGTGTGACCCATTGCTATTTCATGACCCTCTTGTACTCCTAACTGCTCAATTGCAATTTTTACACCATTGATAGCTCTTTGAACTTCAACTTTTGAGTCCATGTAAGGTTTCCCTCCTTCACTAGCACAAAGAATTGTTAACTTTTCAATTTGTGAAGACATAATTTTCATTAGGTTTTCAAGAATTTCAACTCTTTTATATTTGGGAATCCAGTTATCAATATCTAAAAACTTCTCATAAGCAATGTCAATAGCTTTTTCTACACCTTCTACACTTGTAAATGGAACTGTTCCTACTACTTTACCGTCAAATGGTGATGTAACTTCAATTGTACTCATTTCTATCCTTTATTTTTTTATTATAACAGACACTCTTTTTTAGCTAATAGCTCATTTAAAATTGAGTGGTTAAGTGAATAATCAACATGTAAGTCAATTAAATGGACACCTTTTCCATTTACACATTCTTCTAAAGTTTTTGCAAACTCTTCACAAGAGCTTGGTCTATGTCCAGTTGCTCCGTAAGCTTCTGCATATTTAACAAAATCTGGATTATCTAAATCTAAACCAAAATTTTCAAATCCCATACCTGTTTGTTTCCATTTAATCATTCCATATGCATTATCGTTTAGAATAATTACTGTTAAGTCAAGTCCAAGTCTTACAGCAGTTTCTAACTCTTGTGAGTTCATCATAAATCCACCATCTCCACAAACTGTAACAACTTTTTTATCTGGATTTACCATTTTAGCTGCCATTGCTGAAGGAAGACCAGCACCCATAGTTGCTAAAGCGTTATCTAATAATAATGTATTTGGTTGTGCACATCTATAATTTCTTGCAAACCAAATTTTATATACACCATTATCTAGTGTTAAGATATCTGCTTCATCTAAAGTTTGTCTAATAGTTCTAACTGCTCTTTGAGGTAAAATAGGGAATCTATCATCTCCAAAATATTTTGATAATCTTGTTCTAATCTCTTCTGCAAGTCTAATATAGTAATCAAACTCCCAATGCTCTTGTTTTGAAATTGCAGTTGTCATTTGTTGAATATTTCCTGCAATGTCACCAATTAAGTCTAGTTGAGGGAAATAAGTGTCATCTACTTCAGATGGGAAAAAGTTTACATGTAATACTCTTGTTGCATCAGGATGATTTTCCATAAAAAATGGTGGTTTTTCAATTACATCATGTCCTACATTAATGATTAAATCTGATCTTTCTATTGCACAGTGAATAAAATCATCTTTTGATAATGCAGCAGTAGATAAACAAAGTTTATGATTTTCATCAATTACACCTTTACCCATTTGAGTAGAGAAAAATGGAATACCAGTTTCATTTACAAAGTTAGTAAGAGCATCACCAATTCTAGTTCTATTTGCACCAGCACCAATTAATAATAGAGGTCTTTTAGCTTTTTCAATCATTTTTACAGCATCTAATACCGCATCTTTTCCAGCTTTTGGGTATTTAAATTCTCTAACTGGATAGATGTTCTCTTCTACTTTTTCTTCTGCAATATCCTCTGGTAATTCAATATGTACTGCACCAGGTCTTTCAGTTGTAGCTAATTTGAATGCTTCTCTTACCATTGATGGAATATTATTCCCATTTACAACTTGTTTAGCATATTTAGTCATTGGTTTCATCATACCAACAATATCAACGATTTGGAATCTACCTTGTTTAGATTTTTTAATTGGTTTTTGACCAGTAATCATAAGCATTGGCATACCACCAAGTTGTGCATAAGCAGCAGCAGTAGCAAAGTTAGTAGCACCAGGTCCTAAAGTTGATATACATACACCAACTTTTCCTGTTAATCTACCGTAAGTTGCAGCCATAAATCCTGCACCTTGTTCATGTCTTGTTAAAATTAGTTTAATATTTGATTCTCTTAATGATTCTAAAAAGTCTAAGTTTTCTTCACCTGGAATACCAAAAATATATTCAACACCTTCGTTTTCTAACGCTTTTACAAATAAGTCAGATGCTTTCATTGTCTCTCCATTTTTTTCTTAAAATATATAAAGGATTTTCACACAAATTGATTTAAATTGATGTTAAGTTTAGTAATTATGTAACCTCTTTATATTAAAAATGTATCAAGTGCGAATAATTGACACAATCGAATTTATAATATTATGTTTAGTTTAAATCAATTAGGTAAAGTTTATTTCTAATTATTATAACTTTTTAAAATTAGAGTAAATTTAATGAAGAAAAAGTAAAATCTTCTTAGATTTCACTTTTTATTTTGTTTAAATCTTCAATTTTCTTGTTATAGTTCTCTTTCTTAGAGTTAACAAAATCAACTCTGTCTTGATTTATTTCCAGATATTGATTTTTTGAGTATTGAATAATTTTAAATAGATAGTTTCTTTTTGAAGTTAAAAAATCTTCAATTTTTTCAAAACCAAAGTTTGCTTTTAGTTTTGTTAAAATTTCATCCTCTCTTGGATGATAAACTCCAAACTTTGTTGGTTCTTTTTCATATAAAGTTACAGATTCAGCAATTTGTTGTTCAAAATGGGCAATTGTTGCTTGTGTAGTTTGAATATATGAGTAAGATAAAGCTCCATTAAAATAGGCAAATTTTTTTCTTAAAGCTGAAATATTTTCTAAAATTGCACGATGAAAACTTCTTAATACATTTTCATAAACTTTTGCTGCAAAGTGTCTTGTGGTAGAGAACTCAGAGTCAGAAGCAATTTCTCTATGCTTTTTTATAAGCTCATAAGGTTCTTGCCATCTGTGAACTCTAGATTTTAGATCTCTATATACATTTCTATATGCTTCATCTGTATTAAGTTCTACTTGTTTAAGCTCTTTTATTGTTTTTTTAAACATTTTATCAATTGTTTGGTCATCATAAAAAAGATTTTTGTAAACATTATCTGAATCAATCCAATATGTTTCATACTTAATTTTTTCAAATTTGTCTTTACTTAAAAATCCCGATTGTTCTTCATATCTAAAAGCAGTTTGTTTTTTGATATTTTTATATGTTTCATGAGCCATTTTTTCCATAATAGCTTCAAGGGAGTTATAAATAGTAAATAACTCTTTTGAGTAAGTTTTATGAATTGCATCAAAAGCATCAAGTATATCTTTTTCAGCATCTTTTAATATCTCACTTAAAGAGTTATAAACTCCTATAATTGTCTCATACTCTTTTACTAAAATATCACAAATACCTTTTAAATCTTTTTTAATGGCAAACTCTTTGGCTTCTGCTGCTTGAGGTCTTATTGTGTTTTCAATAAAATTAAGAACCTCTTGAATATTAGACTCTTTTAAAAGTTTTGTATTATCTGTTGCATCAGAGTTTTGAATTTTTGTTATCTCTTTTTTATACTCTTTAAACTTCTCTTCAAAAAAGTTTATATCTTCAACACTATTCTCCCAAAGATCTTTTTTAAACTCTTTTACAATTTTTTCATACTCATCTTTAATTAAAATATCTTTATGATGAACTCTTGATTCTAAAGCCATCTTTGCTGAGATTGGCGTAACTTGTGCAAAATATTTAGAGAATTTTTCTTTAATATATTTTGTTGTTGTCTCTATTTGTTCATCACAGAATTTATCTTTTTGATTAAGAACACAAAGCGATTTATTTTTAAAATGCTCCATATACTCTTCAAGGACTTCTGCTTCTGACATTTTCCCCGCATTATCAATTAGAGTTAACCAGATAATTCCACCAACATCTCTTAGTACTTTTCTTGTTGTATCTGTATCGCTTTGAGATTGTGAATTAAGTCCAGGAGTATCAACAAAAGAGATATCTTTTAAAACATCCATTGGGGCATAAAGTGTTAGATATTTAATATCTTTCATTTCATGTTGTCTTTGGTCTGTAAAATCAGCAATTGATTCAATTGGAGCATATTCTTGAGCTCCTGAATAGTATGTGATTTTTAGTTTATACTCGTCTGCATAGTTTATAAAATTTACTTTTGATGTTACAGGAGTAATACCAGTAGGAAGAATATTTCTTGATAATAGGGCATTTAAAAATGTTGATTTACCAGATGAAAACTGTCCTGTAATTGCGACTTCCATTGGATATCTTGCACGTCTAATTTGTTTATCAAGAATATTTTTTAACTGAATTGATGGGAAAAATTTTTCATCTAAAAGTTTAGCTCTTATTCTTTTTATATCTCCTACTAAACCTTGTTCAAACTCTTCCTCTTTTTGAAAATATTTTTCTGTATATTCTTTTACAAAACTACTTAAAATACTCATTCTTTAAGTCCTTTGTTGATTGTTTCAAGTTTTTTAATCTTTTTATGAATCTCAATGGTTAATTTATCTTTATTTATTTCATTCTCTTCAAATGTAGCAATTCTTTCTTGTAATGATTTTTCATCTTTTTCTAGTTTATGTTCAAAAACTTTAAGTGGTTCAGTAATCTCATTAAAAAAATTATCAATCAAAACTTGTGAAACTGAATTCGCTTTTTGTAAAATATTTTTTTCAATAGGAGAGAACTCCTCTTTTATATAAGTTTCAATATTTTTATTTAATTCAGAAAGTTTGTTTGCTTTACTTTTTTGTACTTCACTTACTATCTTAGAGATTAAAACATCATTTGATGAGGTTAAAAAACCAGCTTTAAAATCATCTTGAAAGAAACCTCTTGCATCAAAGTTGTCATTTTTGTGACCAATTACAAAACCTAAATCTTGGTATTTTTGTTCACAAATTTCACCAATATTTTGAGATTTTTTAATAAATTTATATCTATAATCTCTAATAATATCAATGATTCCATCTTTTATTGCAGTTTCGACAATTGATTTAATTCTTGAGTTTTCAGGTCTTTTTTTAGTTTTTTCAAAAGAGTACTTTACATCATTAAAAACTCTTTGTTTTATGACATTTTTTAAATCCAGTAGCTCTGTATTTAAAAATGTTTCGAGTGTTTTAATATAGTCTTGGGCATCTTTTTTATAGATATTTATATCCTCTCTTAATGCTATGAAAATCTTTTGGTTTGCCTCTTTTTTTCTATTAAAATCCTCTAAATCAGATTCAAGTTCTTTTTTTGATTTTGATAGAAGTACTAATTCATAATTATATGATTTTAACTCTTTTTCTATTGATTTTATAAGTTTTGTTTTGGCACTTTTAATAATTAAGTCTGGCTTACTTGATTGTGAACCAAATAGAGTCTCTTCTAAATACTCTTCAATCTCTAATATACCAGTATCTTGAATATTAAAACCTGCATTAATTGCTTCTTTACTTCTTCCTGTACGGTGATATAAAGCCATTTTGCCAGAAATAGGTATAAATTTAATACTACTTAGAATATAGTCTAGTTTGCTATCTTTATTTTGAGTTTTTAATTGTTTTTGTATAGAAAATCTAGTGTAATTTATTACCTCTTCAAGTTGTTCTTTTGATACAGTGTCAGCTCTTGTAATTACAATTAAAAGTTTTGTAATATTCTGATAGAGTAGGGCGTCTATTATAAACTCAACATCTTTTAATGTTGCACTTTGACTTACATTCATTAAATGAAGCATTAAATCACATTTAGATAAATACTCTTTAGTAATCTCTTCTCTTTGAATAACTGGGTCATCAAGTCCAGGCGTATCTACAATTTCTATACCATCTTCTAAAAATTTTAAATTTGATTTTAGTTGAACATATTTAACAAGATTACATTTTTTACCACTAGCTTCAGCTGAAGTGTATGCTGCTAAATTGTTAATATCAACTTGTTCATTTAGTGATTCTTCTTTTATTAAGTTATTTAGTTCATTTCCAAATATTTTTTTTGTTTCATTAACAAACTCTTTTATTGACTCAATCTCATTTGCAGCTTTTTCAATTCTATTCCATTCATCTTTATTCCAGTAAAAAACTTTTGCTTCAGGCTCTCCATATTTTACAATAGTTAGGTTTGCTGTTTCTGGAATTACTGCACTTCCTAGTATCTCTTGTCCCATAAGAGCATTTAACATTGTTGATTTACCTGCATTCATAATCCCAGTAATTCCAATAGAAAATTTATGATTTGAAAGATAGTGTGATGTCTCTTTTAACTCCTCTTTAAAATCTTCAGTATTGAAAAGTTCATTAAGTTCTATTATTAATTCATCAAGCTCTGCTCTTGCTTCTTTAAATGGTTTTTTATAATCAATTGTTATTTCATCTTTAACATTTATTTCATCATTTGTAGTTAACTCTTCAGGATCAAATAAAGAGATTAATTTATTATACTCTTGTTCGATAATAATCTGATTATTTAGTAGATATTCAAAACTGTCATGAAGTTGTTGAACATGTGAGTTTTGTATCTCTTCTTTAATTGATTCAATTAAACAAAATTGTAGTTGATAAAGCTCATTTAGATTCTTAACCTCTTTGTTTGTAATATTTGCTATAAGCTTTTTAAAACTAGCAAGGCTTATAAATTTTTCATAGTTTTTTCTTGTTGCACTTAATACTAATGCTGATATTTCAAAAAACTCATCTTTATGTTTATTTTCAGATGTTCCATATGTAGTAGTTTGTTCAAAATCATTAATACCATGAAAAAGTAAAAAATAGTCATTTGCTAAAGACAAGATAAACCTCCAAATGTTTTTAAATTAAGATTTTATTAGAAAATAAATCAATTTATATAACTCTGAAATAGAAAAAGTCAATTACTTTTAAAGCAATTGACTTTTTCTATTTTTATATATGAGAGGACACCCTCTCATATAATTATCTAAGTGATACTAGTTTTCTTCTTAAGTATGCAATTTTATTTTGTAATGGTAAGTGTTTTGGACAATGATCTTCACAAGCCATTAACGACATACAACCAAAAATACCATCATCATCACCGATTAACTCATAGAAATCTTCTGCTGTTCTTTTATCATGAGGATCAATTTCAAATCTTGCAACTCTGTTCATTCCAACAGGTCCAACGAAATTTGGTCTCATTAACATTGTTCCACAAGATGCAACACAAATACCACACTCTATACATCTATCTAGTTCAAAAGTTTCATCAGCTACATCTGGATCAACTCTCTCTTCCATTTTAGAAATGTCAACTTCTTCACCTGAGTTATCTACAATCCAAGATTGAACTCTTTTTGACATGGCATCCATCCATTTACCAGTGTTCACTGATAAATCTTTAATTAATTCAAATGCTGGCATAGGAAGAAGAGTTAATTTACCTTCAGGATAATTTGCCACAAGTGTTCTACAAGCAAGTGCTGGTTTACCATTAACAACCATACCACAAGAACCACAAATTCCTGCTCTACAAACAAAATCAAAAGATAAATCTGGATCTAGATTTTCTCTAATATATGTTAAAGCAATAAAAAGAGTCATACCAGGAGTCTCTTCTAATTTGTAATCCACATAGTGAGGTTTTGAAATTGCACTTCTTGGATTAAATTTTAGAACTGATATAGTTATTTCTCTACCTTTTTTTTGTTCACTCATTATTTATCTCCTGCTCTTTCATTTTTGTCTTTGTAGTTCATTGGTAGTTCAAATGGCATTAAAGCATCTTGAATTTCATGTCTATCTTTACCTTCTGCTTGCATTTTTTCAGTGATTTCATCTACTTGAGTTTGTCTTATTGCAGAGAGTTCATTTTCAATAATCATTCCCTTAGCACCATATCCTCTAAATGCTGGAGGCATTTCCATTTTCATGATATCAAGTGGAGCATACTCAATTGTTGGTTCTAAATCATCCTTATTTGACCAAGTACAAAGAGTTCTATTCATCCAGTTTGCATCATCTCTTTTTAGATAATCTTCTCTATAGTGTGCACCTCTTGATTCAGTTCTATCTCTAGCACCTTTAGCTACACATAATGCTACTTTTAGCATTCTTGGAACTCTATATGCTTCTTCCAGTTCTGGATTTCCAGCTCTTTGTTTAGATTTAACAGTAATTTGTTTAGTTTTAACTAATAACTCTTTTAACTCTTCAACTGCTGCTTCTAAGTTTGGACCATTTCTAAAGATACCAACTTTTTCATCCATAAGCTCTTTCATTCTATTTTTAATTTTGAAAATATTTTCAGAACCATTATATGCTAAAATTTCATCTAAGTATGCATCTTGTTCATCAACAAATTTTTGAATAGTTGAAGTAGGAATTGTTACATCATTTTCTAAACAATAATCTGCAAAGTAGTTACCAATAATCATACCTGCAACAACTGTTTCTGATACAGAGTTTCCTCCAAGTCTATTAAATCCATGCATATCCCAGCAAGCAGCTTCACCACAAGCAAATAGACCAGCTAATCTAGTAGATTCACCAGTTGGTTTTGTTCTAATACCACCCATTGAGTAGTGTTGCATAGGAAGTACAGGTGCCCAACCTTTTGGACCTTCATCAGCTGGGTCAATACCATTGAAAATTTGACAAATCTCTTGTACATCTCTTAGATTTCTTTCAATATGCTCTCTTCCTAAAATTGAGATATCTAACCATACATGATATCCATAAGGAGATGGAACGCCTTTACCATTTCTAATATGTTCAATCATTCTTCTTGAAACAACATCTCTTGATGCAAGCTCTTTTTTTTCTGGTTCATAATCAGGCATAAATCTGTGACCATCAACGTCTCTTAGGATTCCACCATCCCCTCTACACCCTTCTGTTAATAAGATTCCAGATGGCACAATTGGAGTTGGGTGAAATTGTACTGCTTCCATATTTGAAAGTGTTGCAATACCAGTTTCTAATGCAATTGCTGCACCAGTACCTTCACAAATTACAGCATTTGTAGTTTGTTTAAATACTCTTCCATATCCTCCTGTTGCAATACAAGTTCCTTTTGCAACAAAGGCTTCCAATTCACCAGTTATAAGGTCTCTTACAACAGCACCATAACATCTTCCATTTTCGTGAATAATTGATAAGGCTTCTTTTCTATCTTTAATATCTACATCATGTTTTAAAGCTTCATTTGCAACACCAAATAACATTGTGTGACCAGTTGCATCTGCCGTATAGCATGTTCTCCATTTTTTAGTACCACCAAAATCTCTTGAGTGAATAAGACCATGTCTATCTTCATCTTCTGTAATAGTTGTTTTTTTTGCATTAATTACGGCTTCTCTTGTTCCTGCTTTAACTCTTGTCCAAGGCACACCCCAAGATGCTAGTTCTCTAATTGCTTTTGGTGCAGTGTGTACGAACATTCTTGCAACTTCTTGATCACATCCCCAGTCTGAACCTTTTACTGTATCAGCAAAGTGTAAATCTTCATTGTCTCCATCAGACATTTTAGAGTTACCTAAAGAAGCTTGCATACCACCTTGTGCAGCAGCAGAGTGTGATCTTTTTACAGGTACTAATGATAAAACAGTAGTACTTAATCCTTTTTTTTGTGTTGCAACAGCAGCTCTAAGACCTGCTAGTCCTCCACCAATAACTAATGCATCACAGTAATTAATTTTCATTATGCAACTCTCCCATCATTAATTTTCATAATTTTTGCAGTTGGTACATATCGTTCACCTACTTTTCCTGCTTGTGCGTTTTCATATCCAATCATCATATATGCAGCTAATGTAGCGAATCCTAAAATTAAGAAGAACCATGTTAAGAATTTTTTCCATAGTTTTAATTTTTTTCTTGTAGCTCTTGGATCATCACCATCAAACCATCCCCATTTAATGGCTAATCTATATAATCCAATAGTACCATGGAACTCAACAGCTAATAATAAAAGAATATATAAAGGCCACATCCAGTTAGACCAAACTCTATCAGCAGAAGCATAAGGACCAATATCTCCTGATTGTGTCATAATAATATATAGGTGAATTGAACCTAAAAAGAACATTGCAAAACCAGTAAAGGCTTGAATAAACCATAACTTAGTATCTTCATGTCCCATATTATCAGCGTGAGCTTTCATAACTTGATATTGCTTGAAGTTACCTGGAAGTTTTCTCATACCCATTGCAGCATGTGTAATAAATATAACAAATACTACAAAAGCAACAATTGAAACTAATAATGGATTACCTCCATCAAAAATAAAACTAGCTTCTAAAAATTTTGTAACAGAGTACATAAAATCTTTACTAACTAAAATAGACGATACTAAAAGCATATGTCCCCACATAAAAAGACCTAGAAATAATCCAGTGGCACTTTGAATATAGTCAAGTTTTGCTGGAACTCTACTTTTCTTTCTTTCAACAGTCTTTCCTAAATAACCTTCTATTAGGTCACTCATTTGGCATCCTTTCCTTATAAATTTCTTGTGGATTAATAGCTTTAGTATAGCAAAATACAACTTACAAGGGATAGTAAAATTGTGTTAAAGTTGTGTACAAATGTTGTGCAGTATTAATGATAAGAAATGGGAAAAGCCCTATTTCAGGGCTTTTAAAGTTTTGTTGTTTTTATGAAGAATTTTAAAAAATTATGCAAGAATGTTACGGATTAACACACACTATTTAATGCTTAAAGAATCAATTGCTAATTGTGTTAAACCAATTAGTGTATCGATGTTTAAAACAGGTATAAAGAACACAATTGCTGAACCAATTCCACCTACAACTGTAATAATTGCTAAAAATGCAATTGCATAAGTTGAAATTCTTTTATCATTGAAATCATTTTCAAGACACTCTTCTTTTGTAGGATAGAAATACATCATTGCAATTAGTTTAAAATAGTAATAAACAGAAACAAAGGTAGCAATTATTGCTAAAATTGCAAGAGGAGCAAATCCAGCATTAATAGCTTCAGTAAATACATAAAATTTACCAATAAAACCAATTGTTGAAGGGATACCTGCAAGTGAGAATAGGAAAATTGTCATCATTGCGGCTAAAAATGGTCTCTCTTTTGCTAAACCTTTGAAATCATCATAAGTAACTCTTACTTTTGTTTCAGAGATAATATGTGAAATAATTCCAAATGCACCAAGTGCAGATAAAAGATAAGCAATTAAGTAAAATACTATTGCATATGCCGCATTGATATTTTGTCCAAGGGCAATAAATGCTAATAACAGATATCCAGTGTGTACAATTGATGATGCTGCAAGCATCCTTTTAATAATTTTTTGTGTAATTGCTAACCAAGTACCAAATACTAAAGTAAATATGATAATTACATAAATAATTCCATCCCAAAAATCAATCATTGGAGTAATATCTTGTAATACAGCTCTTAAGAAGAAAGAGAAGATTGCAATTTTAAAAGTAGATGCCATATATGCAGTGATGATCATAGGAGCACCTCTATATACATCTAATACCCAAGATTGGAAAGGGAATGCTGCAATTTTAAATAGGAATGTAAATAAAATTAGTGTTAATCCTATGTAAACTAAAGCTAAATCACTATTGCCATTTGATGAAATAAATGTTGCTAATTCTGTTAAGTTTGTAGTTTGGGCTGCACCATATACTAAAACAACACCTAAAAGGTAAAATGCTCCAATAAATGAACCAAGAACTAAGTATTTGAAAATAGCTTCAATCCTTTTACTATCATCAGAGTTATATCCAACCATAATATAAACAGAAAAAGAGGCAATCTCTAAGGCAATATATGCAGTAACTAATTCATTTGCATTTGCTAATAGCATCATTCCAAATAGAGAAAACATTAAAATACAAAAAAATTCACCTTTAAAATATTTTCTATGTTGGAAATAGTGTTCACCAATTAATAGTGTTAATAAAGTACCAAGAATTAGTAACACATTAAAAAAGTTAGAGAATGTATCAAAGATTAATACATCATTAAAAATTGAATTATAAGGTCTAAGGGAATAACTTTCACCAAAGGTTATAAATGATAAAACAAGTGCAATAACTAAAATGACAGATGATACTGCAATATATGTTTTTGTAGAGAATTTTTTCTCATACATACTCATGAACATTAAAGCAACAGCTGCTACTAAAACAGTTAAAACAGGTAAAATATGTATTAATTCATTCATTATTTTGTCGCTCCAATTTGTAAAATGTCATTTAAGTAGTGAGTTACAGTTGGTTCAAACTTATCAATAAAAATATCAGGATAAATACCCATCAAGAATACAAGAATAACCCAAGGAGTTAAACCTACAATCTCTTTAATTTTTAAATCTCTAAATTTTAGGTCTTTACCATCATCAGTCTCTCTTTTTTGTAAGATCGCTCTTTGGAACATCCATAACATATATGAAGCACCAATAATTACAGTAAGAGCCGAGATATAACCTAATGTGTGGTTAAACTCATAGATACCAAAGATAATTAATAGTTCAGAAACGAAACCATTTGTTCCTGGCAGACCAACATTTGCAAATAACATAATTGCAAAAATAGTTGTAAAGATAGGAGATTGTTTAGCTAATCCACCTAAATTTTTAATTGTTTTATATCCAGTTTCATCATGGATAATACCAACAAGTAAAAAGAGTGCTCCTGTTGCAATTGCGTGAGCAATAATTAAATAAAGTGCACCATTAATACCAAAAGCATTAAGTGAGAAAATACCCGCTGCAATAAAACTTAAATGGGATGCAGATGAGTATGCAAACATTCTTTTAATGTCATCTTGCATAAGTGCTGCAATACCAAAGTAAACAAGACCAAATAATCCAATAAATACAAACCAGGTTGAGAATTCAACATAGATATCAGGGAAAATAGGAATCATAAATCTTACAATTGCATAAACTCCAAGTTTAGCCATAATTGATGACAGTAAGAAAACAGCACCAGTTGGAGCATTTTTATAGGTTTCCATAATCCAAGTATGTAATGGAAAAATTGGAATCTTAATAGCAAATGCAGAAAGAAATGCTAAAAATAACCAAATTTTTTCATTATAACTTAATGTTGTAATTTGGGTTAATGAATCATATTGAAAAGACCAAGAACCAAACTCATTATTGTATGCAACACCTAAATATAAGATTGCAATAAACATTAAAAGTGAACCAAGCATAGTATATACTGTTACTTTTATTGTTGTAAAGATTTTATCTCCAAATCCATAAATACCAATCATTAAAAATACTGGTAAAAGCATTACTTCCCAGAAGAAATAGAATAGGATTACATCTAAAGCGAGTAGTGTTCCTGTAACTCCTGCTTGTACTAGAAGCATATTTATCCAATATCCCTTAGTTCTTCCTTCCCATAGTAGCAAATAAGCTGTAGGAATTAGAATTGCTATCATCATTAGAATAGTTAAAGAAAAACCATCAACACCAATATAGTAGTTAATACCATATGACTCGATCCAAGGAACATTTGTTACAAATTGCATCCCTGTACTTGGTTCAAACTCAATATAAATTTTAAGAACAAGTGCAAGAATAACCGTTGTAGTTAAAAATGCTATATTTCTAACTGTTTCTACATGTTTTGTTGTAATCATTAAACCAAAAGCAACAGCTGCTGGTAAAAAGATAATAAATGATAATATATCTGCACTCATCTTATAGTCCTAATGAAATATATAAATAAACAAATATGCAACTCATACCTACAAGCATGAATCCTGCATAAAATCTTACGTTTGCATTTTGAATAGTTGCAACTTTTTTACCAAATTCAATGAATTGCTTACAAATACCCATAATAAATCCATCGATAATTTTCATATCAACTGTTTTATCAATAAATGTTGAGATTTTTTTAGATGATTGTACAAATATAGTGTCATATAATTCATCAACATAAAATTTATTAGCAATAATACCTTTTTCATCTTCTGGACTAAATACATCAAAATTTGCATATTTTTTGTATGCAACAAAGATACCAGATGCTGCAACTGCAATAGAAAGTATCATTAATATATATTCTGTTGAGTGTGACATATGAAGTTTAATAGAGTTAGTTTGTACTAACCATGTATCAACCATATGTTCTCCACCTAAAACTGTTGGTAAGTTTAAGAAACCAGCTCCAACTGCTCCAATTGCTAGAATTAAAAGTGGAATAGTAATTGTTTTTGATGTATGAACATATTGTAATGAATGCTTATTTGGTGCAATAAAAAGAATAAAATACATTCTAAACATATAAAATGCTGTTAAAAATGCAGTAAACATACCAAGAAACCAGATTAAGTATTGTTCTTCTTGGAAAGCAGCAGCTAAAATAGCATCCTTAGAGAAGAAACCAGAAAAGGGAGGAATACCAGAAATAGCAATTACACCAATTAAGAATGTAATACTAATAATTGGTAGTTGAACTCTGTGTTGTGCCATTTTAAAAATATTTTGCTCATGGTGAAGTGCAATAATCATACCACCTGCACCCATGAATAGCATTGCTTTAAAAAAGGCGTGAGTTAATACGTGAAAAAGACCTGATGAGTAAAAACCTAATCCAACAGCAATAAACATATATCCTAATTGTGACATAGTTGAGTATGCAAGGATTTTCTTAACATCTTGTTGTCTTGTTGCAATAACTGCTGCAAGTAGAGCAGAAAATGCTCCAATATATGCAATAAATGTTCCAATCTCTTCAATACCAGAATAAAGAAAACCAAATCTTGCAACCATATAAACCCCAGCTGTTACCATTGTAGCTGCGTGAATAAGTGCTGAAATTGGTGTTGGTCCTGCCATTGCATCAGGAAGCCAAACGTATAAAGGAATTTGTGCAGATTTACCCATGGCTCCAACAAATAGTAAGAAGCCAGAAAGTGCTAATAATTCAGGACTTGCATTAGCAATATTTGCTTCTAAAGAAGTAAAACTTAAACTTACTTCTCCTAAAGCAAAAAATAGAGTAACAATTCCTAATAAGAAACCAAAATCTCCAACTCTATTTGCAATAAATGCTTTATTACCTGCAATTACATTCTCTTTATCAGAGTAATAAAATGCAATTAGTAAATATGAACATAATCCAACACCTTCCCATCCAATAAAAAGAATAACAGGGTTATCAGCTAATACTAAGATTAACATAGATGCTAAGAATAAGTTAAAGTATGCGAAGAACTTACCAAAACCTTTATCTCCTGTCATATATCCAATTGCATAGATATGAATCAACCAACCAATAAAAGTTACAAACATAGACATAAAAATCGCTAGGTTATCCCCTAAGAATCCCATTTTAATATCTAAAGTACCAATATTAACCCAAGTGAATAGTTCTTGCTTATAAGTTATCCCACTTTCAAGCATATTTAAAAATAGGCTCAATGTAATTAAAAATGCTATTAATGGAGTGATTGTTCCTATAAGTGAGAATACTATTTGAGGAATAGGTTTTCTTTTTATATGGTAAAAATAGAAACCTCCATTTAAAATAGCACCCATCATAGGAGCTAAGATAATCCATACTAATAATGAAGTATCAATCATAACTTTTCTCCTTGTGTTAATGTAGTAAAGATATCTGTATCAAGAGACTTCTTAGATCTGTATAATAAAATGATAACAGATAAGAAAATCGCAGCTTCAGCAGCAGCAATTGAGATTACCATAATTGTAATAATCTGTGGGTCCATATTAAAATGATATCTAGCGAATGTAATTAAAAATAAGTTAATTCCATTTAACATAAGTTCAATTGACATATATATTACAAAAATATTTCTTCTTGCAATTACACCTATAACTCCAATTGAAAAAAGAACCATAGAAACAAAAGCATACGATGTTAAACTAATCATGAATTATCCTTTTTTCTTCTTTTTGCTAGTACAATTGAACCAACAAGTGCAATAAGTAATAGAATAGAGATTAACTCAAATGCTAAAATCCAATCATTGTATAGAAGTTGTCCAATTGGTTTAATATCACCAAATGTTCCCTCAATAATATGCATATCTTTATGAGGTAAATTATTAATAGCTTTTAACACAACAACATTAAATGGAATCATAATTACTGCACTTAGTGCAATTAATTTGAACTTATTTGGTTCTTTTGGAAGATTTTCATCTTTGATATTTAAGAACATTAAGATGAAAAGAATAAGAGTCATAATAGCTCCCGCATAAACAATCAATTGAACCATAAACATAAATGTTGCATTAAGTAGTGCAAACAAACCTGCAACTGCAAGAATTGAGATTAATAATCCAAGTGCAGCATACATAGTGTTTTTATAAACTAACATTGCAACCGCACCACCAATTGCAAATAAGCTTAGGGCAATAAAAATTAAATCACTCATCATCAAAATCCTTTGAACGCTCATAAGACATAAGTCGTTCTTTATCTACAACAAAATCTTCTCTTTTTGAAGCTGTAAAACTGAAAATCCCAGTATCCATTCTAATGGCATCGCAAGGACAAGCTTCAACGCAATAGCCACAGAATACACACTCTAGAAGATCAATCTTAAATTCACTTGGTCTTTTTTCAGCTACTCCATCAAATCTTTCTTGGGCATCAATAAAGATACATTGAGCTGGACAAGCAGTGGCACACATATAACATGCAACACACTTTTCACTCCCATCTTCCCATTTTGTTAATCTATGAACACCCCTATATCTATCAGTGATATCATCAGGTTGAACTTCAGGATACTGCATAGTTCTAAGATTTGAAACATCACCTAAATTTTTCTTAAAGTGATTAAAAGTTGTCTTCATACCACCCATAATTGCTGGAATATAAAGTCTATCTTTTAACGTTTTCCCATGTCTTGGTACAATTTTAATTCCCATATTAACTTCCTGTTGCTACTACAATAATCGCAGTTACTACGATATTTAAGATTGATAATGGAATAAGAATCTTCCATCCTAACATTTGTAATTGATCATATCTAAATCTTAATAGTGTCCATCTAATCCAAATGAATACAAAATTCATAAATAAAAATTTAGCTACAAATGTTCCAATTTGAATTACTGCTGTTGCAATGTTTACACCATTTTCCCCAAGTCCTGTAACAATAAACATGACTAATAGAGCAGATACTATAATGGCAATACCCCAAAATCCTTTAATAAGAATATTCTTCTCTTTTTGCCTTCTATCATTTTTATCAATCCAATCATAGTTTTTATTCATCCATTTAGTAAAGAAGATAGCTTTTACTACTAAGATTGCTGCAATTGCAATAAAGAAAATATTGATATTATTTTGAATTGTTGCAGTATCCGTCCATGGAATATGATATCCACCTAAAAACAGTGTAACAATAATTGCAGATGAAGCAGACATAGCTGCATATTCACCAACTTGGAAAAGACCAAATCTCATAGCAGAATACTCTGTATGATAACCTGCAACAATTTCTGACTCACCCTCAGCAATATCAAATGGAGTTCTATTTGTTTCAGCAAAAGCTGTTACTATAAAAATTAATGCAGCTAATGGTTGTATAAAAATACCCCATGCTGGGATTACACCAAAGAAAGTACCAGCTTGTGCATTTACCATATCGCCCAAATGAATTGAACCATATGTTAATAAAACAGAGATAATAGATAAGGCCATAGCTGCTTCATAAGAGATAACTTGTGCCGAAGCTCTTATTCCTCCTAAAAGACCATACTTATTTTGAGATGAATATCCACCTAAAATAATACCAAATACAGATAGACCTGCAAAAGCTAAAAACCACATAATTCCAAGTTGAGTTGGAATTGCTTGCATGATATAGCTTTCACCGTTAATTACTAAATTATCAGCAAATGGTATAACAGCCATAGTTAAAAAAGAACAGATGAACACTATTGCAGGTGCAATTGTATATAAAAATTTGTATTTAATATGTGCAGGGGTAAAATCCTCTTTAAATACAAGTTTTAGCATATCTGCTATTGCTTGAATTAAACCACCAAGTCTAATTCCTCCAATGTCACATCTGTTAGGACCAGTTCTATCTTGCATAAAACCAGCAACTCTTCTCTCCCACCATACCATGATTGGTGTTGTACCAACGGATAGTATTTTAGCAAGAAGTATATTTACAATAATAATTACTATTGAAGCAGTACTCATAGATTACCTTTATCTATCATAGTTTTAATATGTTCTATAACTGAAGTAATTGTCTCCATTGGAGAGTTTTTCTTCATTTTTGAAATTACTTTTTGTTTGATTCCTTCAAAATTGATATATGTTCCATTTTTTTCATAAAATGATGCAATAGGAATTGCAATATCAGATTTCGAAATTGTTTCATTTTTGTGTGAGAAGAAACTAATTACTTTTTTACCTTCAAGCAGGTCAAGATTTTTATTAAAATAGCTATTTCCTAAGATAACAATTGTAGAAGCTTCACCTACTAAGCCTTTGAAAACCTCTTCATCTTCATTGATTTCTAGTTCTTTAAATGCAGCTCTATTAGCACTCTTATCACTCTTTCTTAGATAGTCATCTCCAAAAGTTCCATCAATATATTGAGGTGAATATCCAGTTACATTTGCAGTTAAAATTTGACTTAAGTTTTTAGCATTTTGTAACTCTTCTAAAGATAAACTTGGGTCAAGTAGAAAAAGAATATTTTTTTTCTCTTGAGTTAGCAGTTTAAATGCTCTTGTAATTGCATTATCTATTAAGGTTTCAGTACCGTTAATTAATGGGGTGTAGAATCTATTTTCACTCTCTTTTTTATATGAAAGTCTACCTTCATCACACATAAACCAACCATTAACTTTTTTGTTAACTCTTGGTCTAAATCTAAAGATTTGATCATCTTTATATTTCTCTTTTCTATGGTCAACTGTAATGTTACATCCTCTTGAACATCCATTACATATCGCATCAAAACTTTCAAGGAACCAAACTCTTTGTTTAAATCTAAAGTCTTGTGATGTTAAAGCTCCAACTGGACATAAATCAACAACATTCATTGCATAAGGATTATTAAGAGGTCTTCCAGGGAAAATACCAATTACAGAGTGGTCAGCTCTATTAATAACTCCAAGCTCATTTGTTCCAGTAATATCAGAACAGAATCTTACGCATCTTGTACAAAGTACGCATCTCTCTTGGTCAAGCATAACATTTGAACCAAGTTCGATTCTTTTTCTAGCTGTAACTTTATCATTTACTTCTACTCTTGATTCATAAAAACCAGACTCCATGTAGTAATCTTGCAGTTTACACTCACCTGCTTGATCACATGTTGGACAGTCAATTGGATGGTTAATAAGTTCAAGCTCTAAAATATCTCTTCTTACTTTTTCAATATTATCACCTTTTGTTCTTACAACCATACCCTCTTTGACAGGAGTATCACACGCAATTTGTGGCCTTTTTTGACCTTCGATTTCTACCATACACATTCTACAGTTTCCATCTTTTCCTAGCGCTTGGTGATAGCAAAAATGTGGAATATGGACATCTCTATCTAAAAGAGTGTCTATTAAAAGACTTCCCTTTTGGGCTTCTACCTCTTCCCCATTAACTGATAGTTTAACAAGTTCACTCATATTGTGTCATCTCCTTTTATTTGACAGCTTTTTATTCTTATTTACCTGTATATAATTGTCTTGGTCTTGCAATTCTTGCAGTTGGATCTTGTTTTAACTCTGACCACTGAGTAATCCATCCAACAGTTCTACCAATAACAAAAATAGGTGTAAACATCTCTACAGGGATTCTAAGTGCAGTTAAAATTACACCTGAATAAAAGTCGATATTTGGATATAATCCTCTTTGTTTAAAGTAGTCATCCTTTAATGCTGCTTCTTCAACTGCTGCTGCTACATCAAGAAGTTTAGAATCAAGATTTAGTTCTTCTCTTAATTGATCTTGTAATTTTTTAAGTGCTTCAGCTCTTGGATCTCTATTTTTATAAACTCTGTGACCAAATCCCATTAATCTAAATGGGTCATTTTTATCTTTTGCTTTAGCAATATAAGTTGGTACATTCTTAACATCACCAATTAATTTTAATTGATCCATTACTTTTTCATTTGCTCCACCATGGGCAGAACCCCATAACGCAGCAATACCTGAAGCAATTGCAACATATGGGTGAGCTTCAGTTGAACCAACATTTCTAACTGTTGTAGTAGAAGCATTTTGTTCATGGTCTGCATGAAGTGTAAAGATTGCATCAAGTGCTTCAACTTCAACCTTTCTGATGTCATCATTTTTCCCATCACCAAGATACTTCATTTTCCCACCTGGATAAGCTCTTAGCATATATAAGAAGTTTTCAGTGAAATATCTGTTAACATCTGGATAAATCATTGGGACACCAATTGAGTTTCTATATGACATTGCTGCAATAGTTGGCATTTTTGCAATGATTCTTCTTCTCATCTCTTTGAATTGATCTTCATCTTCTAAGTTTAAGTGCTCTTTATAAAATGTTGATAGAGCCATTGTTGCTGCACCAAGTGTAGCCATTGGGTGAGCATGATCTGGGAAAGCATCAAAGATTCTAGTTAATCCTTCATGTACGAAAGATCTATGTCTCATCTCTAGGTCAAAACCTTTTGACTCTTCAGTATTAGGTAATCTACCTCTCATTAATAGATAACATACATCAAGGTACGAATATTTACCAGCTAAATCTTGAATAGCATAACCTCTATATCTTAGTTCAGAGTTTTCACCATCAATAAAAGTAATTTTAGAATCGCAAGATGCAGTAGATGTATAACCTGGATCATATGTAAACATTCCAGAATCTTTGTAGAATGTTCTAATATCTACAACGTCAGGACCTCTTGTACCACTTATAATATCGTACTCATACGATTTACCATCTCTATTATCTGTTAATGTAAAAGTATTTTTTCCCATTTTTTCTCCTTATAAAGTTTAGTTATTGAAGTGAGCTTCGAACTCATGTCTATATTTTTGCACAATACTTTTAATAATATCTTTTACAGCAGGTGCAAAAACACAAACAGTTTTACCGTTCATAGTCTCACATACATCTTCAATAGTTTTTAAATCAGCGGCAGAGCCTTCCCCATCTAAAATTTTTTTAATAATCTTATCAATCCAACCAGTTCCTTCTCTACAAGGTGTACATTGACCACAAGATTCATGATGATAGAATTCAATTAAGTTCTTCGCAACATCAACCATAGAAATCCCCTCAGGAATGATCATCATCCCTCCTGTACCTAATGTAGAACCAATATCCCACATAGATTCATAATCTAAGTGTGCTTTTTCAACTTCTTGAGCAGTTAAAACTGGACAAGATGCTCCCCCTGGGATTACAGCTTTAAGTTTTAAACCGTCTTGCATTCCTCCACCAATTTCATTAATTACATCAATCATTTTATTTCCATATGCCATTTCATATACACCAGGATTTTTAACTGGTCCACTCATTGCAAATAACATTGTTCCTGGAGCTCTTTTTGTACCATATTTAGTATATGATTCATAACCATTTAATACAATATTTGGAACAGAGGCAATTGTTTCAACATTATTAACTGTTGCTGGCATACCATAGAACCACTCGCACTCTTTACCATGTGGTTTAAGTCTAGGGTGTCCTCTTTTACCTTCAATAGATTCAATAAGAGCAGATTTCTCACCACAAATGTAAGCACCACCACCTCTATGAACAGTAATGTTTAGTGGATAATCATATTTATTCATGATTTTTTCACCAATGATTCCAGCTTCATAAGCCTCATCAATTGCTTTATTTAATCTGTCGATGAACCATTTATATTCACCTCTAATATAAATATATGCTTCATGTGCACTAATTGCATATGAAGAACAAATAATTCCTTCAATAAGTAGATGTGGATCATATTGGAAAATTTGTCTATCTTTAAATGTACCAGGTTCTGATTCATCTCCATTACAAATGAGATATCTTGGTCTATCATCAACAGGAGGCATTAATTTCCATTTAGGTCCACATGCAGCACCTCCTCCACCTTTTCCTCTAAGTCCTGATTTACAAACTTCTTCAGTTACCTCTTCAGGTTTCATTGTAAAAAGTTTATCAATTGATTTATATCTTCCGTGTTTTAATGCGACTTCAAGTTTATGAGAATCTGGAATGTCAAAGTTTTTACTAACAATTTTTACTAATTCAACTGCCATTACTTACACTCCTCAATAATTTTCTTTAACTTATCAACAGTTAAGTTTTCGTGGTATTTATAATTTAATGCAATCATAGGTGCACCACCACAAGCACCTTGACATTCAACTTCACTAAAATGAAATTTACCATCAGCACTTGTTTCTCCAGGAGCAATTCCTAAAGTATCTTTTATAAATTTTTTAAGTTCAGGTGCTCCCATAATCATACATGATAGAGTTTTACACAACTCGATGTGATATGTACCAATAGGTTTTAAGTTAAACATTGTATAAAATGTTGCAAACTCATAGACTTCAATTGGAGTTTTTCCAAGTTTATCTGCAACGAAAACCATAGCATCTGGAGATACCCATCCCTCTTGTTCTTGAACTAACCAAAGTGCAGGAAGCATCATCGCATCAATTTTTGGGTATTTTGCTGCAATTCTTTGAAACTCTTTTTCGTTCTGTTCTGTATATTTAAACTTACTCATTATCTATCAAACTCCCCTGCAATAAAGTTCATTGATGCCATTGTAACAACTGCATCTGCAAGCATTCCACCTTCAATAATATCTGCATATGCTCCTAAGGAGTAATAACAAGGCGGTCTACATTTGATTTTATATGGATTACCAGAACCATCACTTACAATATAGAAACCTAACTCACCATTTCCAGCTTCAGTTGAACTATAATATTCACCTTTTGGAACTTTAATACCTTCAAAAGTAAGTTTAAATTGGTTCATTAAACCTTCAATATTTCCATATACATCTTTTTTAGTTGGTAAGAATATTGCTGGATGATTTACATTAATAGGTCCATCAGGAAGCTCTTTCATAGCTTGTTTAATGATTCTAATAGATTGTCTCATCTCTTCAAATTTAACCATAATTCTATCGTAAACATCTCCATGAGAACCTACAACTACATCAAAATCAAAATTTTCATATCCATAATATGGAGAATCTTTTCTTAAATCAAAAGGAACGCCTGTTGCTCTTAAGTTAGGACCTGTAATACCAGCATTAATTGCAAATTCTGCATCAATAACACCTACATCTTGTGTTCTATCATGGAAAATTCTATTATGCTCAATTAAAGATAGTGAATCTTCAATTGCTTTTTCAACATCTTTTAAAACCTCTTCTAAATCTTGGGCGAAGTCATCATATAAATCAAATTCTAGACCACCAATTCTTGTATATGAGTTAGTAAGTCTTGCACCAGTTAACTTTGATAATAGATCGTAGGCTTTATCCCTTGGAGCAAAGATATACCAGAAATTTGTTAACCCTCCAAGGTCAACCATATTTGCAGCATTACATACAATATGGTCAGTAATTCTTGAAAGTTCACCAATAATAATTCTAATCATTTTTGCTCTAGCAGTAATATTAATACCTAACATATCTTCAATAGCCTTTGCATATCCTATATTATTTAGGATAGCAGAACAGTAATTAAGCCTATCAGTGTATGGGATTACTTGCGAATAGTTATGGGTTTCACAAGCTTTTTCAAATCCTCTGTGTAAGTACCCAATTTCAGTTACACAAGCTGCAATTGTTTCACCTTCCATTGCAACAAAGTTTCTAATTGTACCGTGAGAAGCTGGGTGAGAAGGACCAATATTTAACATCATTAAATCTTCTAAGTCATTTTGCGTATAACCTTTTGATTTAAGCCTTGGAATCATTTCATCCATTAAATCCTCTGTTTTAGTACAGATTTGTCCTTTAGTTACGGGATAATCTTTTCTTAAAGGATGTCCGATAAATTGATGATGGTTTAAAACTCTTTTCAAATTTGGATGACCTTTAAATCTTATTCCATATTGATCAAATGTTTCTCTTTCCGCCCAATCAGCAGCCTTGTAAAGGTCGGTAATAGAGTCAACTTCTAATGTATTGTCATTTACATAAGCTTTAATTGTTAAATGTTTTTTAAAGTTACTTGTTCTTAGAACATAGATAACAGCAAATCTTGAAGGAGTTATATCAGGAAATTCTGAATAGTCAACAGCAGTTATATCTAATAATATGGAGTAATCTTCATCATTTTTTAGTCTAGTAATAGTTGATTTGATATCTGCTACATCAATTAACATATCTGGTTTATGCATCTAGTATCCCCTTATAGTTTCTAACTCTATCTTTTACAATTGATTCGTCGTAAGATCTCTCTTGAATCCTCATAATTGCGTCAAGAACAGCTTCTGGTCTTGGAGGACAACCTGCAACATATTCATCTACTGGAATAATTTCATCTATTCCTTGTAGTGTTGTATAATTATCATAAAAACCACCTGAACAGGCACATGCTCCCATTGAAATAACCCATTTAGGCTCACACATTTGATCCCAAATTTTCTTTAAAACAGGTGCTTGTTTGTAAGAGATTGTTCCAGCAACGATAAGTAAATCTGCTTGCCTTGGAGAGAATCTTACAACCTCTGCTCCAAATCTTGAAATATCATATTTTGCAGCTGCAACAGACATGAACTCAATACCACAACATGCAGTTCCAAAAGCCATTGGCCACATTGAGTAAGATCTTGCCCAGTTAATAGCCGAGTCAAGTTTTGTAGTGATAATAGAATCACCTAAATTAGCTTCTGCTCCTAATCCCATGATAATGCCTTTTTCTTATACATATATATTAGTCCTGCAAAAAGTAAACCAATAAAGATGAACATCTTTATAATTCCTGCATAACCTAAATCTAAAATGTTTACTGCCCAAGGAAACATAAAAATAATTTCTACATCAAATAGTAAAAAACCGATTGCAACTAAGTAGAACTTAACTGAAAATCTTATGTTAGTATTCCCAACAGGGTTTGTTACACCACTCTCATAAACAGTGTTTTTTAATTTGTCGTCAGTTTTATTTGGTCCTAAATACTTAGTTAGTAGGAATACTCCTACTAAAATAAAAGCAATAGCAACAAATATAACTGATGAAAGAATTAGATGTGTTGACATAATCTATCCCATATTGTTATATTGTTATGTAGAAATTGTACAATATTTTTAGTTACTATTTGGTCATATGTGAATTTAAATTTATTTATTAATTACATAGTGAGAAGAATTGTAATAGTTACATTTTTTTAATTTAAAAAAATGTAACTATTTTACTCAGAGCTTTTTCTAATTCCTCTTTTGGTAGTGCACAATTAAGCCTAAAATAGCCCTTGCCTTCGATACCAAAGCTAGTTCCATCATTTAAGGCAATGCGAGATTCCTTTAATAACTTTTGTTTCACTTTTACATGAGACATAGCAAAGCCTTTAAAGCTAAACCAAAGTAAATAAGTTGCTTCAGGTTGAAGGAAATTAATTTTTGAATTATTATTTTTCAAATACTTCTTTGTGAAATTTATATTATTATTTAAATAGATTAATAACTCTTCAAGCCAAGGTTCTCCAAACTCATATGCTGCTTCAAGTGCAGTATAACCAAATAGATTGATAGATTGAATCTCTCTTTTTTTAATCTCTTTATCAAAAGCTCTTTTTATCTCTTCATTTTCACTAATTGCATATGCACAATTAAGACCAGCAATATTAAATGTTTTTCCAGGTGAATTTAATGTTAAAGTAATATTTGAAATCTCTTTTGAAATAGATGCAAGAGGTGTAAATTTTTTAAATACAATATCAGCATGGATTTCATCTGATATAATTTTTATATTATTTTTTATACATATAGAAGCAAGTTCTTCTAACTCCTCTTTATTCCAAACTCTACCAACTGGATTATGAGGAGAACAAAGTGCTAAAACTTTTGTTTTTGCTGATATTTTAGATTTTAAGTCTTCAAAGTCTATTGTATAATAACCATCTTCTTCTTTAAGTGGATTAGTTATTAAAACTCTATTATTCGCTTCTACTGATTTAAAAAGAGGATAGTACACAGGGGTTTGAACAATAATCTCATCACCTTCATTGCTCAATGCTTCAATTGCAGCACTATATGCAGGAATTACTCCATTTACAAATGATATCCATGAAGTATCAATATCCCAAGAGTGTCTTTTACTCATCCATTGTTTAATAAGATTAAATGTCTTTTTTGTTGGAACAGCATATCCGTATACACCATTTAAAGCTTTTTGTAAAATAGCCTCATTAATCTCTTTTGGTGTCTTAAAATCCATATCAGCTACCCAAAGTGGTTGTAAATCTTTACATCCAAAGTATTTTTCTAAAGCATCATACTTAACACAGTTTGTATTTTTTCTATCTATTTTTTCATCAAAATTATAAATCATATATAAATTGCCTACTATAAACTATATTTTATTGATAAAATGATATAAAACTTAGACTAATTTTAAGATTATTTGAGGAAAAAATGAAAAAGGCTATTGAATTATTAAAAAAGAATAATCTTCTAAAAACTATTGATAAGGAACTTGATATCTATTTAGAGATACCTCACGTTGCGTATGTTGAAGTTAAAAAAGAGGATTCAAAAGCTTTATTATTTACTAATGTTGTAGATAAAAAAAATGCTAAAAAGTTTGATGAACCAGTATTAATGAATGTGTTTTGTAATGAAAAGGCAGTAAAACTTTTTATTGGCGATGGTGATAAAATTGGAGCAGAAATTGAAAGTCTCCTAAAAATGAAACCACCAACAACATTTTCAGAAAAGCTTTCTACCTTTGGTAAGTTATTTGCATTAAAAAATATAATTCCAAAAAAACTAAAAGGAAAAGGTGAATGTCAAGAGATAATTAAATTGGGTAAAGATGCTAAGCTTTCTGATTTACCTATTTTAACAACTTGGGAGCAGGATGGTGGTCCATTTATTACAATGGGACAAGTTTATACCACATCATTAAATGGTGAGATGAAAAATCTTGGAATGTATAGACTCCAAGTTTATGATGACAATACACTTGGGATGCACTGGCAGATACATAAAGATTCAAATCATTTTTTTCACGAGTACAAGAAAGCAGGTAAAAAAATGCCTGTATCAATTGGAATAGGTGGTGACCCCATGTATATTTGGTGTGGACAAGCGCCATTGCCAATTGGTATTTTTGAACTTATGCTTTATGGTTTTGTTAAAAATAAAAATGCTCAACTGGTTAAATCTATTACAAATGATATTTATATTCCAAAAGATAATGATTATATTATTGAAGGTTTTGTAGATCCTTCAAAAATGAGAATTGAAGGGCCTTTTGGTGATCATACAGGATATTATACTTTAGAAGAAGAGTATCCCTTTATGGAAGTAACAGCAATTACACATAAAAAAGAGCCAGTATATTTAGCAACAGTAGTTGGAAAACCACCTTTAGAAGATAAATATATGGGACATGCAACAGAGAGAATTTTTTTACCTTTATTAAAAACAACAGCACCTGATTTAATTGATTATTATATGCCTGAAAATGGAGTTTTTCATAATCTAATTTTAGCGAAAATCAAAACACTATATCCAGGACATGCAAGTCAGATGATGCATGCTTTTTGGGGTGTAGGACAGATGTCTTTTGTTAAACATGCAATTTTTGTAAATGAAGATGCTCCTGAACTTACTGACCATGAAGCAATTACAGAGTATATATTAAATAGAGTTGATATTGATGATATTTTAATCTCAAAGGGTGTAGTTGATGCACTTGATCATTCATCTCCTAAATTTGCACTTGGAGGTAAATTGGGACTTGATTGTACAGGTGAAGAGATAAAAGAATTAAATATTGAAGTTTTAAGTGATGTAAATTTATTAAATAAAATGCAAGCAATTTCAAGTGATGTAAAGAAACTAAAACAGTATTTTACTCATACAAAAAATCCTGTAACAGTTATTGCTGTTGATAAAACAAAAAATCAAAAAGAGCTCTTTGAAGAGTTAAAGTCTTTATATAGCAATATAAAAATTTTGGTAATTGTTGATGATGCGAATCAAAATGATGTTGAGAATCCATATATGTTAATATGGAGAGTAGTTAATAATATTGATTCAAATAGAGATATATATATTCAATCAAATACTTTATGTATAGATGGAACAAATAAAAATTCACTTGATAACTTTCAAAGAAGATGGCCAGATGATGTAACTTGTACACCAGAAGTTTTAAAAAGTTTAAGAGCTAGAAAAGTTATTGATGTAAGTGATGAGCTAATTAAATATTATCAATTATAGAGTGTAAAAGTAGTTTAAACTACCTTTACACTGTTTTTACCATTTCTTTTTACAAAATACATTGCATTATCAGCTCTTGTTAAAAGAGTATCTGCTGAATCTGTCTCTTCATATTGTGAAATACCAAAACTACAAGTAATTTTTCTTTCTATACTAAAATCATTGTTAGATATTTTTTCTTTTAAAAGATGAGCTACATTTGTTGCTTGTTCTTTTGTTGTTTCAGGTAGAATAATGATAAACTCTTCTCCTCCCCATCTACCAAAGAAGTCAGTACTTCTAATATTACTCTTAGTAATTGAAGAGATTTTAATAAGTACTTCATCTCCTATATTATGACCTAAAGTATCATTTATCTCTTTAAAATTATCAACATCAAAGAAAATAATAGTTAAAGCTCTTTTATATCTTTTAACTCTATTTAATTCTTTGTTTAATATTGAGTCAATCTTTCTTCTGTTATAGCAATTTGTTAATGAATCAATATTAGCTGCTTCATTTAGCTCTTCTTCAATTGCTTTACGTTTTTTAATCTCATTGCTTAATTTTCTATTAGAAAAAGTAATAATAAAAAGTATAATTACTAAAGGAATGACAATTTTATATATCCATGAGTAATCAGTAGCTGTTTGATAAATTACAGAATAATATTTTGAATTTATACTATTAATCTCTTTTTGTGTAATTGATGAGATTGCTTTATTTAGGATGTTTAAAAGTATATCATTCTCTTTATTTACTACAAGTTTTAGATTATATTCTTCCTTAAATATTCCAGAAATTTTTATATTTTTAGAAGATTCTTTACTTACTATATATGATAAAGAAGGAAGTTTCTCTATTACACCAAAAACTTTATTTTTAGATAAAAGATCTAAACCTTCAGCAAGATTTGAAGTTGGAACTAATTCAATATTCGGATATTTTGATTTGAATAGTTCATATAAAGATGAATATTTAGGTATAGCTACTCTCTTATTTTCTAAGTAAGACATATCTGAAATAAAAGGCTTATTATTTAAAGTAACTAAACCAATAGGAATATGATAGATTGTAGCTGTTTTAGCAAGTAACTCATTATCATCATGTTTTGAAAATGAGTATTTTACTATATTTCTATTTTCTATAATATTTTTTATAGCCTCTTTATTATTGTTAAATTCTATTACGGTTTTATTAGTATTATTTAATTTTTTATTTATTAAATTCCAATATTCAATCTCTATGCCAATAAGATTCTTATTTTTGTTTTTTAATGTAAATGGAGGAAGATTTGAATTAGAAAATAGTGTAATTTTATTATTTTTTAAATACTCTTTTTCTTTGGGACTTAGATTTATTGAAGATGGATCATAAATAAGATTGTCAATAGCTTTTTTTAAATTATTATTACTTAAATATAATAATAGATAGAGTCTTTTTATCTCTTCTACTTTTTCTAAATCTATTTTTCCAAGTAATCCTTTATCAAAACCAGATAGTTTTTTTAGAACCTTACCTTCATAAATTAATGAATCTAGGGTTTTATTTTGTGTATTGTATTTATTAAATATTAAATTTGCAGTCTCTTCGATATTTTCAAAAGCATAAGCCCAACCTTTTAAGCTTGCTTCATGGAATTTTTTCACTCTTGATGGATTATTTTTAAGCTCTTTTTGAGAAGTAAATAAAATTCCTCCATAAAAATCAAAGCCATAATCATTTGGATTATGAATAGTGTATGCAATTCCTTTTTTATCTAATTGATAAGGCTCGTTAGATAAGTAAGAACCGATTGCATCTGTTGTTCCATTTATCAAGTCTTCAAGTTGAAATGAGTGATCTTGAAAATTTATATCTTTTAACTTCAATCCTTGTGAAATAATCATTGAATTGATGCAAGCAGATGATCTTGCATCAGTTGTAAGCATAACTTTTTTGCCTTTTAAATCTTTTACTTTATTTATATTTGATTTTTTAAGTGAGATTAAAACCATAGGTGAATTTTGATAAATAGCTGATAATAAGACTATATTTTTCCCTTCTAGTTTATCAAGAATAAGTGATGATTTTCCAATAGCATATTCACTTTTTAAGTTTAAAACATTATTTACTAAGTTAGTTTTAAAAGTAAACTCTTTAATTGTCACATCAAGATTATTTTCTTTGTAAAAGCCTTTCTCTTTTGCCATATAATAACCAGCAAATTGAAATTGATGTAACCAATCTAATTGTAAGGTAACCCTCTCTGCGGCTTTTAAATAAATTGAAAAAAATGGCAGTAATAAAAATAATATAAGTTTTAATAAATTCATGTTTGAAGTATATCTTAAAAAATATAAAATTGTTATTTTTTTATTAAAAAAAACATTTTTAGTATTAAATTGATATAATATAAATTTAATTTAGAAAAAGTTTAAAGTTATATACAGATTTTTTGTATAAAAACTATTAACAAGGGAATATATAGATGATATTAATGATAGATAATTATGATTCATTTACCTATAACATAGTTCAATATTGTTTAGAGTTAGGTGCAGATTTAAAAGTTATAAGAAATGATGAATTAACAGTTGCACAGATTGAAAAGTTAAATCCTGAAAAAATCATTATTTCTCCAGGACCATCAACACCAAATGAAGCAGGAGTTTGTTTAAAAGCAATAGAATATTTTGCAGATAAAAAACCAATTTTTGGTATTTGCTTAGGACATCAAAGTATTGCACAGGTTTTTGGTGGAGAGGTGATTAGGGCTAAAAATATGATGCATGGCAAGACATCAAAAATTAATGTTACAAAAAAGAGTAAGATTTTTGATGATGTGCCAAATGAATTTATTCAAACAAGATATCATTCATTAATTGTTAATAAAGAGAATCTACCAGATAGAATCGTTCCAACATCATATAGTATGGATGATGATGAAATTATGTCTTTAGAAATCAAAGGTAAAGATATTTATGGTGTTCAATTTCACCCTGAGTCAATTATGAGTGAACATGGATTTAAAATTATTAATAACTTTTTAAAACTATGATATTTTCAGATAATACTTATAAATATATCTTTTTTTTCTTACTATTTATAGTATTATCTATACTCTTTTATACTGCAAATAGTTTAAGTATTTCATATAAAGAAGCTTTAAATTATTTTATTAATAGTTCTTTATTAGCAGTATTAACAAATTGGTCCATTTATATATTAGGAAAGAGTGATATCGCATTAAGACTCCCTTTTCTTCTTTTTTATTTATTCTGTGTGCTTTTAATGTCAGAGATAACAAAAGGGTTTTTCAAAAAAGAGTCTGATAGATATATTTGTTTAATAATTTTTATGATTTTGCCAGGATTATTAAGTGCTTCACTTTTGGTTAATAGTGCAATTGTTGTAACTTTTTTTACTCTTCTTTACATTTATTATTATAAAAAATATAATAAGCACTCTTACATTTTACTAGTTCTTTTTTTATTTATAGATAACTCTTTTGCAATTCTATTCTTAGCACTTTTTTTCTTTTCTCTAACAAAAAAAGATAATAAACTTTTAATTATATCACTGTTACTCTTTGGTATTTCAATGGGGATTTATGGTTTTGATACAGGAGGTAGACCAAGAGGGTTTTTAGTTGATACTTTTGCAATTTATGCTTCAATATTTTCACCATTGCTATTTATATATTTTTTTTACTCTTTATATCGAAGTGGAATAAAAGGAGACAGAAGTTTAGTCTGGTATATCTCATCTACTTCATTGATATTTTCATTACTATTTTCATTTAGACAAAGAATTTATATAGAAGATTATGCTCCTTTTGTTGTAATCTTTTTACCATATATGATAAGAATCTTTTTTCATACACTAAGAGTTAGATTACCTCAATTTAGATATAGACATAAAAATATTGCTACTGTCATATTATTTGTACTACTTTTGAATGTATGCTTAACACTTTTTAATAAGCCTATATATTTGTTATTAGAAAATCCTGAAAAGCATTTTGCATACGATTATAATTTTGCTAAAGAGATAGCAAAAGAGTTAAAATCGAATAATATAAATAGAATTTATAGTGATAATGAAAAACTTTTACTTAGATTAAAGTTTTATAAAATTGATGAAGGGAACAAGTACTTTATTTCAACTAAAGAACAACATACATATGATTTAAAAATACCAATTAAATATTTAGGTAAAACATTAATTACAATATATGTAGTTAAAAATAGATGAGAAAATCTTTCTCATTAATTGAATTAATTTTTACGATTTTCTTAATATTATTAGTATCTAGTTTTTTTTATTTAAAAAAAACTGAGGATAAACTACAAGTTGCTACTGAAAGATTAATATTATATTTAAAGCAGACGAGATATCAAGCATTAATAGATAGTAAAGAGGAAAAAAATAATCCATTATGGCATAAAAAAAGATGGACTTTTAAATTTTTTAGATGTAGAAAAAGAGTTGGAGGTTTTTATTATACTATATATAGTGATGAAAATATGAAAGGACATCCTGGACAAGATGAGAGCTTAATTGACCCTCTAACAAAAAAAAGAGTTTATTCAACAAATAGTTGTAAAGTAAATAATAAAAATAGTAAGTATGTTTTATTAACAAAAGAGTTTGATATTAAAGATATTAATATAAGTTGTAATAAAACAAATAGTGTTGGTCAAATATCTTTTGGAAATAATGGAAAAATTTATGCAAAACAAAGTCCAAAAGAGAACTTAAGTTTTGAGTTTGAAATTCACAATAGTTGTAAAATTACATTAATAGATAATAAAAATCACTCTTCAACTATAATAATTGAAGCGAAAACAGGGTATATCTTTAGAAAAAATTAAAAATTTTGATAAATTTAAGTAAGGATTAATAAAAAAGGCTTGACAAAACAAGAAAAAA